>JBOGWP010000192.1:0-4039 GCA_050693875.1 Actinomycetota bacterium
CGGGGTTTCTGGGTTCCACCGGCGGGCTCAACCTCGCAGCCCCGATCGTGGGAATGGCTGCCTCGCCATCGGGGAACGGTTACTGGCTCGTGGCTTCGGACGGAGGGGTGTTTGCCTTCGGAGATGCCGAGTTCCTCGGGAGCGTGGGGGGCCAGCACCTCGAGGCGCCGGTCGTCGGCATGAGCCGGTAGGCGAGCTACCGGCTCGCACTCGCTCGTCCAGGATCAGATTCGCAGGGGGCGGATCGGGGCCACGATCGCCGCCGGGTCGTCCTTCCAGGCTTCCGGCTGCACGTCGATGTAGAGCTCGATCTCGTTGCCGTCGGGATCCTCTATGTACAGGCTGTGGGTCACGGTGTGGTCGGCGCTCCCGACCACCTTCACCCCCGCCTCAGCCAGCTCGTCGAGCGCCCGCCGCAGCTCCTCGTCGGTGGTGCCGACCTTGAGCCCGAAATGGTACATCCCGACCCGCGGGGGGGCCGGGATCGCGGTTGCGTTCGGACCGACGTGCAGCAACAGCAGCTCGTGGTGGGTGCGTCCCGACGAGAAGACCGCCCCTTGGGACCCGAAGCGGGCCACCTCTCTCCATCCCAGGATCTCGCCGTAGAACTGCCGGGAACGCTCGAGGTTCCGCACGTACAGCACGATGTGTCCCAGCTCCTTGACCTCCATCAGCTCACCTCCTGACTCGAAGCCTTCGCCGGCCAACCGCTTTGCCACAACGGATTTTCCCAGCCTCGCGCTCGGAAACCTTCCGTGCCGAACTCGGGTGCCAGCACCCTCGGCGAACCTGCCACCGTTGTCCGGCTGGGGCGCATGCACCAGGGTCGCCCGTAGTCGATCAGCAACGCCGCCGGAGCCGGACTCTTTTCACTCGCCCGCTACGTATAAACGGCTCCATTGCCTCCTAGTCACCTCTGCAGATACACCACGGCATCGGGGGGTATCCGCATTTTTCGTTAGGCCGTACCCCAAACGCTCACAAACCAGGCTATGGCGGCTTGGCGTTTGGGCTCTTTGGGCGGCCCGACTCCGCGTCGCGGCCGGAGGCGCCCCCCTGCACCTCTGGCTCGTCGTATCCTGAAATCAGCTGCGCTTCAGGGAGGTGCGGCCGTGGACTCGGGCGACGATGCCTTTCCGACCCTCGGGATCGACCACGTCGAGCTCTACGTCGGCAACGCCCGCCAGGCAGCCCACTTCTACACCGCCCTCGGCTTCACTGCGACCGCCTATCGAGGCCTGGAAACGGGGACCCGCGACCGCGTCTCGTTCCTCGTCGAGCAGGGCGACGTGCGGTTCGTCCTAACCGGGGCGCTTCACCCCGCGACGGCGATCGCCGAGCATGTCCGGATCCACGGCGACGGAGTGCGTGACGTGGCACTGACGGTTCCCGACGGGGAGGAGGCCTACCGCCTGGCCACCGAGCGGGGTGCCAAGGGGGTGCTCGAGCCGACCGTACTCGAGGACGAGCACGGCAAGGTGGTGGTCTCCGCGATCGCCGCCTACGGCGACACCCTCCACTCGCTCGTCGACCGTTCGCATTACTCCGGCCCCTTCCTTCCGGGGTACCGCCCGCTCCAGCACGGGCCGACGGCCGGCTTCGGGATCCGGGCGATCGATCACGTGGTGGGAAACGTCGAGCTCGGGCGGATGCAGGAGTGGGTCGGCTTCTACGAGCGGGTCATGGGCTTCACCGAGCTTCGCCACTTCTCGGACGAGGAGATCTCGACCGAGTACTCGGCGCTGATGTCGAAGGTCGTATGGGATGGCACGGGGAAGATTCGATTCCCGATCAACGAGCCGGCCAAGGGCAGGCGCAAGTCCCAGATCGACGAGTACCTCGAGTACTACGGCTCGCCGGGCGTGCAGCACATCGCCCTGAAGACCGACGATGTGATCGCCACGGTGGAGTCGATGCGGGCGGTGGGCATCGCCTTCCTCCGCGTGCCCGCCACTTACTACGAGCAACTGCCCTCTCGCGTGCCGGAAGCGGCGGAGCTCATCGCGGACCTCGGCGGCAACGGGATCCTCGCCGACCGCGACGACGAAGGGTACCTGCTGCAGATCTTCACCAAGCCGGTCCAGGACCGGCCCACGCTCTTCTTCGAGGTCATCGAGCGCCATGGCTCGCGCGGGTTCGGCGTCGGCAACTTCAAGGCCCTCTTCGAGGCGATCGAGCGCGAGCAGGCGGCAAGGGGGAACCTCTAGATGGAACCGGTCCACTCGAAAGGCACGGTCGCCCGGCAAGCCCACGTGGGGCTTCCCGAAGGGACGTACGAGGAGGAGCACGGGCGCGAGACCTTCTTCGGGCGCGCCTCGCATCTCTACCGGCGCCACCCGCCGACCGCGTGGGTACGCATCGAGGGGCCCCTGCGGCCCCGCGCCCTCGACCTGAACCAGCTGAAGACCGAGGACCTCACCGACCCGGGGGCGCCCTGGACGCTGGTGGCGGGCAACGACGACGTACGGCTCTACATCAGCCGCCGCTCCGAACCGGCGGGGTGGTTCCTTCGTGATGCCGACGGCGACCTCTGCTACTTCGTGCACGCCGGCGAAGGGACGGTCGAGACCGACTACGGGCCGCTCGCCTACGGTCCGGGGGACTATCTGATCATCCCCAAGGGCACGACCCACCGCGTCGTCCCAGCCGGCGAAGCGGAGTCGTTCCTGCTCGTGATCGAGGGCACGGGGGGGTACCGGCTGCCCGACCGGGGCCTGCTCGGCAGGCACGCCCTTTTCGATCCGGGGATCCTGGCTGTCCCGGAGCCCGAGGCGCACGACGAGCAAGGACCGTTCGAGGTGCGGATCAAGCGCGACGGGGTCTTCACGACGCTGACGTACGCGTGGCACCCGCTCGACGTCGTCGGATGGCAGGGCGACCTCTGCCCGGTGCGGCTGAACATCCTCGACCACCGCCCGGTGATCTCTCCCCGCTATCACCTGCCCCCGTCGGCCCACACCACCTTTGCCAACGACGGCTTCGGGATCTGTTCGTTCGTGCCGAGGCCACTCGAGGAGGACCCGGACGTGCTCCGCGTGCCCTTCTACCACGCCAACATCGACGCCGACGAGATGCTCTTCTACCACTCGGGCACCTTCTTCTCTCGGGCCGGGATCGGGGCGGGCTTCATGACCCTGCACCCGCAGGGGATCCATCACGGACCGCAGCCCGCCGCGATTGCGGCGTCGGCGACCAGGACGCGCACCGTCGAGGTGGCGGTGATGGTCGAGGCGCGGCGTCCCCTCCGGGTGACGCCGGAGGCGGAGACCGTGGCGCTCAGGGAGTACGAGACGTCGTGGGCGAGAGGGATGGGGCTGCTCGACGCGCCAGGGTACCAAAGCGAGCCAGACTAGGGCCAGGGAGGGAGGACGCATGGAGGCGAGCGCAGCGTTACAGGCGTTTCGCGAGCGGGTGGACGAGGTGGTGCTGCACCATCCGGTGGTGACCAACAACCTCTACACCAAGTGGTTCTCGAAGGGGGAGGCGACGCGCGCGGGAGTCCGGCACCTCGCGGTCCAGTTCTCGGTATTCAGCCATCAGTTCGTCGCGGCGCAGCTGCGCAAGGTGATCAACGCTGCCGACCTCGAGACCTACCGGGCCGGCAAGGAGATCCTCATGAACGAGCTGGGGGTGATCTTCCGGCCGCCCTCGGCTTCGCTGCCGGCGGAACGCAACGGCGACACCGACCCCGAGGTCGTCGGGACGGAGGGCAGCGTCGACGGGGGGGCCTTCCGCTTCTCTGCGGCGCACTTCGAGTGGCTGGTGCACTTCGGGGCCCCGCTCGGGTTGGCCTTCGAGGACCTCGGCAAGATGCGCCATGCGACGCCGAGCACCCGCTTCTTCTGCGAGGAGCTGCTGCGCATCTACGGCGCCGAGGATGCCTCGATCGGCGAAGGTGCGTCCTTCGCCATAGAGCACTGGGCCGCCGCCGGGTTCTGGAAGGAGCTGATCGCCGGGCTGCGCGCCTTCAAGAACCGGGAGCTCCCCGAACTTCCGCTGGGCTTCTGGGTGTGGCACGACAAGATCGAGGACCAGCACG
>JBOGWP010000193.1:0-5407 GCA_050693875.1 Actinomycetota bacterium
CGGGGTGCGAGAGCGAGACGAACGCTCCCGCACCTGCGACGGGGCCGGCGAACTGCACCACCCCGGCGGCCGAGGCGACCACCTCGGTTCCGACCGGTAGGGCGAAGTCGATCCCGCGATGCCCCGGGCCGTAGTCGTGAGCGGGTTCCTCGAAACCGCGGACCACCGGTGCGTCGACCGGGACGAACTCGGCTGCCGCGGCCGGACCTGCGCCGATGCCGACGACCGACGCCACCACGAGCAGGGTCGTGAGCGCCCAGCCTCCCCGGCCCGGTCCCCTTGGCACCTGCTCCTCCTTCCACCCGGCATGGCGTGCCGGACCGGGGGAAGTGGCGGGTGGGGAAGAAGGCCGGCGGCGAGGCTCGGGAAGAGTAGCCCTGCGGCAGTGGCCGAGGCCCTCCGGCGGATGCAGAGGATAGCAACCGGGGGAGACGCAGCCAACGGGCGCGGGAGCAGGTCGGGAAGAAATTTTTCTTCCGGTCCCCGATTACGCGCGTTCTGTCATACCCCCTCCCTATCGTCATGTTCAGGGAAGCGATCAGGAGGGAGCGACATGAGGAACCACGACCATCCAGCCTTCTCCACCCGCATCGATCCGGAAACGGCCCGCCTGTCGCCGGGAGAGCGCCTGGCGAGGGTAGTCGACCCTCGGCTCGCCGATCTCTGGGCCTTTCTGTTCGAGGCGCAACTCACGCCGGAGGAGACCGAACAGCACCTCGGGTGGCTCCTGCGGATGGCCTACCTCCAGGGCTATACCGACGCCGACGAGGAAGGCCGCCGGGGCTCTCTGTATCAAAGCCTCGGCCTGCGAGGGCCGGCCGATGCGCCCAAGAGGAACGAGAGGAGGCGTCCGAGATGATGATCGACTGCGACCGGTGCCCGATGCGGAACCGCGAGCACTGCCCCGACTGCCTCGTGACGGCGCTGCTCGAGAAGCCGGAGGGCCGGCTTCCTCTCGACCCGGAGGAGGAGCGTGCCGTTGCCTACCTCAAGGAAGCGGGCCTGGAACCGGTTTTTCTCTTCACGAGGAGGGCGAGTTAGCTGATGAGCACACATCTCGCTGTTCACTCGTGCTTGAATTGGCTCGGGCAGCTTCGTAAGGGGTGCACGGGGCGGGCGCGAGAGGCACATGATCAAGCTTCACCTCGTCGGGTTCACGACCGATCTCAGGAACCTGATCTTCGCGAGGCGCCGGGGAGCCGAGGCGGGCAACTACCTGCTCGAGATCGACGAGCGGCTGCTTCTCACGCTCGAGGAGGTGGCCAAGCTCGAAGAGGAAGCCAAGGCGGGGAGCATCAGCCTGCCACTGCGCGAGGACGCCATCCCGCCGCCGCCCGAGCCTCCCCCTCCTCCGCCAAAGCCGAGCAAGCTGTCGCCTCGTGAGATCCAGAGCCTGCTCCGCGAAGGCAAGACCACGGAACAGGTAGCCCGGCTCGCCGACACCGACGTCTCCTGGGTGGAACGCTTCACCGGCCCGATCATCGCCGAGCGAGCGGGCATCGCCGACCTGGCGAAAGTGCAGTGGATCGCCAAGCCGAGGCTGGGCAAGTCGGAGCTGAAGGTGGGGGAGGCGGTCGAGAAGAACCTGGTCGAGCGCCACGTCCCCATACCGCCCGAGGTCCTCGACGAAGGCTGGGACGCGGTGAAGCGGGACGGGCACTGGCACGTCACGTTCCGCTACTTCTCGCGAGGCCGCACCAAGGAGGCGACCTTCTCCTTCGACCCGGCCACCCGAGAGGTCAAGGCAACAAACCCGCTCGCCTACGAGCTGGGGTGGGCCACCCTCGGTCGACGCCGGGAGGGCGCGGCGGACGAGGAGGGTCCTCGCCGCCGGCGGGCACCGGCTCCAGCGCCCCGCCGGGCCGCCTCGGCGAAGAAGAAGGGTAGAACCACACGGGCAGCCGGAGCACCGCCGATGGGTGGCGAAGAAGCAGCTCCCACCGCATCCCCCTCCCAGCCAAAGGTTCGCTTGCCTGCCCGCAGCGCCCGGAGCACGGGAAAGGGTCGCCGGACTCGCCGAACTCCCCCCGGCTCCTAGGTGGCCCAAAGGGGCTAAAGTCGCCGGGCACGGTTGCTTCCGCCCCGAGATCAACGGATCGACCGATGGCTGCGAATCCGCGGACGATGAAGGTGCTGCTCTGTGTCGATGGCTCCGAGTCGTCCCTTCGGGCCGGCGCGCGGGCCATGGAGCTCGCCAGGGAGGGGGCCGAGGTGACCGCGCTGCACGCGTATCCACCCCGGCTCGATCGCGACGTCGTGAGCCAGTTCGAGATCGAGCCGGACGACCTGGACGAGCGCTTTGGCGAGTCGGTGCTCCAGGCCGTCGCGGAGCGTTTCCGAGACAAAGGGCTGACCGTCGAGCTCACGATGGCGGAGGGACACCTGGTCGAGGTGATCGTCGGTCGCGCCAAGGGGTTCGACCTGATCCTCGTAGGCGAGCGGCCACCCCGGGGGCCGTGGCAGGCGCAGCTTGCCGACCTGATTCGCCACCGGACGCCGGTTCCGGTCGAGGTGATTTCGTAGTCAGCGGACGAGTCCGCCGACCGGTGGAGGGGCTTCAGCCTTCTTTGGCATTGGCGAAGCGCCAGGCGCTACGTGACGCGGGCAGAACGAGCAGCGGTGCGTTACCCCCCGCTCGGTTCCGACACGCTCTCGGGCACACGCTCCTTCAGCACGCGCTGGAAGTGCTCGGCGAGGCTGGGGTTCGAGGCCAGCAGCGACGAGAACGCCTCGCGGGGAAGAACGAGGATCTCGCAGTCGGTCAGGGCCACCGCCTCACGCCGGTGGGTCGTGTTGAGGAGCAGCGAGATCTCTCCGAAGGAGTCGCCGGACTCGAAGCGGCCCACCTCGTGCCCCTCGGCATCCCGGATCGACACCGAGCCTGCGACCACCACATAGAACGCTTCTCCCGCCCTACCCTTCTCGAAGATCGTCCCACCGGCCTTCCAGAAGAGGTTCATCGACTCGCCGACGATCTCGAGGAGCGAGTGCTCGTCCAGCGGCGAGAAGTCCGGAATCGTCCGGAGCATCTGAACCAGGCTGTGCGTGACTCGCTGTTCCATCTCGCTCACCGATCCGCGGCGGTGCGGGAACCTCCCCCGGCGCCTGGCTATCCTAACGGTGCACCTCGCGACGATGACGCAATTGAGGAGGATGCGTGTCCTACGCCCGGATGCCGCTGCGAATCGCCCAGATATCCGACATTCATGCGGGGGAGCCCAGCTTCCAGAGCGACGCAATGGATCGGGTGATCAAGATCGTCAACGACATGAGCCCCGACGTCGTCGTGGTGGCGGGCGATCTCACCACCGCCGGGTACGAGGAGGAGTACGTCAAGGCGTCCGGAATCCTGGTCGAGATCGCCGCTCCCAAGATCGTGATCCCGGGCAACCACGACGCCCGCAACGTCGGCTGGGTGCACTTCGAGCGCTACTTCGGGAACCGGTACTCCCGTTACCGCGTCGCCTTCGACGAACAGCGCGCCGAGCGGCTGCGAGCAACCGGCTTCACCGTGGTCGGGGTCGACTCGTCGGAGCCCGACGTGAACGAGGGCCGGGTGGGCCGCGACCGCTACCAGTGGATCCGTGCCCAGTTTGATCAGCCCGGCGACATCAAGCTGTTCGCGATCCATCACCACCTCGTCCCGGTCCCCGGCACCGGCCGCGAGCGCAACATCGTCACCGATGCAGGAGATCTGCTGGCCCAGCTCACCACGCTCGACATCGATCTCATCGTCTCGGGCCACAAGCACGTCCCGTTCTTCTGGGGAGTGAACGGCATCCTGATCGCCAACTCGGGCACGTGCTCGACGAAGCGGCTGCGGGGCCTGACCCCCTCCTCGTGGAACGAGATCGAGATCGACGCCACCACCATCAAGGTGTTCGTCCACTACCCGGATGGACGGCGAGAGCTGTCGGTGATCTTCAGCCGCAAGACCAGGGCGCTCACCCGCGAAGCCTTCTACATGACCGAGGACTTCGTGACCTCGAACCGGCTCTCGGCGGTGATCTGACGTCGACCCTCGCGCCGGCTGATCGGCGGCTCTACCGGCGCGTCCGGGCGGACCCGCGCGACAGCTTCTCGGCGGACGAGATCGAGCTCACCCGGTCGTACCGTCGCCCATTGCGCCGGGTGGGCATCGCCGGCAGCGTGCTCTCGGCCGCCGTGCTCGTCCTCGTCGTGGTTTTCCAGGCCGGCGCGCGCATCCCCCGGGTCTTCGGGATCGGCGACTGGCGACTTCGGGTGATCGCCGTGACGACGGCGATCATCGTCGCCGGCGCCGTGGTGCGGCTCCCGCTCGGGCTGTGGGCGGAACTGGTGCACGAGCGGCGATGGGGGTTCGGGCGGCAGACGCTGCGCGGCGTCCTCATCGACCGAGCCAAGGGGGTCGTGATCGGCGCCCTCATCGCCAACGCGGCGCTCCTGGGCCTGTGGTGGCTGCTGCGCTCGACCCGCTGGTGGTGGTTGCTCGGTTGGCTGGGCATGACCTGGCTCACGCTCCTGCTCACCTTCGCCGCGCCGGTCGTGCTGGCTCCGCTGTTCAACCGCTTTCGCTCCCTCGAGGACGACGACCTTCGCCGGGAGGCTATCGGGCTTGGCGAGGCCGCCGGCGTCCCGATCCGCGACGTCCTTGTGATGGATGCGAGCCGGCGAACCGCCAAGCACAACGCCTACTTCACGGGGATCGGCCGGACCAAGCGGGTGGTGCTGTGGGACAACCTGCTGCGCGACTTCGACCGTGACTCGATCCGCCTCGTGCTCGCCCATGAGCTGGCGCACTGGCGCCGGCGGCACGTGCTGCTCGGGGCTGCCGGGGCCGCCGCCGGGTCGCTCGCCGCGTTCGTCGTGCTGCGGTCGCTCCTCGCGCAGCGGGCGGTCCTGGAGCTCGCCGGGGCCCGTGGGCGCGGGGATCCGGCCCTCATCCCCGTCGTGCTCCTCGCGTTCGCCCTGATGGGCGGGGTCACCGGTCCGCTGCAGCAGTGGGTCTCGCGGGCCTGGGAGCGGCAGGCCGACCTCGATGCGATGTCGATGACGAACGATCCGATTGCGTTCGTCCGCATGGAGCGTGAGCTCGCGCTCAAGAACCAGAGCGAGATCGCGCCGTCGCGCTGGGCCTACCTGCTCTCCAGCCATCCGCCGCCCGAGGAGCGCATCGCTCTGGTGAAGGAGTGGGAGGCAGGACGGGCGGTTCCTCAGCCGCATTAATTAAAGGGGCTATCCACTTTGATGGACCTGCCCCTAGATGTTGTGGTCATGCTCCAGCCGAGCGATCTTTGGATGCAGAGCGCCGCCCACAATCCTCTTGTAGGGGGTGGGGGCCGTCTCGACGGCCTGCTCGAGCAGCCGGTAGAAGAGCAGCCCACGCCGGCTGGAGCTGCGCCGGTTGAAGCGGAAGGTGAACTCGTCC
>JBOGWP010000194.1:0-14832 GCA_050693875.1 Actinomycetota bacterium
ATGACGCCTTTCGGGGACGTCGCTTCTAGCAGGACACCGGCCCCTTCCCACCAGGCGAGCGCGAACGTGGTTGCCTGACCCGACCAACAGGCGAGGTCGCGTACGTCAGCGTGTTGCCGCCAGGGAGGGCCGCCGGTGCTCGGTAGAGTTCCCGAGCATTCTTCAAGCTGCCCTCCAACAGGGTCTTCTTGAACGCGGCCCGAGAATGTTCTTGACAAATAGTACGGTTGCTAGTACCTCACCCGCGAAATTGCGGGAGCCGCCGACGCCGGTGCTACGCTGAGCCGACCCGGCCCTCGACCCAAGGAGAGGCCATGCGCTTCTACGACACCCTTAGCCGGTCCCGCGCCGAGATCGCGCCGCTCGAGCCCGGGCGGGTGACCATCTACACCTGCGGGCCGACCGTCTACCGCTACGCGCACATCGGCAACATGCGCACCTACATTGGGGCAGACCTCCTTCGGCGAGCGCTCGAGCTCGAGGGATACGAGGTGCGGCAGGTGACGAACATCACCGACGTCGGGCACCTCACCAACGACAGCGACGTCCGCGGCGAGGACCGGATGCTCGTCGCCGTCGAGGACGAGGGCCTGTCGGCCGCCGAGATCGCGCAGAAGTACACCGACGCCTACCTCCGCCACATCGAAGCCCTCAGCATCAGCCCCTCGGCCGTCTATCCGAAGGCGACCGAGCACGTGCCCCAGATGATCGAGCTGATCGGAGAGCTCATCGAGCGCGGCCACGCCTATGAGGCCGACGGCTTCGTCTACTTCGACGTCGATTCCTTTCCGGCGTACGGGCGGCTCTCCGGCAACACTCCCGAACAGCTGCGGGCGGCGCACAGGATCGAGGAGGTCGATCCTCGCAAGCGCAATCACTATGACTTCACGCTGTGGAGGGCGGCCGGGCAGGGCAGGATCATGAAGTGGCCCAGCCCCTGGGGCGAGGGATACCCCGGCTGGCACATCGAGTGCTCGGCGATGAGCATCAAGCACCTCGGCGAGCGTTTCGACATCCACACCGGGGGCGAGGACAACATCTTCCCCCACCACGAGGACGAGATCGCCCAGTCGGAGGGCGCGGTCGGGCACGGCGTGGTGCAGCGGTGGTTCCACGGGGCCCATCTGCTGGCCGAGGGCCGCAAGATGGCCAAGTCGGCGCAGAACTACTACACCGTCGACGACCTTGTGGAGCGAGGCTTCGACCCCCTGGCCTTCCGATACCTGGTCCTCCAGACCCGCTGGCGAAGCCAGATGAACTTCACCTGGGAGGGGCTCGAGGCGGCGGAGCGAGGCCTGGAGAAGCTTCGCAAGCAGATGGCGGAGTGGGCGTCGGGGCCGGTCGACGAGCTCTCCATCGAGGCAAAAGAGCTCGACCGCCGGTTTCGCGAGGCCGTTGCCGACGACCTGGACACGCCGCAGGCCCTCGTGACCGTCTCCGAGCTTGTCGCCTCCCCCATCGACGCGGCCGAGAAGTTCCACCTCCTCTCGATGTGGGACCGGTTCCTGGGCCTCGACCTCGCCCGCGAGGTGGTCGGGCGTGAGGCGCTGCCGGAGGGCGCCGCCGAGTTGATCGAGCAGCGCGAGCAGGCCCGACGGTCGAAGGACTGGGCGGTTGCCGATCGGCTCCGTGACCAGCTTGCCGCCATGCACGTCGAGCTGATCGACACGCTGGCCGGCACCCGCTGGCGCATCACGCTGTAACTTCCAGCGGACGCGCAACCGGCCCGCCGAGGCGGGCCGGTTGGTGGAGGGGGAGGGTCAGCGCGGGCGGTGCGACGAGGTGAGGGCAAGCACTTCCTGGAGCGTGACCCGGTCGCCGGCCGACGTCCAGACTTTCGACTCGCAGTTGTGGCAGGTGGAGAACTCGATGCGTGAGCCATCCCCCAACTGGAGGGGGATGAGGATGGTGTCGCTCGACCCGCAGCGTTCGCACTTCATCAAATTGCCTCCAATCGACCCCAAAGGACACCATCTCTATCGGCGGAATGGCAGAGCTCGCCCATAGCACAAACGGGTCATTTCCGAATGGTCCGGGAGACTAGCAAGCAGCTAGACGGCGCCGGCGGGAGGCCCCTGAGACGCGGGTCCGGGGCCCTTCTCCGGCTCCTGAGGGGCCCGGCGGCCGAGGTAACGGGAGCGAACCCGGCCCCCCTCGCGCCAATAGGCGTACCAGTAGGGGCCGTGCGGGCATTTGGTGCACCCGGGCTTGCCACACCGCACGGGCTGGAGGCGGTAGCTAACTTTTCCCGGGCGAGGGGCCGGCTCGTCGAGTGGACGAGGCGGGATCCCTCGCTGGACGAGCAGCCCCCGGACGAAGATCAGAAGGCGGCGAAGATCATACTCGTCCAGTGACCGAACCTGACGGATGAGGGAACGTTCGATCGGCACCGGCTCTCCTCGCGGCTTACCCGGCGATGTTACCTAAGCCCGAGGAGAGGCGCCCGCCGGCTCGGAGGGCGTGCGGGCTCGCCGGGTCGCGGGGGCTGGACCGCGCTCGGGGATCGTGGGGCCGGTCGGCCATGGGCGCACCCGCCGATCTTCCGACTCCCAACCGAGGGGGGGCCGGAACCGCTCGGCATGCGTCGAACAGAGGTCGTAGGATGAGGGGTCGGGCGCCAGGACGAGGTCCTGGAGCAACACGTAGCGCCGGCCGTAGTCGAAGACGAGTGTGGCCAACGCCGGCCCGCGGCACCCCGAACGGGCACAGCCTCGACCGTTCTCCTGCTCGCCGGCGGACACCACAGATTGGACGATAAATCACATCCGTGTGGTTTGCAACGGGAGGGCCCCGCCGCCGTCTTGGCTAACGCAGCCGTCGCGTAAGCCGGTTTTGTAACTCAACCGTAACTCGTCGTTTCGGAGCCCGGCACATCTCCGGGCGGCGCCGCCGACCCTTCCGCCCGGTGACGGCCGGACCCCGGAACGTCGAAAGACGCTCCTGACGTGGGGCGTCCACTTCCCACCCGATTCAGCTGGCCCCGTCCCCGGTTCGACCGACAAGCAGGGCCAAGAGAAATAAAGAGAGTTCCGCAGTAGCTTTCGGGTTTCCCCTACTCACTTCTGCGGAACCATTCCATCTTACTCCCCGCCGGCGACCGTAGGCAAGAAGAATCTCGCGCAATCCGCCACAACCAGTGAACGACCGTCCGACTGGTCGCGACCTGAGGACGGCTGCCCGATAATCTGGCCAGGATGCGACACCGCAGCGTCCTCGTGCTCGCCTGTTTCGGCCTCGTGGGCCTCGTCGGCGCCTGCAGCCCCCCGGCGGCGCTCCGGAGACTGGCCGGGCGCGATCCGGCCCGGGCGCCGGCCTTGCCCGCTCCCCCACCGACCCCGAAGCCTCCCAGCCGGGCGATGTTCGGCGTCGTCGTCATCACCAACGACGCGGGGTGGTCGTCGGTCCTCCCGCACGCTTCGAAGGCTGGGGCCTTGATCATCGATGTGATCCCGGGGACGCCCGCAGAGAAGGCCGGCGTCCAAGCCGGCGAGGTGATCACGGGGATCGACGACCACGAGATCCACAACCACGATGCAGTCCTCGTCGCATTCAGGTCGACGTCCGATCCCGCCCACCGGGTCACCGTGGTCACCCCGGAGGGCGAACCGAGAGCCCTCGACACCCTCCTGGAGCCTGCCGGCACCCTCTCGCTGAGCGACCACCTCCGCAGGCGCTTCCAGGAGAAGGACACGCCGGTCAGCCGGTTCCTGATGGCGCAGAACGTGGCGACTGCGGAGGAGGCGCTCACCCTGCTCCGCCCGCTGGTTCAGAAGGTCCCCCGCTTCGCACCCGCGCAGGCCCTGTTGGCTCGCCGTCTTCTGGAGCAAGCCGCCGAGAAGCTGCTGAGCTCTCAGACGCTCTCCTCAGCCGAGCAGCGGTCGATCCGCAGCGCGGTCACCAGGGCGACCTCGCTCGACCCGAAGTCCGCCGACATCCGCGTCGTCCACGCCCGCGCCCTGCTGTTCCTCGGCGACGGCGCGGGGGGCGAGCGGCAGGCCGCGCAGGCCGTGCGACTGGACCCGACGTCGGGGGAGGCTCATCACATCCTGGGACTATCCCGCCTCGTGCTCGAGCGACCCCGCGAGGCGATGGCCCCGCTTCACGAGGCCATCGCCCTCGACCCGTACAACGTCGACTACTACGTGGGACTGGCCCGCGCCTACCGTGCCGTGGGGCACAACCCGCAGGCGCAGCAGACGATCGACGCCGGAAAGAGCCTGGTCGACGACCCGGAGGAGAAAGCCCAGCTCGACCAGCTGGTCAACAGCCGGTAGCGGGCCGGCCAGCTCTTCCTCCAGCTCGTGCCGCGCGTGGACGGCTCGCCCGGCTACGGCGTCGGTGAGGTGGCCGGCGCCGGTGAGGTGGCCGGCGTCGGTGAGGTGGCCGGCGCCGGCGTCGCGGCGGGTGTGACGGACGGCGTAGCCGACGGCTGGGGGGCGAGAGTCGCGCCGGGGATCCGGGTGCCGTCGTTTTCGGCACTGGGTTCGACCGGTTCCGCCCTCGCCTTCTTGGGCGGCGACTTGAGAGGCGCCGTCTGCACGACGAGCACCGGAGTTCCCACCTGGGCCAGCTCGAACAGCTCCTCTACGTCGGCAATCCGCATCCGGATGCACCCATGGGAGGCGTTGTAGCCGATGGAGGAGACCGAGTAGGTCCCGTGGATCCGGATCCCCCTCGACGAGAGGTCGAGCGCCCGGGTTCCGAGGGGATTGCCGGGGCCGGCGGCGATCCGGGCGGGCAGGTTCCAGCCCCACCCGCCGGGGTACTTCGCCGGGTTGATCCACGTGGGGTTCTTGCGCTTGGAGACGATCTTGAACTCTCCGAGGGGAGTGGGGAACTCCGACGTGCCGGTGGCGATGTCGTACTCCTTCACGAGCACCTCGTCCCGGTAGTGGGAGAGCTTGTTCTCACCAACCCGTACCACCAGGACGTCGGTGAGGTCGGAGCTTTTGCGGACCGCCGCGACCGGCTGCCCCCCAAGCCGGAGGTACGACTCGCCGGCGGCGAGTCCCGCCCGGAGCTGCTTCACCGCGGCCTTGCGGTCGAGCTCGAAGCCGGAGACGTCGGGAGTCACCCGGAGCCGACCCCCCTCGTAGCGGATCGATGCGTCGACCCCAGGCCTGTCCACCTGCTTCGCAACCGAGTCGACGAACTCGTCGATCCCCTTCCCGTCGAAGCGGCGATGCACATCGAGGTCGCGCTGGAGGGGAGAGCCGGTGATGCGATGCCAGAGTCTGAAGAGCACCGGCATGGCCCCGTGCAGCCTGGTCGCCTCGTCGAACTGCTTGACCGCGTCGGTGCGCAGCCCCAGCTCCCGGCGGGTGGCAGAGAAGGTCGTGCCATCGACGTCGACGGTAACGGGCTGGTTCAACGGGGCGTTGAAGGTCTCGGCGACGAGCGCCCGGGCCGCCTCGAACCGCATCCCCCCGATCGGAAGGCCGCCGATGCTCACGCCCGGCAGCATGGTGGTGCGATATCGGGCGTCGTAGCTGGCCGCCGCCCCGGCCACTCCCCCGCCGAGGAGCATCAGGCAGGCCGCGGCCGGGATCAGCCACTTCACTCGCCGGAAGCGGCTCGCGCCGGCCACGACGTCCACACCGGGACCCCTTGTCTCGACCTCTGGTCCCAGTTCGTCGGACGGGTACTGGATGTCCGGCGTTCCCACGAGATCCGAAGCCTCCTCGGCCGGCGCGGGAAGCGTGGCGGCAAGCCAGTCGGGATCCACCACCGCCAGCTGCGCGGTCTCCCAGAGCTCGGCCGCCGCCCCGATTCCCTCCTCGGGCGCGCCCGCCTCGGACCCGATGAGCTCTCCCCCCAGCCCGGCGAGCTTGCCGGTGGCCTCGGAGGCGACCGGGTCGTATCCGGCGGCCTCGTAGGGGGGGTGGTACGCCTCGTTCGAGTCGTACTCGGAGTCGTATACGACCTCGTCGTCGTACGGGGATTCGGTGGGCGCGTCGGGGTCGTCGACGGCGCCGTCGCCCTCGAGCTCCTCGTCCCAGGGGTCCCTGGCCTCGCCGGCCCCGTCACCCTCGACCGCGGGAGGCCAGGACGACTCGACTTCAGGCTCGGAGTCGGGGGGCAGGTTGGTGGTGTCGGAGCCGGGAGGGGGGTTCACAGTCACAGGCGGCACATTTTGGCGTAGTCGGGCCGAGATGAAAACCCCCTCCCGCAAAACTCCCGAAACTCCCGGCTCGGGAGCGCCCTCGTCGCTCCGGCTGGGTCCGCGAACCACACGGATGTCGACCCGAGGAAACCCCCGCCCCTGATACCCGATTTCGCGCTCGCGGCAGCCGGGATCGCGCCCGACGCGGGTGGCCGCACAACTCGCCCCGGCGAGCGACAAACGCCCCAGCCGCGCGTCATCCTGAGGGAGTGACGACCCGCCTGCCGCCCGCCGAGTTCGAAGGGCTCGTCGCCGAGGCGCTCGAGTCGATCCCACCCGAGCTGGCGGCGCGGATGTCGAACGTCGAGATCGTCGTGGAGCTGGAGCCCGGGGACGAGGCGCAGGCCGTTCGGGCAAACCCCCGCACGCTGCTCGGCCTCTACCAGGGCGTGCCGCTGACCGAGCGAGGCGAGGCCTATTACGGAGTGCTGCCCGACCGAATCCTGCTCTACCAGCGGAACATCGAGCGGGCGGCGGCCACCGAGGCAAACATCCGTGAGGTCGTGCGGGTCACGGTCATCCACGAGGTCGCCCACCACTTCGGGATCGGCGACGACCGCCTGGCGGAGCTGGGCTGGGCCTGAGACCGGGGGAATCAATCGATCAGACGGGCCGGCACGGCGATGACGTCGCGGAAGGGTTCGCCCACGCGGGTCTCGTGCTCGACCACCACGCTTCCCCCGGCCTCGATGACCGCGACGGCGGGCTTGCCTCCAAGGAAGGGCGTCAGGTCGATCGTGGTCCTGCGGCCGGGCTCGAGCCGCAAGGCGGTCAACTCGGGCGGCTTCGCCTCGGTTCCCTCGGTGATGAGCGTGACGGAGGCCGTCGTGGCGGCTTGCCCATCGTTGAGCACGGCGAGGATGCTTGTGCCTCCCGACGGCGAGCCGACGGATGCCGCCCAGCGCCTCCCCGAGACCGCCGAGCCGAAGGCGTTCTCGAGCACGCGGGCCCCGGACGTCAGGATCTGCCGGCGCTCCACGACAACGGGCACCCCGTTCACCCCCTGCACCGAGACTCCGTGGCGAGCCCCGGGTGGCACGTGTTCGGCAAGATTCACCGCAACCTGCTTCCCGGCGGGGACGGGCAGCTCTTGCAGGGGGCCCGGGGTCAGCTGCTCCGCCTCGGTGTGCACGATGATGCGCACCAACGCCTCCACCTCCCCGGGATTCGCAAGCAGCAGGATCTCTGCTCCGCCCGGCTGCACCTCGCCCCCCGCCATGCCCCATCGCGTCGAGGGCGCCAGCTCGCCGAGATCGAGGTCGAGCCCTCGAAGGCCCTCCCGCGTCGAGGCCCGGAGGTACCTGGTGACGACGACCCGCCCGCGGGTCGCCACGACCTCGACTCCGAAGGAGGCACTCTCGGGGTAGAAGTCGGCAAGCGGGACCTCGAGTTGTGAACGCTGGGGGACGTGCACGTCTCGCAAGCGCGCGGGCACGGTGTCGCCGTCGGGGGCGAGGATCCGGACCCGGATCGTCGCTTCCTCCTCGAAGGCGTTGAGCAACAGGAGCGTCACCTTCTCGCCGCGGGCCGTGCTTGCGGACGCGAACAGCCAGCGTGTCCACGGCTGCTCCGCGCAGCGAGCCGAAGCTGCCCCGACACCGGGCACCGTCACGAGGCCGTGGGTGACGGATCGCTGACCGAACGACTCTACGATCGCGGCGACGCGCCCTCCGAGGTCGCCGCCGGGTATGGCGGCCATCCGCCGAGGTGCCAGGTCGAGCTCGCGGGAACCGAGCACCCCGGCGTCGGCGATGCCGGAGGCCCGCACGTGCACCGGACGTCCGACGACATTCGCGGTCGAGACCAGCGCCGTCGCGTCCTCCTCCGACGGGAACGGGCAATAGGAGGCCGCGGACACGAAGCCTCCGCCGGGCTCGTGGCCCCCCCACTCCGCCCGCTCCGAGGGCCGGTTGAGGATCACCAACCCGGCGACGGCCAGCCCGATCAGGAGCCCGGAAACCGCCTCCCCCTTGCGAAGAGAGCTCATTGGGAACGAGATCGCGGGTTGGGAGCGGCCGCTGAGAGGGCCACAGCGACCACCCCGGCCTGCACGGCCAGCCAGAACGCGCGCATGAGCCGGCCCCGGTATCGAAGCCGGATCTCCCCAAGGGCGGTCGCAGGGACCCGGAATCGGTTCGCCCATCCAAAGGCACGCCCGTGCGATAGCTCCTTCCCGCCGATCGAGGCTTCCCACCCGCCGCTGTAGTTGTCGGCGAGCAGGAGCACGGGATGGCGGGTCCGGGGGACGTCCCCGGCAAACCCGGACGAAGCCGGGGGAATCGGACGCCCCCCCTTCCAGTCGGTCAGCAGCAGCTCCTGAGGATCCCCGCCCCCCGTCGCAGACCCGTCCAGTGCCGGCGGGGCGAGGACCGCCCGCGGAAGCCATTGCAGGTTCTCGAAGATGGCAACGCGCTCCTCCTGCTGGCGCAGCGCGATGTCACGCTGGCGAGCCAGCGCGCGCATCAGCGCTGCGTCGCCGGGGTCGACGACGATGAACCGGACGCTCGCCGTCGCCAGGAGATGCCCGGCCAGATGGATCCGCATTCCGGCGAGCGACGTCACGATGTCGTCGAGCCGGCGTTGCCCCGGCGAGCTGAAGAACGAGAGCCCGTCGAGCATCGTGAGACCGCCGGGGCCCGTGAGCAGATAGGGCACCTCGGCCGGCCGGGCGGCCGCCCGCACCGGGTCGACCCAGGCCCGGCCGAGCCACAGTACCCGAAACCCGGACCGCTGCTGGGCGCTGGACTGGAAGTACGACGAGAGCGCGGCGGCGAGCTGCTCCCCGGTGTCCGCCGCCAGCGTGGCAGCAGGCCGCCGGACCCCCCACAGCGAGGGGAGCCACGACACCAGGGCCACGGACGCGACCGCCACCAGCGAGACCACGGCAGCGGCGTGCCGCCACCCGAGCCCCCGGCGGGGGAGCTCCTCCTGGATCCCGGCGACGAGATGGCCCATCAGTGCCGCGACTGCCGCCGCCCCGATCACGAAGAGCATCACCGGAGACGCTGCGGGAGGGGGAGCCCATCCGGCAGCGACGATCCCTCCCAGGACGGCGAACGACAGCCAGACGATCGCCAGCCTACGCGCCTCCCCTCGCCGGGGTGCGGATGGGAGCAGCGTCGATCCCAGAGCGATGACGAGCGCGGCGATGGAGGGCAGGAGTCCGCTCCCCCCGGCAAGGACCATCGTCCGGAAGCTCTCCCGCGCCCACAGGGGTCCGTAGGCGGTCCCCCCACCCACGCCGGCGAACAGCGGGGCGAGGATGGCGCCGCCGGGACGCAGTGCCTCGAGCGACCAGGGGATCAGCAGGAGGAGCGCCAGGGCCAGCCCAACCCCGAGGCGAACCCACCCGTTCACCAGGGCCTTCCGGCCGGGCGCGCCGGCGGCCGCCCCACCGGGGGCGGCGCCGAGCGGACCGCCGAACGCCGCGCCGGGAGCCCCGCCCGGAAGACCGGCGGCCCCACGAGGGCCCAGACAGCGAATGCCGGCCAGCAGCCAGAGCACCACCAGGAGCGGGAAGGCACTCGGAGCGAGCGCGCAGACGAGCGCAGCGACGAGGGCAAACCGGAACAGATCCCGCGCCCTCGCGACGGGGCGTGCCCGGGCGGGCGAAGGCAGCAAGTCCATCGAAGGCGACGTCTCCTGGGCCTCTTCGCTCATGACCCGGCTTCCGAGATCGAAAAGGAACGGCAGCCCGGCGAAGAGGGCCAGTGCGGCGAGATCCCCGCGTCCGAGCGCGATGCTCAGAGCCGGGGCGAGCACGTACACCGCCGCCGCCGCCAGCCTCGCGGCGGGGAACCGCGCCCGGCGTGCAGTGAGACGGCTCATGCCGGCGACGCCGATGACGATCAGGATCGCGACCAGCAGCTTTTGAGCCAGCACGGGACTCCCCAGCGCCAGGAGGCCGACCGGCCAGAGAAGGAGCAGCGCCGGCGGAGCGGCCGACGCCGACCCGAGACCGACATCCCGCCAGCTCGAGAAGTAGGCGGAGGCCAGCCGGGATATCGGGGCCGGAAACGGCCAGAGGCCGCCGGCGGCCACCGGCCCGCCCAGTACGAAGTCGCGCCCGGCCAGCAACAGAACAAGCGTCAAGAGAATCCCCACCAGCGTGCCCGGCCGCCGCAACCAGCCGCCGAGCGCGGCTCGGAGCGCAGGGGGTGAGAGACGGGCGAGCCCGCGCGTGCCGAGTGGCACCGCCTCGTGCCCCCACTCTGCGAGCCGGCGCTCGAGGAAGACCCGCGCCCGGAACACGTCCCGGACAACCAGAGGCCGGATCCTCCGGTCAGGAACCACGCGGCGCTTTTGCACGGCACGCCTCCGGCGGAGGACGTCGGGAAGCGTGGCGCCGAACGACGCCAGCGCCCGGGGGTAGCTGGGCAGCTCGTCGAACCGCCGGAGTGCGACGAGAGCGATCACCTCGGCGACCAGCAGCATCAGATACCCGGTGACGACGAGGGGCAGCCTCGGAGCGGCGACGTTCTTGACGATCGTCCGGAGCCGGTTCCGGCGGGTGAGGAAGCGGACCATGCGTGCGGGGGCGGCCTCCCGCTGCAGGGTGGCGAGCGCGGCCGCGTGGCGCAAGCGAGCCGCGGGCTGCACGACGACCACGAACCCGGCGACCCGGGCGCGCAAGCAGAGATCGAGATCCTCGCCGTAGGCGAAATACGCGCCGTCCCAGGACCCGCAGCGCTCGACGAGCGCCCGGCTGGCGAGGGTGCAGGCGCTGGTCACGAACAGCACCTCCCGGCGGGCATCGTGCTGGCCCTGGTCGATCTCGCCCTTCTCCAGGCCAGAGAGGGGATAGCCGAACTGGTCGGCACCCATCCCGACCTCGATGAGGACGTGCGGCTCCTGCCAGTCGACGGCCTTGCCCCCCACGACCCCCGCGCCGGTCTCGGACGCCGCTGCAACGAGCAGGGAGACGCACTCGGGGTCGAGCGCGACGTCGTCGTGGAGGAAC
Source organism: Actinomycetota bacterium (assembly GCA_050693875.1). Classification (GTDB taxonomy): domain Bacteria; phylum Actinomycetota; class CADDZG01; order JAHWKV01; family JBOGWP01; genus JBOGWP01. The sequence continues at coordinate 11,124 of JBOGWP010000194.1, forward strand.
AGGAAGTAGTCGGCCCGTGGTGCGGCAGAAGATGCGGCGAGCGCCCGGTTGGCCGCGGCACCGAAGCCAATGTTGCGCTCGAGTCGGAGGAACTCGGCGCGTGGCGTCACCCATCGGACGGTGGGTTCCGCCGACGACCGAGAGCCATTGTCGACCACGACCACATCGAGCGCCGGATGGACCTGACCCGCCAGGCTTCGCAAGCACTCGCCGAGCCACGCTTCACCGTTGTGGGTCACGACGACGGCGAGGACTCGAGGTGAGGTCGGGACGTTAGGCTCGTCCACATGCCGACCCGAGACGAGAGATCGGCAGATTATATGTGCCGGGATTGGACTTCTTTCGTCCCCAACCCCCCTCCGTGGAGCCCAGGCAGGAGCCCAGCGAACCGCAGGCCGTGGGTAGGGTGCGGGGGGCGACCTCTTCATCCCCCCGGTCGCCGAGCCGATGAAACCACCGTGGCCCATATGAGCGAGCAGGTTGCCGAGCACGACGTCACCGCCGAGCTGGAGCTCGTCGAGCGGGCGAAGCAACGAGAGCCGCACGCCTGGGCAGAGATCTACGAACGGTTCTCGGGATCGGTCTATGCCTTCTTCGTCCACCAGCTCCAGAACCGACAGACGGCAGAAGATCTGACCGGCGGGGTCTTCGTCGAGGGGCTTCAATCGGCCCACCGGTTCCAGGGTGATCTCGCCGCGATGCGTTCGTGGCTCTTCCGGATCGCCCGGAACAATCTGATCGACTACTTCCGCCGCGAGCGCAGGGTCACATGGGAGCCAATCGACGACACCAATCCGACCGAGCTTGCCCGGGTCAGCCCGGTCGAGGACCCGGAGGAGTCGGCACTGTCGAACCTCGACCGCCAGCGGCTGCTCGAGGTGATCGAATCCCTCTCGCCTGATCAGCGGGAGGTCGTCCTCCTCCGGCTGGCAGGGGGGCTGACGTCGCCGGAGATCGCCGAGATGGTCGGGAAGACGGTGGGGGCGGTGAAGGCGCTCCAACACCGAGCGGTGGCCTCGCTGGCGCGAGCGCTCCAACCTGCGGACCGTCGGGGTGGAGTCTGACTCCGCTTTGGGGGCATTGTGGAGAGTTGGTGGCCCCTGGCCCCGTATCTCTTTCAGCCTCGACGTCGCTGTCCTGATCGACATGGATGAGCCGCGGAAGGAGCGGATGGCACACGAGGACCTCCTGGACGAGGCCCTGGACGCCCTGGCCCGGGATGGGCGCGAGGGCGTCGAGCGGCTTCTGGCCGGACGCCCCGGAACCTCCGCCGTGGGCTCGCTGCTCGTCGCCGCCGACGGCGCCCGCCGGCTCCTCTCGGTACGCCTGCCTACCGCCGTCCGGGCGGCCCACGTCCGGACGCTGATGGACTTGGCGCGCGCCCCGGTTCCCGCTGGAGCCGGGCCGGCTCGGGTGACGCGCGACGAGTGGGCGAGGCAGGTCACCGGAGCATCCGATCCCCTGCCCGCCGGACGGGCCGCTCCTCCGACCGGCGACTCGCCCCGCCGCCTCCGGCGGCTGGTGCTCCGCCCCGTCGCCGTTCTCGGGCTCGTGGGAGCGCTCGCCGCCCCTTCGACCGCCGCCTTTGCAAGCAATGCGCAGCCCGGCGACGTCCTGTACGGCACCAAGCTCGCCGTCGAGCAGGTCCGGTTAGCGCTGGAGCGGGATCCTGCCGGCGACGTGGACCTCCATTTGACCTTTGCCGAGAACAGGCTCGAAGAGATCGCCGCCGCCCTGGCGGAGGACGGCCAGGGCCGCGACCTCGGGCAGACGATGCGGAACCTCCGTCAGCACCAGGCCGCGGCTGAAGCGGGGCTGGAAGACCTGCGCGAGGCAGGGGAGCCGACAGCCTCGCTCGGCGATCACCTCGAGTCGGTCTTCTCCAAGCACGTCGAGGTGCTGAGCGGCCTCGCGGCGCAGGCCGATTGCGATCCTGCCGACCCCGACGCCGGCAAGGCGCAGTGCCACGGACTCCTCAACGCCCTCGAGAACTCGCAGAAGGCGGCCGCGAAGCACGAGGGAATTCCACCGGGTCAGTCGGGCGACCCCGGATCGACCGGGGCTCCTCAGGTACCCCCGGGACGATCCCGAAGCGATCAGGCGCCTCCCGGTCCCGAGATCGCCCCGCCGCCCCCGGGGCTGACCAAGCGGCAGCAACCCACCACCATAGAAACCACGCCGAGCCCGACGAGCGAGTCGGGCCCGGTGCGCGAGCAAGCCCCCGGGAAGGCGAGTAAGCCAACACCTCCCAAGCCTTAGTTGGTTAGCGGGTCGCTTTGCTCCCCGGTACGGGCCAGAGAGGCACCCGAGTTCCGCGGCTCGTGAGCAGACGGATCGCCGAAAAGGGCCGTTGACCAGGGAAAACGCGTGAGAGCGCCGAAGACCGCGTGTGTCCACGCGGGGGGAGGTCAGATCAGGCCGGGTCGAGCGCCGTGACCCGAGGGGGAAGCTCGACCCCGAGGGCCTTGAGGATGTGCCGCTGGGTGTCCGTGGGCTCGGTGGTCTGGGCGCACCGTCCGGCCGGGCCGGCAAGGACGACCTCGTGCAGGCGGGAGAGCTCGATGTTGATACGCCGCCAGGTGAGGCCGCTGCGGCGCTCGGCGACCCGGACGAGCAGCAGCGCCAGCCAGCACAGCAGGACGTGCGCCCGGATGCGGCCCTCGAGGCGGTGGAACACCGGCCGGAGCTCGAGCGTCGACTTGAGGTCCCGGAAGCCGCGCTCGGCCTCCAGCAGGTTCTTGTAGCCGAGCGCCACGTCCTCGGCCCCGAGGTCGGGGTCGGAGGTCGACAGCAGGAACTTGCCGTCGAGGCGCTCCTCGGCCCGCACCTTGGCCCGGTCGACCACGAGGCGCCCGGAGGGGAGCTGGCGGAGCCACCGTCCGAGGGAGGGGTGGTCTCTCAGCGCGCACTCGGCGCGGCGGTGGGCACCGGAGTCCGTTTGCTTCGTCTTGGCCTTGGTCTTGGCCTTGGTCCTGTTGGCGGAGCGGGCCCGGTCCGCCTCGATGCGGGCAAGCTCCGCCTCGATGGCCTCGAGCGCCCTCTGGCGGCGGGTCCGGTCCCGCTCCGTCTCGACGGGGTTGTGGCAGACGACGAAGCGCCGGGCGGCGTCGCCCTCACCGAGGCTGACCTCCTTGACCCTGAGGTTGTCCCGGACGCTTCGGTAGCGGCCCTGCCGGGCAAGGGCGGCGAGCACATCCGGGGATCCGTCGCGCATGCGCTCGCCGGCGATGTAGTGCCCGCCCGCACGGGTGAGGTAAGCGAGGTTGGCATCGGAGGAGAACCCCCGGTCGACGACCGTCACCACCCGCCCGAGCCGCCAGCCCCGGAGGTCGTCTTTGACCTGGGGCAGGAGCGCCTGGTCGTTGGTGTTGCCGGGCCACACCCAGACCCTGACGGGGATCCCCTCGCGCGTCACGGCCAGGCCGATCACGACCTGGGGCAGGTCGCCCCGGTGGTCCTTGGAGTGGCCATAGCGTCGGAAGGCGCCCTCGCCCTCCTCTTCGTCGTCGCGCTCGAAGTACGTGGAGGTGGTGTCGAACAGCAGCAGGTCGACCTCGAGGTTCAAGAGGTTGGCGACGGCGAAGAACACCGCCTCCTGGACCTTGGCCTGGGCGTCGGCGGCGACGAGCAGGTCCATCGCCCGGTAGGCCTGGTCCTCGTCCATGCCCGCAAGGCCGGGGATGGCCACGTCCGCTCCCGCCCACTCGGC
>JBOGWP010000195.1:0-4721 GCA_050693875.1 Actinomycetota bacterium
GGGAGAGCCGTCCGTGGATGACGAAGAACCCCTCTCGGTCGAAGGAGAACGACAGGTGGCGGCGCTCGTGGCGCCGGGCCGCCTCGGCCATTCAGCACCCGCCGGAACCCCCCCACCACCCTGGCCAGCTGGGCGCAGGTGGTGTAGCGGGCGATGCGGCAGCGGTCCTCCTCGGTCTCGGGGGTGGCCACCCGCACGAGCAGGCGCACCTGGGAGTAGGTGAACTCCCCCCTCGAGAACGCCTCGGTGACTCGGGGGAGCTCTCGAAGCCGCCCCGCCACCCGCAGCATCTCGGCGGCGGAGCTGGGATCGACCCCGCAGCGCCACGACAGCCAGTGCCGGGCCGACTTGGCCCCCGAGCTCGCCCATCCCTGCCGCCGGTCGAACTCCGCCAGCGAGACCAGCCGGCGGCAGGTGGCGGCGGCGAGGTGGGCGGCTCCCTCGGCGAGCGAGTCCTCGAGGGCCTCCAAATCGCCCTGCTCCTCAGTGGAGAACATACGTTCGACTCTACAATCCCACCGCGAATTCAGCAAGTATTTCGAGCGACAATTCAACACGAATTTGCGATCGGTCCGAGAGAAGCCCGGCCCGGATGCTTCTGAAGCGATCTCGGCCGCGTGCTCGTGTTCCCGGGACCGGAGAAGCGATCGGGCTCAAAGCCCGAGCTTCGAGAGTCGCTCCTCCTCGGAGACAGGCTGGCCATCCTCGTCGAGCACCTCACACCCGCCATCCACGATCCCGGTCCGCACCGCCCCCCGCCCCACGCCGTAGTCGCTGAAGTGTGGGGCGTCGAGGACACCTCGACGGATCCCGGCTGCGATGACCGCGGGGTCCGCGAGCGGGAAGGTCGACCTCAGCTGCTCGCCCAGGGTCTCGAGCGCCCGGACGATCCGCATCGCCTCCTCCTTGAGGTGTGTGAGCCGCCTCCGGATCCATGGGTCCTCGTACGGGTCGGGTGTCCCCCTGAGCGCGAGCCGAATCGCCCCGTGGGCGATCTTGCAGGACTCCACCAACTCCTCGGCGTCGATAGCGTGGTCTGCCTCAGAGAACCCGACCACATGGACAATCTGTGGTCGAAGCATCATCTGGTAGGCGACCGAGCTGGCGAGGTGTCCCTTGGCAACCGACGGGTCGGCGCTGAGTGCGTTGATCCCCGCCCGAGTCATTCGGTGGACCCGGAAGCGGTCCGACTCCAGGGGACCTGCCAGCTCCGCCATGGCCAGCATCTTGGCGAGGTCCGCTCGGGGTGACATGCCCCTCGGGGTGTTGAACATCATTTGCATCACGTAGTCCCGCACGCCGACGTCGTGGGCGTTGAGCGCGGCGAGGTAGCCGGTGACGACGAACATGGCGTCATGCGCCTCCCTGAGTCCCCACTGGTGGGGCTCGTTGAACTCGACGGGGACGCCCCTCGATGCCCACCAGGCCGCCACCTCGCGGTTCTCCCCGATCGCGATCTCGAGCCTGCGCCGGCTGCGCCCGTCGAGCTCCGAGTACCAGGTGAGCGGCGTGGCACCCCAGGCGTTGTTGATCGTCTCGGCCAGCATCGGGGCCCATCGCATCAGGTCTGTGGTTCCCGAATAGCATCGAACCAGCGGGAAGTTCCCCGTCCGGGTGGCCCGGTAGATGCGATGCAGATCCTCCGCGCTGCGCACCGGCACGCCGCCGCCGCCGGAGAGCTCTGGCGACATCCTCTCGGGCTGGAAGAAGAACTCCTGAGCGTTCTGGTCGGAGCCGATGGAGAGGACGTCCAGGATCCCTGCCTCCGAAATGTACCGACCGCCCTTCAAGGTCTCCTCGATCGTGGGACGCCCGTAGTGGTGCCGGACGAGGGGGTAGGGAGCCAGAGCCTCGATGCGCTCCGCGAGGGTCTGGGGAAGCAACCGGTGCTGGGAGGTCGCGCCCTCTCCGACGAGCCATGCCTCCACCTTCTCCAGGGGCTCCTCCCCGCTGAAGACGGCCTCGAAGACGTGCGACTCGCGCGCCACCGAGCAGGTGCTCGGCGTGCCTCCGAAGACGAGCCGCTGGCCCGAAAGCCCGGCCGCGGTCAGTTCAGCCCGGAGCTGCCGGAAGATCTCTCTCCCGACATCGGGGGTCAGCCGGTAGGAGCAGGCGAGGATGTCCGGGCGCTCGAGCGCGGTCTGCTCCACGACGCGGGTGACCGCCTGGGAGGGACCCATGAACCGGGTGACATAGCCGTGCCGCTTCGCGAGGGCGAGGAAGTTCTGGATTCCCGCGACATGGACACAGTTGCCCAGGCAGGCTCCAAGGATGGTCGACAAGGCGCCCGCCCTATCCCGGGCGCTCCATGGCCGGCGAGCCGAGGAGACCCCTCCGCTCTGACGGCAGCCCGCCGGCCCCCGTCAGCACGCTCTGCCGGACCATGATCGATGGCACCATCCGCGGCGCTATCCCTGCGCGCCCACGACCGGTCTCAGTCCTCGGGGACCCCGGACATATCCGCGGCCCTTCCCTCCGACTGCCCGGCGGAGCTCCTTCACCGACATCCCCGAGATGCCCATTCTGGCCAGGGTGCGGCCTTGGGACCGAAAATCGCAGCCCAACATCACCGAGGCAAGGTGGATGATCGTGTCGATCGTCGGCGTCGCGACCCCGTACTGACGACCGGTCTCGGAGGTGGGGACCAGCGACATCGGGACATCCTCCAAGAGATAGCGGTGGAGCATCGTGCTGGGCGCGAACAGGTCGGCATAGCCGGCGGTGGTCTGGACCGCCTCGTAGAGGCTGCGCCCGCCGGAGTTGTAGACAAGGGCGAGCCAATCGCGGGCGGAGATCGTCCTGACGCCCACCGCGTTCGCCACCGACCGCCGCTCATGGTCCAGCGCTTCCAGCACTCTCGAAACGGAGGGCGAGATCCCCTCGAGGTAGTAGCCGAAGTCGTGGCGCGACTCGATCCAGGCGGAGTTGAGGATCGTGACCGCCGGATGGAACACCATCCCCATGTTGCCGTAGCTGGTCTCCAGCACATTTGCCCCGGGGACGAACTGTGGGAAGGCGGGCAGGAGCGGCTCGAGGACGTCGGGGATTCGAGAAGCGGGAAGGGCGGCCAGCGGTACCCGGTTCTTGATCTCGAAGATCCTGGCCCTCGCCGGCTCGGTGTGGCGCGCGATGTACAGGAAGGTCTGGGCCTCGGCCACCGTGACCTCTCGAGGCACGCCCGCCTCTCGGAAAACCTCGGTGACCTCGAGGGCTCCACCGGTGCGCCCCGGGTTGAGCACCACGAGCTGTCCTGGCTGCAGGTGCGGCGCCATCAGGCGCGCCACCTCGAGATGCCCGTTGGCGGGGATCACCACCATGATGACGTCGACCCCCGCAAGCGCCTCGCCGATCTCGCACGTCACCAGGCTGGGAATCCCCCTGCCCTGAACGGCGCCATCGACGTCGATGCCACCCTGCTCGAGGATCGGATCGATCCCGCTTCGACTGCGGTTCCACAGGTTCACCTCGTAGTCGAGGATGGAGAGGTGACCGGTCATCGCGACCCCGCCGTGCCCGGCCCCAAGGACGCAGAATCTCGGCCGCTCGCTTCGACCCGGGCGGCGTCCTCTCCTCGTTCGGGGGTAGGCGACGGAAACGTTCATCGGACGAAGGCGCCTCTTCGGGGACGGAACGACCGGAGAGGCCCGCTCCTGACCCGAGGCTCAGGCTCCGATGTCCGCCGGTGTGTTGCCCGCCGGCTCCCGCAGCGGCGTGTTCGTTCGCCGACCGTCATGGCCGTTCGCTGCGATGCCCCCGCCTGGACGCTCCCCGACCCCATCAGAACGGAGGCCGGTGTCGACGCGTGCGCTGCCCCCTCCACTCCCCCGACACATCACGCCGATGCTCATCTCGCCCCTTTCCCAACACGCCTTCAGGAGACTCCGAGACCGAACCGATGCCGCGGCCCAGCAGCAAACCCAGGCCTGCCGACGGCCGCGTAATCGTGATCCCCTCCGGGTTGACCCGTCAACATTGGCCCTTCTTCGGGGTTGCGGGCAGCTCCGGGGCCCTCGAACATGCGAGAGGCGGGGGCCGGGCCCCGATGTCGAATCAGCCAGACCGTCACTCGGACGGGCCGAACCACCTCTCTTGAATTCGGCGGTACGAGCCATCCTCGAGCATTTGCAGGAGTGTCCGGCTGATCCGCTCCCGGAGTGGGCCGGTCGGCACCGCGATGCCGTAGTCCTGCCGGTTGAAGACCGGCCCAACCACCCGCACCTTGCCCTGACCGTTCGAGGAGGCGTGGTAGAGGAGAACCGGCGAATCGTAGACGACCGCTTCGACCTTCGGCCGGTCCAGGAGCCGGTAGGCGGAGTCGATGGAGTCGACCTCGACCCTGGTCAGCTGAAGCGTCGAGAGATAGTTGGCTGAGGTGGTGGCGCGCACCGTGGCGATGCGCTTTCCAATGAGGTCGTCCGGGCATTGATGGCCCCGCGCAGATCCTGGATGGTCAGGGCCGAGGTGATGGTGGCGGTGAAGTTGGCGATGATGATGATCCCCGTGATCCCGACGATTCTTCCCAGGACCCGCCGGGGCGTGGTGTCGCCGTATCCCGTGGTCGTCATCGTGACCGCGGCCCACCAGATCCCCTGGCCACCTCGGACATCCTGGTCCAGGGGGGGATCGACGCGGTCGCCACGCTCGGTGACCTCCAATACGAGAACGGGGAGCTGTCGAATTTCCAGAGCTTCTACGACCCGACGTGGGGACGGGTGAAGGCC
>JBOGWP010000196.1:0-8536 GCA_050693875.1 Actinomycetota bacterium
CCTGGGCGGCCACCAGGCGCTTGCGGGAGGCGGCAAGCTCGTCCAGGCGGGCAAGCAGCTCCTCGGTCAGGCGGACGTTTCGAAGCACCACCCCCGCCTGGGCGGCGAGGTCGGCGATCAGCTTGGACTCGACCGACGACAGCGACTCTCCGGGCCGCTTGGCGAGCGACAGCGCTCCCAGGACCTCCCCGCGGTGCGAGACCTCGACCCGCCGGTCCGCCTGCTCCGGGGAAGTGCCCTCGGGCCAGGTTGCCGCCGGGCGCATCTCCGGTCCCATGCGGAGCCACACCGTCGCCGACTTGGCACCCGTTCCCTCGGCGAGCAGGCGCGCCATGCGCCCGAGCAGCTCTTCAATCGCGTACACCCCGGCCACCCTCGAGGAGAACTCAGAGAGGACTTCGTACGGTGTCGCCCGCTTGCCGTAGACCAGACGGTTGGCCAGGAGCTGGACCCGCGAGCGCACCGGCTGGAAGGCCACCGCCACCACCGCAGTCGCGGCGATCGACAGCGCGAGGTTGGGGCGATCCCCCGCACCCACCACCCGTCCCACCCCGACCACCAACGCCACGTACACCGCGGTGATGAAGCCGGCGAGGGTGCCGTAGACCAGGGTCTTGTTGATCACCACGTCGATGTCGTAGAGCCGGTACTTCAAGATGGCGATGCCGATCCCGGCAGGCACCGCCATGACCGCCAGCGAGAACAGAAGGTTCTCCGCCCAATTCGGCAGCACCGGGGAGAACACGCCCTGCGACCCCAGGACGACAGCGACCATCGCCGCCGAATAGGCCACCCACTTGTGCTGCTGGCGCTCCTCCCCCCTCGACCGGATGAAGCGGGCGATCAGCGACACGATCGCGATCCCCAGGGCGACCGCCACGAGGAGTTGGGCTCCTTCGAGCACCTCGAGGGCGCCGGCAAGCGCCGGGACGCCGAGGGGGTTGGGGGGCCCGTTGCGAAGGTCGCCGAGCGGGCCGGGGCGTAGCAGCGTGCCGACGGAGTAGGCACCCACACCGATCCCCACCGCCCAGAGGGCGAATCGCCGGGGGGCCGAGGTCGCTCGCCCCTCCGGGAACAGGATGAAGACGGGCACGGCGAGGCTCACCCCGGCAATCCAGAGCAGGTCCCCGGTGATCTGGAACGTCGCGCTGAGTACGGCGGGCGAGTGCCAGATCTCCTGCATGACCCGGCCGAGGACGCCGAGGAGGTTGCCCACCGCGACGACCAGCGCCATCCCCAGGAGCAGCGCCCCGATGGGGTTCCTCGGTTGGTGGGACATGACCAGCGCACCGACGGCGGCCAGACCGGCGAACGCGGCGACGGGGGGGACGATGTCGAGCAGGGTCTCCTCGCCCGGTGGGAACAAGGTGTGCTCGATGACCCAGCTGGCCCCGAGCACCACCGCCCAGGTTGCGAAGAGCGGCCAGGCCAGGCGCCGCCGGCGGGGTTCGGTCATCCGAACATCGCCCATCAGGCGGCCCTCGCCTGGGCCCGGGGGAGGCCGCGTCGAGCGGTTACATCAACAGAACATGACTTGTTATCATTTGATCGGATGATCCGCACCCAGATCTCGCTCACGCCGGCGCAGATGGACGGTCTCAGGAGGGCGGCAAAGCGCCGAGGCATTTCCATGGCAGCGGTGATTCGAGAGGCGGTGGAACGAGAGATCGCCGCCGATCCCGGCGAGCGAGACCTTCTCTGGGAGCGAGTCTTCGAGGTCGTCGGGCGGGGCCGCGACCTCGAAGCTAGAACCGATGTGGCGCGCCGGCACGACGCGTATCTGGACGAGGCCCTCGCAGGCGAATCGGCCTCAGAGTGAGCGTCTTCGTCGATACGTCGGCGATCTACGCCCTGCTCTCGGCCTCGGACTCCAGCCACGCGCGCGCACGGCGCGTCCTGATCAACCTGCGCGCGCGAGACGAGCGCCTGATCACGACGAGCTACGTGGTGGTGGAGACCTCCATCCTGGTGTCCCGGCGAATGGGGATGCGGATGGCCCGGGCGCTCTACGAGACGCTCTTTCCCCTCCTGCACGTCCGCTGGGTGGACGAGGAGATGCATCATGAGGGGTCCGCAGCCTGGCTGTCCGCGGGGCGGCGGGGCGCCTCGCTGGTCGATTGGGTGAGCTTCCAGACGATGCGGCGAGAAGGCGTGGAGGAAGCGTTCGCCTTCGACCCGGACTTCGCCCAGGAGGGCTTCCGGCTCCTCGACTGACTCGGTCGCGAGTGTCGGAGACGTGGTGGCGGGGGCAGAGATGTCACCGCCCACCACTACCGTAAGATCGATGTCATCGGGAGGGGAAAAGCCATGGCCACCCAGCCCCAGACCGGGCTCACCTACGCCGACCTTCAACGCTTCCCCGAGGACAACCTCCGTCGCGAGCTCATCGACGGGGAGCTGATCGTGACCGCTGCTCCCGGACGCGGGCATCAGAACGCCGTGCTGAGGCTGGGTGCCGCGTTGCTCGCATACGTCGACGAGCATGGGGGAGCGGTGTATGTTGCGCCCCGGGAGGTCTTCCTCACCGATCGCAACGTCGTCGAGCCGGACGTCGTCTTCCTGCGATCCGAACACCTCGGACGCGACGAGGAGCCCTTCGTCCGCGGAGCGCCGGACCTCGTGGTCGAGGTCTCCTCCCCCTCCACGCGGAGGCTGGAGCTCGTTCGCAAGCTCGAGCTGTACGAGCGCTTCGCCGTCGGGGAGTACTGGTACGTCGACCTCGACGCCGACCGGGTCGAGGTCTACCGACCGACCGGGGAGCGCTACGGCCCGCCGGTGATGGCGACGCGCGGGGAGGTCCTTTCCTCGCCGGTCGTCCCCGGCTTCTCGATCGACGTGGACGATCTGGTGGGCCCGCTCGAGACCTGACGCCCGCCTACCCGCTCCAGTGCCCGCGCCGGCACCCCCCCCACGACCCTCGTTGGGCTGGCGACCGACCCGAGCATGGATCTCACCGGCCCCAAGTCGACCGCCATCGTAAGCAGCTGCCGCCGGCCCGGCACGGCCCTGGCGACCAGGCGCCGCCGGGATGGTGCGAACCGCGGGCGTCCTCACTTCCGCGCCTCCATCGCTAGGCTAGGGTGGGTGCCGCCCGGTTCTGCCCGCCCGGGGCCGAAACGAAGGCGGCGGGCACGCTGCCGCTGACGGTCACCGAGCCGTCGCCTCCGCGCGCCAGGTCCAGCCTGCCTCCGAGGGCCTCTACGCGGTCGACCATGTCGAGCAGCACCGAGTCCGGGCTGCCCTCCCCCTCCTCCGCGCCACGTGCATCGCCACTGCGACGCACGGCGAAGGCCAGCGACGTGTGGTCGAGCCAGAGAGAGACGTCGACCTCTCGAGCTCCGGACCGGGCGGCCTCTTTGAGCGCGGCGGCGCAGCAGAAGTACACCGCTGCCTCGGCTTGCGGGTCGAAGCGGGCGCGCGCTGGCTCCTCCACTTCCAGGCTCGCGGCCGGGGTCCACTTGCGGATGTGGGCCTCGAGCGCGGGGACCAGCCCCTGGTCGACGAGCAGCGGAGGGTAGATCCCCCGGGCAATCTCGCGGAGGAGCTCGAGGGCCTCGCTGGCCCTGACGGAGATGTCGTCGAGTAGCGCCGCAGCTTCCGTCGGGTTGCGTTCCATGAGGGCCGTCGCCTCTCGCACATCCGCCGAGAGCTCGACGAGCAGCCGCTCCGTCCCCTCGTGGATTTCTCGCTCGATGCGACGCTGCTCGGCGTCCCGGGCGAAGTAGAGGCGGCGGCGCGACTCGGCGATCGCCGCCGCCTGGGCGGAGATCTCCGCCAGGCGGGACTCGAGCTCCACGGTCAGGCTCACGTTGCGCATCGCCGGCCCGGCCTGGGAGGCCAGGGCCGACAGCAACGCCTCCTCGGCCGGGGTGATCGGCTCCCCGGCCGCTTTCGACAGGGCGATCTCCCCCACGGTCTCGCTCGCGACCGTGACGGAGACGACAAGCTCGAAGCCCCGGAGCGAGGCTTCCTTGGGCCACGTGAAGGAGCGCTCGTCCCCTCGGGGAAGGAACACGCGGACCCTGACGCGCTCGGCCGCGAGGCCCGCGGCGGCGGCCTCGGCCATGCGCGGGAGCACCTCCTCGACGGAGAGGGCGGCGGCCATGCGCGCCGAAAAGCTCGCCATCACTTCGTAGGGTGTGGCCCTATCTCCATAGACGAGCCGGTTCGCCAGCCGCTTCACCCACATCTTCACGGGCTGGAAGGCGGCCGCCACCACCGCCGTGGCTGCGATGGAGAGTGCCGGATTCAGCTCGTCACCGGCCCCGAGGGCTGCGCCGAGGCCCACGACGATCGCCACGTAGACGGCGGTGATGAATCCCGCGAGGGCCGCGTACGCCACCGTCCTGGTGATGACGACGTCGATGTCGTAGAGGCGGTGCCTGAGGATGGCCATTCCGGTGGTGGCGGGCAAGGCCGCGAAGCACAGGACTCCGAGGATCTGGGAGGCTTTCGGCGGGTTGAACGAGGTGGTTGTGACTGCGACGGCCAGCTGCAGCAGGCCCAGGGTGACGATCGCGCCGCCGAAGACGAACCACTTCATCTGCTGGCGCTCCTCGCCGCGAGACCGATGGAAGCGCAGGACGAGCGATGCCGCTGCGAGAACCGCCGCGCCGAACCAGACCAGCTCCCCCGTGAGGGCCCCAAGGGCCCGGGCAAGGCGGGGAACGGCCAGCGGGTTGAGGACGTTTGGGAAGGGCGCGAACGTGGCCGCGACGGCCTCCCGCGTCAGGTTGATGGCGACCCCGGCGCTCGCCACCCAGAGGACCGGCGCCCAGCGCTTCGAGAGGAGTCGTCCGTCCGGGAAGAGGAGGAGCAGGAACGGTATGGTCCCGAAGACCGGGACCCACGCCCAGTTGGCCACCCAGGCGGCGAGTTCGGCTCCGGGGAGCGAACCTGGACGGGCCACCAGCCCGTAGGCGGCGTACTCCAGGCCGAAGAGCTGCAGCGCCGATCCCACGCCCGCGGCGCAGAACATCCACCCGATCGGGTTGGCCGGGCGGCGGGAAGCCACGAGAGCCCCGATCACTGAGAAGGCCGCCGCCGGCACGAGCGGGTTCCCACGGAACGCCCACTGGTCAGGGGGCCCGATCGGGCTCGCCAGGATGAAGGCGAGGCCAACCGCGCCGAGCGTGAACGAGATCGCGCACGATCCCCACGCCAGCCAGGACGTCGTACGGCTCCTCATGCCACCGGCTCCCGCTCGAGCAGGGGCACCCGGCCGGAGAGACGGTGGTGCCGGCTCCGGGAGCGGAGCGCACCTCCAGGGCTCCGCCCAGCGACTCCACCCGGTCGGCCATGTTCTGCAGGCCCATCCCCCTCGCCGCGGCGGCAGGGTCGAAGCCGATGCCATCGTCGGAGACGGTGAAGGCGAGCTCGCCGTCCACGCGCTCGATCCTGATGGCGATGCGGGAGGCGGACGCGTATTTGGCGATGTTCTGGAGCGCCTCGAGGCAGCAGAAGTAGACCGCGGTCTCGACCCCCTGGGGGAGCCGCCCCAGATCGTCGGCCTCGACGAGGACAGGGAGGGCGACGCGCCGCGCGTGGTCACGGAGGGCCGCGGCGATGCCTTGCTCCGAAAGGACCGGCGGGTAGATCCCGCGCGCAAGGTTGCGGAGCGTCTCCAGCCCCTCCTCGGTCTCGCCGCCGATCTCGACCAGGAGCGCGCGGGCGCGTGCAGTGTCCCGGGCGGCGAGTGTTCTCGCCAACCCCAGCTTCACCGCCAGCGCCACCAGGTGCTGCTGTGCACCGTCGTGGATGTCCCGCTCCAGGGAGCGCCGCTCCCGGTCCTGGGCCGCGACGATCCTCTGGCGGGACCTGCGAAGCTCGGCTGCCTGGGCCGAGATCTCCTCCACCTTTCTCTTGAGCTGCTCTCGCAGGGCGACGTTGCGCAGGACGATGCCGGCCTGCGAGGCCAGGCCTTGCAGAAGCCGCTCCTCTGCAGGCGTGAGGGCCTGCTTCGTCTTCGAGACGGTGAGGGCGCCGAGCACCTCGCCCCGGTGGAGCACAGGCACGGCGCGGTCGGCGCCTTCGAAGGGCGGAAGCCCCGCCGCGGCGAGTGCCAGCGGGGGGACCGCCGGTGCATCCGCGGGCCAGGACGCCACCGGCACCAGCCGCCCGCCGATCCGCAGCCAGACGCGGGCCTGGTCGGCGCCGGTGCCCTCGGCCACGATTCGGGCCATTCGGGGCGTGACCTCCCCGAGGGCGTCGGTCTCGGCCACACGGTCGGAGAACCGGGAAACGACCTCGTAGGGGGTTGCCCGGTGGCCGTACACGAGGAGGTTCGCCACCCGCTGCAACCACTCCTTGACCGGCTCGAAGGCCACCGCCACGATGGCAGTGGCCGCGATGGAAGTGACCAGGTCCTTCCCCACCAGCGAGCCGGCGCCGACGACCACGGCCACGTACACGAGGCCGATGAAGCCCGCGAGGGCACCATAGAGCAGGGTTTTCTTCACGACACGGTCCACGTCCCAGAGGCGGAAGCGCAGGAGTCCCACAAGGAGCGCCACCGGGATCACCCCGAAGACCAGCAGGAACACACGGAAGATCTGGGGGCCGAGGCCCTGCCGGGAAAAGAGCGTGCCGACCAGGATGTCCTGGCCTTCCCGCCGTTCGAGGGAGCGGTAGATCGCGACGTTGTGGGCGTCGGAGTCGAGGTTGGTGAAACGGACCACCACCTCGCCGTTCGCCGGAAGCCGGAGCCGCCGCCGGTCGAACCGCTCGCCCTTCGCCGCGACTTCCACAACCCGCGGGAGCCCGGGGTCCCCCACGAACTCGACGAGCCCCCGCATGGTGTCGGGGTGCGGATCGCAGATGAAGACGTAGGTGCCGGGAGCCGGGGCGCGGAACTCGTAGTCCCGGGTGCTGCCGCGGGGGCCGGCCGACGAGAGGGCGATGGTGGCCGAAAGGCCGGCGATCCCCGCGGCCAGGGCGAAGGCAAGCGCCCAGATGAGAATCCTCGACTGCTGGCGGGCCTCCGGGACCCGCGCCCGGCGGTAGCGCTGCACCTGGGCGCCGAGCCCCGCCACCGGGGTGAGGAGCCCGAAGACGACGACGAGTCCGAGCGTGTGATCCCCGCCAGCGGCGAGCATGGCGACCAGGAGCCCTCCCGCCACGGCGACGACCACGTACCCGGCACGCCGCCTCGCCGGGAGCCTGCCGTCGGGAAACAGGAGGAGGGCAAAGATGTAGCTCATGCCGGCGATGGCATGGAAGCCGAGGAGGTGCACCACGTCCACGGCGTCGTAGATCCGCGGCGGCACGAGGCTGAGCGCTTCGTGACCCTGGAGGTTGAAGGCGACCGAGGCACCGAGCATGCCGAGGGCGAACAGCCTCGCGGTGCGGTCACGCGGGCGAAGGCGGAGCAGGAACGCGGCCATGCCGAGGTTGATGGCGCTGAAGGTGTAGTCGAGGAAGGCGTGGGGGGCCGGCTCGGCGGTGTGGGAGGCACGGGCCGCGCCACCGGCCAGGACGGCAGCGAGGCCGTCGCCGCTGCTCCATCGGTGCAGGGCGCGGTGCAGAGGTGGGACGACGGAGGCGGCCGCGGGCAGGAGACCGAGCAGTAGCCAGGCGACCGCGGCTGCGGCCACAAGGCCGAGGAGGACGAAGTAGAGCCCGGTGTGACCGGCCGGCACCGCCTCGGGAGCGGCTTCAGACTCCGGGTCGAGCGAGAGCGTCTTGCCGCGGCCGCGATGGCGCGCCCACGTCCAAAAGGCCGCTGCCCCAAGGGCGGCGAGCCCCAGGGGGGCCAGCAGGACTGGGCCGCCGGTGCCCAACACCGCCACGGCGAGGAGGGCCACAAGCACGACGGCGAGGGGTCCCCGCGCGCCGGGGCGCTTCACCCCGGAGTTGCGAGGACGCCGCGCCCAGGCCGCGAGCGGACGGCCGAGACGTGGGGTCCTCTTCTCCCTCATCCCACGGGATCCAGTGCCCGGGCCGGCACCCGCCCCGCCACCCTCGTCCCCTTCCCGGGCTCGGACTCGATCCGAAGCGACCCTCCGAGGGCCTCGATGCGGTCGGCCATGTTCTGGGTCCCCGACCCCCGCCTGCTCGAGGAGGCATCGAAGCCCGGCCCAGCGTCTTCGACCTCGAACGACAACTCGCCCCCCTCAGCCCCCAGGCGGATCGACAGCGCAGCCCCCGGGGCGTGCTTGGAGGCGTTCTGGATCGCCTCCCGGACACAGAAATACACCGCCGCCTCGACCTGGGGATCGAAGCGGGCCCCCTCGAGCCGGTCCTCCACGGAGGCGGCGATCCCGACCTTGGCGAGGTGGCCCCGAAGCGCAGCCGCCACTCCCTGGTCGGCAAGCAGCGGGGGATAGATCCCCCGAGCGAGATCCCGCAGGGTCTCGATCGCCTCGGAGGCCTGGGAGCGAAGCTCCTCCAGCATCGCCCCCGCCCGCAGGCGATCTCGCCCGAGCAGCGCCCGGGCCAGCCCGAGCTTGACCGCCATCGCCACGAGCTGCTGCTGGGCCCCGTCGTGGATGTCGCGCTCCATCCGCCGGCGCTCGGCATCCTGGGCGGCGACGATGCG
>JBOGWP010000197.1:0-9360 GCA_050693875.1 Actinomycetota bacterium
TGGTCGGGAAGGGGGGATTTGAACCCCCGGCCTCCACGTCCCGAACGTGGCGCGCTAACCAAGCTGCGCTACTTCCCGGCCCCCCGATACTACCTGTGGTCCACATATGATGCCGCGTTCCCGCTGCTGAACCCTATCAGCGGCACTGCGACAGGCCGGCCCCGGTGGTTGTCCCCGAGGCGTCGCGCACCGTCTCGACCACGATGCAGTTCAGCATGTTGGCGAGGGCGCCGTCGGCTCCGGCGTCCGCCTCGTTGCCGAAGGCGGCGTAGACGACCACCCTGCCGCCCGCGAACACCATCCGCCCCGCCTCGGAGCGCTCGTCGTACGACCCGATCTGCGGGCGGTGCGCGTAGTCGCCCGGGTTGGCGGTGAAGCTATTGTTCCCCCCCTTGAGGAAGAGGGTCATCACATTGCGCCAGCTGGTCCCGATGCCGGCGTCGAGGATGGCGTCGTGGTCGCCCCCATTGAGCGCGAGGATCGTCCAGAAGCGGCTGGAGGAACCCGCCGAGAGCAGGCCGGCGTTCTCGTGGACCCGGCGGAGGAAGGTGGTGAACTCGCGCGGGGTGGTGACGTTGTCCCAGCCCGCCTGCAGGTCGCCGACCGGGCCGCTCTGGCCATGTGCGCTGGGGGCGTTCGTCCCGATCATGTAGCGGTTCAACCGGGTCCGAGTCAGGCCAAGGCCGGCCAGCTCGTCGTTGACCCGGTCTCGCCCCACGTAGTCGACCAGGCGGTTGGTGGCCCAGTTGTTCGAGAAATCGATCATCGCGCGGGCCAGGGTGTCGAGCGGATAGCTCTGGTTGGGGTTGAGCGCGCCGTTCTGGTTGTTCCCGTATTGCGAGCCGACGTTGAGCCGGGCGGTGTCGAGATCGATCTCCTCGGCATCGGCTTTGCGCAGGAGGGCGTACAGGATGGCGCTCTTGATGGTCGAGGAGGTGGCGAAGGTCTGGTCGGCGTGCTGGAGGATCTCCGCCCCCGAGGACAGGTCGATAACAGCCGCCCCCGCCCGTCCCGGGGCGCAGTCGACCTCCTCGCGCACCCGCTCGTCGAGCCCCGAGGAGGCGCCGATCGAGATCGGTCCGGCGTAGGTCCAGATGCCGCCGAACCGGGGCCCGCCCGGGGCGTCGGTGGCGTAGGCATTGGTCAGCCGGTAGCCGGCGCACCAGTTGTTGTTGACGAATCGCTGGAACAGGTACCAATGGCGGTCGGAGCGGACCGTCTGCCTCGGGCCGGCCTGCTTCCACCAGATGCCGTGGAACCAGGTCTTGCCGTCCTCGACGGTGGCATCCAGGTGCACCAGCCGGTAGGAGGACTTGTACTCCTCGAGCCGCCTCTGGTACTCGTCCCGGCTCATCTTGTTGTGCATCTTCCAGGTGCACTGCCCGCTCGCCCACAGCGAGACGAACCGGAGATCACCGGAGCCGTTGCGATACCCCTCGACCCGGACGGGCACCAACCCCTTGGAGGCGTACCCGTCGACGAGGTCCTGCATGCTCTGGCGGTCGACGTCGCGATGGACCCGCCAACCCGAGCCCGAGGGGTTGCGCTCCCAGACCACCGCGAAGCGAACGCCCTTCGCCGTGTTGTATCCGCTCACGTCGGTCATCCGGTGGGTGGCGCGATAGGAGACGAACTCCTGGTGGAACTCGGCGGCGGTGAGGCCGAAGCGCGCTCGCCACGACGGGCCGGCCGCCTTCACCCAGCGGGTGGCAAACCGCACCGCGTCGCCGTCGCGGTATCCGGCGATCCGAACCGGCCGGTAGCCCTTGCCCGCGAGCCCGGTCTGGGGATCGAAGAAGTCCTTCTGGAGCCGGTCGCCGCTGACCCCGTAACGGAACAGCGAGGGACCCGAGAGGCTGGCGGTCTCGATCGGGGCACATGCGGCCCCCTGGGCTTCGGCCGGAGAAGCTGCGAACGCTGCCGGGCCGGCGACGATGGCGGCCCCGGCCACTGCGACTGCTGCGAAGCGGCGGATCTTCATCTCCCTCTCCCTTCGTCGTGGTCGACGGGGATGGGAGAAGGAGCCGGAGCGAACCTTGCATTTTTTCGAGCGGACCGGCGGGGTTTCTGCAAGATCGCCCCCCGGCGAGCGTCCCAACGGCATGGACACGGCATCGCGGGTCGGGCGTGGCAGGGCAGTCCCTCGCCGGACGTAGGATCGAATGGGGAGATGGACGACCGTGGCTCGATCTCGTCGACGGGGGGATCGTTGCCGGATGCGGGACCGCCCGACGAGGCGCTCGTCGCCGCAGCCCTGGCCGGGGACCGCGACGCGGTCGCGGCGATCTACGATCGGTACGCCGACCGCCTCCACGACTTCTGCTACTCGGTCCTGCGCGATCGCGACGAGGCCGCCGACGCGGTGCACGACACCTTTCTTCATGCCATCCCACGGCTCGGCCAGCTGCGCGACCCGGCTCGGCTCCGCCCCTGGCTCTACGCCATCGCTCGCAACCAGGCGCTGTCGGTCGTTCGCGCCAGAAAGCGCTTCGAGCCGGTCGAGGAGGTGCCGGAGGTGAGCGCCGGCGGCTCCGGGAGCGACCCGGAGACGTCGGCGGAGCACGCCGAGCTGCGGCGGTTGGTATGGGACGCCGCCGCCGGGCTTGCGCCGCGGGACCGGATGGTGCTCGACCTCCACCTCCGGCAGGGGCTCGAGGGCGAAGAGCTTGCCGAGGCGGCTGGGATGAGCACGCCGCAGGCCTACGTGGCCCTGTCACGCCTGCGGGATCAGGTCGAGCGGGCGCTGGGAGCCTTTCTCATCGCCCGGCTGGGCCGGCACGACTGCCCCGATCTGGAGGGGATCCTGGCCGGATGGGACGGCGCCTTCTCGCCGCTGGTCCGCAAGCGCGTGGCTCGCCACGTCGACGGGTGCGAGATCTGCGGCCCCCGCCGCCGGCGCCTGGTGAGCCCGCTCGGGCTCCTCAGCGCGATCCCGCTGGTGCCGGCCCCCGCCGCCCTGCGGGAGCGGGTGCTCGAGAGCCTCCGCCTGACCGGCGCCGTCTCCGTCCCGGTGCCCAGTGGCGATGTGACGCCCGACGCGCCCACCCCCACCGCCTCGGGGCCGCCGGCCGGCGCGCACGGGGCGGCCCCCGCCGGCCTTCCTCCGGCAGGGACGGACCCGGGCTCCGCGACCCAGCGGCGAACCCGGGCGGCATTGCTCATTGGGATCGCCGCGGTCCTCGCGCTGCTCGCCGGCAGCCTATGGGCGTGGCAGCAGGCCCCGAACGAGGACCCGACCAATGCGTCGCCGGCGGGCGGATCCTCTCCGCCCGGCGTACCCGTGCCGGCCGGCGCCGCATCCGAGCTGCCGCTCGAACCACCGGACCCGGGCTCACCCGCTCCCGCCCGGGGGGCGACCGGCCCCGGGGCCGGGGCCTCCCTGGCGCCCGCCCCCTCTCCGCAGTCGATCACCTCGCCCTCGGCAGCTCCGGATCTCGCCGGGCCGGCCATCTCCGGGGTCGCCGCGACCCCCCTGCGGATCTGGGAGTCCGACCGGAGAGGGACCTGCGCTGGTGCCCCGGGCCAGGCGACCACCCTCGTCGTGGAGGCATCGATCGACGATCCGGCCGGGGTGGCGTCCGCGGAGGTCCGCTGGTCGGTGGGGGCAACCACCGGGAGCGTGCCGCTCGTCCGCACCCGTTCCGGCTCGTGGGAGGCGACGGTCGGGCCGTTCGGGACCGGAACCGTTCCGACCGGGCAGGGACTGGCGACGATGACCCTCGAGGTGCGAGCAACCGACCGAGCTGGGAACGCCGCCCGGGCGGCCGGGCCCGAGGCCCGGGTCGTCGACTGCCCGAGCAGCGCCGCACCCTGACGGCCGCGACCCGCGGAGACAGCGGAAGCTCCCGAGGCTCCGACGGCCGCTGCGACAAGCCGGATTCGATCGGGTCCCAGCCGGTCGCGGAGAGGGGGCCGCGGTTGCGACCCCCTCCCGTCCGGCGGTCCGTCTACGACCCCGACCGATGCCGCATCCGCCGCCTTCTCGAAGCGACAATCGCCGCCGACACGAGCGCTGCGAGGGCTCCCACAGTGGCGGCTGCCAGCGTTCCGACGGGCCGTGCCGCCGGGCTCCCAGGCTGACCCTGGGTGGTCTGGGCCTCCGTCGCCTCGCCCGTGCTCGGGTCGCCCTGGGCCGAGCCTTGCAGCTCGAAGCTCCCCTCGGCCGCGATCTCGTCCGTCGCATCTCCCTCGCCATCGACCGGCTGGTCCTGGTCGCCCTCGTCGCCGGGAACGGCGTCCGGGTCGACCGGATCGGGATTCGGTGCGCACGCCTTCACGAGGCAGGGGAGGATGACCCCTTCCTTGATGTCGGGGGTGTGGTCGCACGGGCTGAAGGTGCAGGGGTGCAGCTGGAGCGGGGGCTTCTGGTCGGGCTCGGGTGGCGGCACCGGCGTGGTGGGCGGCTTCTCGACCTGAATGGCCGGGCCGGCAGCCACGGGGCCACCCGCCGCGACCAGCGTGCCCAGCGAGAGGGCTGCACCTGCAAGGACGGACACGAAGCGCTTGGACATGGCCTTCTCCTTTCGCCGTGCGGCGGACCCGCTGTCCGCTTGCCGGAAGTTAGGAGTCGGGGGCCAGCCATCCCCTTGCAGTTTTTCGTCCGAAACCCTGCCGGCGAACGGGGGTCGAAGGGATCGAGGCGCGCACGCAGTCGGGCGGGGGGAGCTGAGCCGGCCGCGAGCGCGCCCGGCGACTACCTGGCCGTGGGGGCCTCGAGCTGCTCCCAGCGGATCATGCGCTCGTACATCAGGCGGTCGAGGCGCTGGGTTGGCGGCGGCGGGGGAGGTGGAGGAGGTTCCGGAGGAGCGGGCTCGGCGGCTGCCGCCGGAGCCTCCATGGGGCTCGGCGCAGGGCGGGGCGCGGCCGCCCTGGCTCGCTCCGGCGCGATCGCTGTCGCGGGTGTGGCCGGACTTTGCGGCTGAGCCGCCGCTGCGGGGGGCGCCGCGGGGGCCGGCGGCGCCGAAGGGGTAGGCGCCGTGGTGGCGGTCCCCGTCTTGGCGAGGAAGTCTTCCACCACCATCACTCCGTCGCCGTACGGAGCCAGGCCGATCCCCACGTGGGTGAACGTTGACTTCAGCAAGATCGCCCGGTGAACGGCGTCCGCGAGGAAGGCCTGGTGCACGTCGTCAACCGTGGGGCCGCGGCCCACGTTCTGGCCGGCTCCGGCCGCATCTCCGATCACCGTGGACAGCGAGGTGTGGTAGATGCCGCCGGCCGCGGCCATCTCGGTGGCGTGGGTCTGGGCGATCGAGGTCGCCGCCGCGTCGACCGCGACCGCACCGAGTCCCGCCTCGCTGCGAGCTTGGTTGATCAGCGTCAGCAGGCGCTGGGCGTCGGCCGAGAGACCGGAGGCGGAGAGGGGAGCCCCGAGCAGCGTGGCAACGATCGCCACGACCAAGAGCGCGGGCCCCCCCGGCAGGTGTCGCCGCACGGGGGGGATCTAATGAGATTTGCGTACGCGAATGCAAATCGACTGAATCGGGCAGGCCGCCGTGATTTCCGCGTTCTGCCGGAAATACTTGACTTGAGCTTGCTCAGCCGTTATAGGCCAGCAAATGCTCCGCGATCTGGACCGCGTTGAGCGCCGCCCCCTTGCGCAGGTTGTCGCAGGCGCAGAAGAACCACAGCGACCGCTCGTCGGCCAGATCGGCCCGGACCCTCCCGACGTAGGAGGAATCACGCCCCGCGGAGAGGAGCGCCGTGGGCAGTTCGGCGAGCTCGACGCCGGGGGCCCCGGCGAGGGCTTCGAGCGCGGCTTCGACATCGACGGGCTCGGAGAAGCGAGCATGGACCGCCGCGCCGTGCCCGGCGACTGTAGGAACGCGCACGCACGTCGCGGTCACACGGAGCTCGGGAAGCCCCAGGATCTTCCGGCTTTCGTGGAGCAGCTTCCATTCCTCGCTCGTGTACCCGGCGTCTCGGAGGGATCCCGCCTGGGGGATGACGTTGAACGCGATCGGGGCCGGGAACATCCTTCCGGTCGGCGCGGCGTCGGCCCCCTCGGCGCTGCCCAGGGACTCGATCTGATCCGACAGCTTTCTCGCCTGCTCGGCGAGCTCCTCGATCCCGCCCCTCCCGGCTCCGGAGACCGCCTGGTACGAAGCGATCACCACATCCTCGAGGCCGAAACGCCGGTGCAGCGCGGCGAGCGGCAGCACCACGCCGATGGTGGTGCAGTTCGGCGAGGCGATGATCCCGGTGTGGCCTTCGAGGTCGTCCGGGTTGACCTCGGGCACGACCAGCGGGACCGAGGCTTCCATCCGCCAGGCGGCGGAGTTGTCGACGACCACCGCGCCGTGCTCCACCGCCACCGGCGCCCACTCGCGGGCGGCGTCGTCGGGCGTGTCGAGCAACACGAGGTCGATCCCGTCGAACACGCCAGGGTCGATGGCCCGGACGGTCAGCGAGTGGTCGCCGAAGGGGAGCGAGCGGCCCGCCGAGCGCGCGGTGGCCACTGCGACGACTTCGGAGGCGGGGAAGCGTCGCTCCTCGAGCAGATCGAGCATGGTCCGCCCGACGACACCGGTCGCGCCGACCACGGCGGTACGGGGCCGGGCCGCGAGCCGCTTCATGCGTGGTCCGCCCTGCCCAGCACCTCGGCCGGCAGGCCGAAGGCGCCGTGGATCTCCCGGACGGCACGCTCGACCTCGCTCGCCCGGATCACGCAGGAGATGCGGATCGTCGACGTCGAGATGGCCTCGATGTTGATTCCGGCTTCGGCAAGGATCCGGAACATGGTCGCGGCAACGCCGGGATGCGAGCGCATGCCGGCGCCGATCAGCGAGACCTTGGCGATGTCGGAGTCGGCCGACCACCCCTCCCCGCCGATCGCGGCGCTGACCGCCTCGATGACGCTCTTGGAGCGGGCGAGGTCGTCCTTGGGCATCGTGAAGGAGATATCGGTCCGCCCGTCCTCGGAGACGTTCTGAAAGATCATGTCGACGTTGATCGCCTCGTCCGCGAGCGCACCAAAGAGGTTCGCGGCAATCCCGGGCCGGTCGGGAACGCGCCGGATCCGAATCATCGCCTCCGAGACGTCGTGCACCACCCCGGAGATCAGAGCCTTTTCCATCCGCTCGTCCTCCTCCCGTACGAAGGTACCCTGCTCGTCCGTGAACGACGAGCGGACGTGAATCGTGACTCCGTAATTCCTGGCGTATTCCACCGACCGCAACTGGAGCACCTTCGCCCCCTGGGCGGCCATCTCGAGCATCTCCTCGTAGGAGACGACGTGGAGCTTGCCGGCGTCGGCGACCACCCGCGGGTCGGCTGTGTAGATGCCGTCCACGTCGGTGTAGATTTCGCAGACGTCCGCGCCGAGCGCCGCGGCGAGGGCCACCGCCGTGGTGTCGGAGCCGCCGCGTCCCAGCGTCGTCACGTCCATGTTGGTCGAGACACCCTGGAACCCGGCGACGATCACGATCTTTCCCGCCTCGAGCGCCTCTTCGATCCGCCGGGCCCGCACCTCCACGATGCGCGCCTTCGTGTGGGTGGTGTCGGTGACGATGCCCGCCTGCGACCCCGTGAAGCTGATCGCGTCGCGGCCGAGGTCGACGATGGCCATCGACAGCAGGGCGATCGAGATGCGCTCTCCGGCGGAGAGCAGCATGTCGAGCTCGCGGGCATGCGGGACGGGCGCGATCTGCAGGGCCAGGTCCATGAGCTCGTCGGTCGTGTGGCCCATGGCCGAGACCACCACCACCACCCGGTTGCCCGCTTCCGCCGTGGCGACCACCCGCCGCGCCACGCGCCGGATCTTGTCGGCGTCGCCGACCGAGGTGCCACCGAACTTTTGAACGACGATGGGCATGCCTTCGTCCCTACCCTTCCAGGACTCGACGGCCCTCGAGCGCCCGCCCGAGCGTCACCTCGTCGGCGTACTCGAGGTCCCCGCCGACGGGAAGGCCGCTCGCGATCCGAGTTACCCGGACACCGACGGGTGCCAGCAGCCGCGCAAGATACATCGCGGTCGCCTCTCCCTCGACGTTGGGGTTCGTCGCAACGATCGCCTCCCGTATCCCCTCGTCTCGTGCCCGCCCGAGCAGTTCGGCGATTCGGAGGTCGTCGGGCCCGATCCCGTCGATCGGGGAGATCGCACCGCCCAGCACATGGTAGAGGCCGCGGAACTCACCCGTTTTCTCGACCGCGACGATGTCCTGGGGATCCTCCACCACACAGACGACGGTGACGTCCCGTCGCGGGTCCAAGCAGAAGTCGCAGAGCTCCTTGTCGGTGAGGTTGAAGCACCGCCGACAGAATCGGATCCGCTCGCGGACCGCGAGAATGGCCTGGGCCAGGCGTCGAGCATCCCCAGGATCGGTCTTGACCAGATGGAAGGCGAGCCGCTGCGCGGTCTTGACCCCGATGCCGGGAAGCTTGGCCAGCTCGTCGACGAGGTCCTGAACGATCCCCGCGAACATCGTTACTCCGGGTTCGCCCGAGCCGGGGGCGGGGCTACCCGGAGGGGCCCGCGTGGGGCGCCCACCTCAGAAGCCCGGCAGGCCCAGCCCGCCGGTCAGTCCCCCCAGACGCTCCTCGGCCAGTGCCTTCTGTGCCCGCATCGCCTCGTTGACGGCCGCCCGGACGAGATCCTCGAGCATCTCCACGTCCTCGGGGTCGACGGCCGAGGGGTCGATCTTGACCTCGGTGACGTCGCCGCCCCCCGAGAGCACTACCCGCACCGCGCCGCCGCCGGCCGAGCCCTCCACGAGCGCGTCCGCCAGCTCCTCCTGTGCTTTGGCGAGCTCAGCCTGCATCTTGGCCACCTGCTTCATCATCTTGTTCATGTCCATCGGGCCCGGCCCTCTTCGGCTCATTCGATCAGAACTCCTCGACGATCTCCGCGGCGAATCCCTTGCGCAGCAGCTCGACGGGATCCCCGGGCTCGTCCGCCGCGGGGGCGGGATCCTCGGCGCTCGGCGCTGCGAGGTCTGAGCGTATCGCAGCGGCATCCACCTCCGGCTCGGGCTCGGCGACGGCCTCGGCCCGGACGGTGCGGATTCTGGGCCGAAGGCCGAACGTCTCGAGGAACGCCTCCATGATGGCGTCGCGATTCGCCGGGGCGACGATCTCCTTCCCGTGATAGCCGAAATGTGCTGGTGCGAACGACAGCACCAGTTCTTCCTCCGCCCACGCCGCCGGCGTGGCGGCCAGCAGGAGGGCATGCGTGATCCTCCGCCGCTTCCGGACGCGCTCAAGCAGGATGCTCCAAGAGGTGCGGATCTGGTCGAGGCCGAGGGCGGCGGCCGGGCGAGCGGGGGCCGGGCCATTCGAC
The DNA here is from genome assembly GCA_050693875.1 of Actinomycetota bacterium. Lineage (GTDB taxonomy): Bacteria > Actinomycetota > CADDZG01 > JAHWKV01 > JBOGWP01 > JBOGWP01. Next base: position 9,275 of record JBOGWP010000197.1, read on the forward strand.
GCGGCGGGCATCGCAGGGGCGGCGGGCAGCGCGGGCTCCAGCGGAGGCTCGGGATCGGGGGCGGGCTCGGCGGCGACGGACAGGGG
>JBOGWP010000198.1:0-5977 GCA_050693875.1 Actinomycetota bacterium
TCTCCGATGCGATCCTCGACGAGATCCTGCGCACCGATCCCAACGGGAGGGTCGCGTGCGAGACGCTCGTCACCACCGGGGTGGTCATGGTGGCAGGAGAGATCACCACCGAGACCTACGTCGACGTCCCGACGATCGTCCGCAACGAGGTCAAGGCGGTGGGGTACACCCGGGCCAAGTTCGGATTCGACGGTGAGACCTGTGGCGTCCTCGTCTCGATCCAGGAGCAGTCCCCCGACATTGCGGGCGGCGTGGAGCACCCCTTCGAGGAGCGTGCCGGCGAGGCCGACCTCGCCGACCGGTACGAGCATCTGGGGGCGGGCGACCAGGGGATGATGTTCGGCTACGCCAGCCGGGAGCGCGACGATCTCGACACCGAGCTGATGCCGACGCCGATCTGGCTGGCGCACCTGCTCGCACACCGGCTCGCCGAGGAGCGCAAGAGCGGGCGCATGCCCTACCTTCGGCCCGACGGGAAGACCCAGGTGACGATCCTCTACGAGGACGGCCGGCCGCTCGGCATCGACACGATCGTGATCTCGGCCCAGCACCAGCCGGAGGTCGACATCGAGACGCTGCTGCGCCCCGACCTGCTCGAGTACGTCCTGCGGCCGATCGTGCCCGACGTGCTGTGGTCCGATCGGATCCGGTTCCTGGTCAACCCTTCGGGGCGGTTCGAGGTCGGCGGTCCGAAGGCCGACACCGGGCTCACCGGACGGAAGGTGATGGTCGACTCCTACGGCGGCATGTGCAGCCAGGGGGGCGGGTGCTTCTCGGGGAAGGACCCCACCAAGGTCGATCGCTCCGGTGCCTACATGGCGCGGTACGCGGCCAAGAACCTTGTGGCCTCCGGCGTGATGGATCGCTGCGAGATCCGCCTTGCCTACGCGATCGGCATGTCCCACCCGGTGTCGGTCGCGATCGACGACCGGGGCACGTCTCGCGTCGACCCCCAGAAGCTCGAGAAGTATGCCCGGGAGGCCTTCGACTTCCGGCCGGCCGCGATCATCGAGCACCTCAACCTGCGGCGGCCGATCTTCAAGGCGACGAGCGCCTACGGCCACTTCGGCCGGGCCGACAAGGAAAGCTTCACCTGGGAGCGCACCAACCGGGCGGAGCAGATCGCCGCGGACGTGCGGGACCTGTAGCAGCCGAATCACCCGTCGGCGACGCCGCCGGCGCGCTCGTTGCCGACGTCATCGTCGACCTCCCCGTATGGGCGCTCGACCGTCCGCTCACCTACGAGGTCCCCGCTCGGCTGCAGGATGCCGTCCGGGTCGGCGCGGTCGTCCGGGTGCCGCTGCGAGGACGGCGGGTTCGGGGGTGGGTGGTCGGCGTGCGGCGGGAGGAGGAGCCGCCCGGCGACGTCGCCGCAATCGCCCGAGCCTCGGCGACGGTTCCGGTCTTCGACTCGCTGCTGCTCGAGGTGCTGACCGGCCTGGCCCGCCGCCACGTCCACCCGAGGTCGAGCTTCCTGCGACTCGTCGTGCCTCCCCGCGTCGGCGGGGGGCGTCGCCGCGGGGCAATGCCGGAGGGCAGGGAGGTCGCGCCGGCAGGGTTTCGTCCCGAGATATGGCGGATGGCCCCGGGGGAGGATGCGGCTTTGGCCTATGCGCCGGTGATCGAGGAGGCGCTCGAGGCCGGCCTCGGGGCCATCGTCGCGGTACCGGAGGTCCGTGAGGGCTCCCGCCTGCTCGACGCGCTCGAGTCCCGATTCCCGGCCGACGCCGCGGTCGTCCACACCGGGCGCGGTCCGGCAGAGCGTTCGCGGGCCCTCTGGGCGGTTGCGGCCGCCGAGCGACGCCTGGTGCTGGGGGGGAGGGCGGCGGTGCTCGCTCCGGCCGTTCCGCTTGGCGCCGTCGTGGTGCACGGGGAGCACGACCGTTCGCTCAAGGAGCAGCGCTCGCCCTACTACCACGCCGTCCCCGCCGCCTATGCCCGGGCCCGTGCCGCGGGTGCCCGGCTGATCCTCTCGAGCCCGTCGCCGTCGCTGGTGTCGTGGCATCGGGCCGAGGGCGAAGGGTGGGTGCAGCGGCGGCCCCAACGGGAGCTGGAGCGGCGCTCCTGGCCTGCGGTCGAGCTGGTGGAGCCGGCCCGGACCCCGCTCCCGTCCCGCGCCGTCGCCGCAGTGCTCGCCGCCTCGCGTGCCGGACAGACGACCGCGCTGCTCCTGCCCCGGACCGGTGCGACGCCCTCGGGGCCGGGGCCGGAGGAGCTGATCCGATACCTGCGCCGCGTCGTCCCGGGCGCGCGTATCAGCCGCGCCGACCGGCCCGGCCTCGGGAGCGAGCCCGGCGCGCTCGCCGAAGCGCTCGCCGCCGACGTCGTGGTCGCGAGCGAGGCGGCGCTGGCCGACGTGGAGTGGCCGCCGCTCGGCGCTGCGATCGCCCTCGGTGTCGACGCGCTGCTGGCCCGCCCCCTGGCGTCGGGGCACGAGGAGACCTTCGCACTGCTGTGGGCGTTCGGCAGCCTGGTCGCCCGGCGGCCCGGAGGAGATCCCCAGGCGCCCAGGGGTAGGCTCCTTCTCGAGACCCGCCGCCCCGAGCACCACGTCGTCCAGGCGCTGACGCGCGGCGACTATCATTACTTTGCGAGACACGAACTGGAGGCGCGCCACGAGGGGGAGTGGCCCCCGTTTCGGACGCTTGTGAAGCTCTCTCTCCCCTCCGGGCTCACCGACGAGACACGGGCACGCCTTTCCGGCCTCCGCGGCGTGCGGGTCCTCGGCCCCGTTGAGGGACGGGCCGGTGAGGAGATGCTGTTGAAGGTGGAGGACCTGGAGGTGGTGCTCGACCCGCTTCGAGAGATCGTTGCGACGGCCCGCGAGCCCATCTTCGTCGATGTGGACCCGAGAGACTGGTAGCCGATGGCGATCTTTCCGATCCGGACGTTCGGCGACCCGGTACTGCGCCGGCCCTGCGCCGACGTGGGCATGGTCGACGACGCGGTTCGCAAGCTGATGCACGACATGCGCGACACGATGATCGAGGCCCCCGGCGTCGGGCTGGCGGCGCCCCAGATCGGCATGCTCCGGCGCGTGATCGTGTGGCGCAACGAAAAGGACGAGGGTGCGCTGGCGAATGCCCGGATCGTGGATCGACGGGGCGAGGTCGCGGGGGAGGAGGCATGCCTCTCAGTGCCCGGCCTGACCTATCCGGTCGTGCGGGCCGAGTGGGTTCGTGTCGATGGCCTCGACGACCGCGGGAGGCGGGCGACGGTCGAGGCCGAGGACTTCACCGCCCGCATCCTGCAGCACGAGATCGACCATACGGAGGGAATCCTGTTCATCGACCGCCTGCCTCCGGACCTCCGGCGCGAGGCGAGGAGGCGCCTCCGCGAGCTGATGATGGGCGACGGCGCCCCGGCGGCGCCATCCGCCGCGCTCTAGTGGCCTAAGCCTTGTCGCTGTCGGTCGTCTTCTTCGGCACGCCAACTCCGGCACTGCCCGTTCTCGAGGCCCTGCTCGAGTCAGAGCACCAGGTGAAGGCCGTGGTGACCGCCCCGGACCGGCCGCGCGGCCGGGGGATGGACGTCGGGCCGTCGCCGGTCAAGGAGCGGGCGATTGCTGCGGGCCGCGAGGTCCTGCAGCCGCCGATGCTGCGCGACCCGGCTGCGCAGGAAACACTCGCCGAGATCGGGGCCGACCTATTCGTCGTCGTTGCCTACGGGCTCATCCTGCCGAAGGGGGTCCTCGAGATCCCCCCGGGTGGAGGCGTCAACGTCCACTTCTCCCTGCTGCCGCGGCTACGCGGGGCCGCTCCGATCCAGTGGGCTCTGATCGAGGGGTTCACCCTCACCGGGGTCACGATCATTCAGATGGACGAGGGGATGGATACCGGCCCCATCCTCGCTCAGCTCGAGGAGCCGGTCACCGAGGACGACGACGCCGGGACGCTGGAGGAGCGCCTCGCCGCTCGCGGTGCGGCGCTGCTGGTCGCCACGCTCAAAGCCATCGAGCGCGGAACGGCCGAGCCGACGCCCCAGCATCACGACATGGCGACCTACGCCCCGAAGCTCACAACCGGCGATGCCAGAATCCGCTGGGCGGACGCGGCGGAGGCCATCGCGGGACGGGTGCGGGCCTTCTCTCCCCGGCCGGGGGCCTGGACGACGATGCGCGGCAGGCGGCTGAAGGTTTGGCGGGTCGCCATCGCTCCGACGGCCTCGATGGGCCGGCCCGGTTCGGTGGATCTCGTCTCGCCCGAGACGCTGCTCGTCGACACGGGTAGCAACAAGCTGGCCCTCGAGGAGGTGCAGCCCGAGGGGGGCCGGCGGATGTCCGCCGCAGCATTCCTGCGGGGGCACCCGGTCTCGACCGGAGAGGTGCTGGATTGAATCAGTTGCCGGTTCACGGTCTGTCGGGCAAGTAAAGGCGATTGTTAGCTTTTGAGGTATTCTCGACTCGCCAGCCGAACCGATCCACAAGCCCATCGGGCCACCGGGGAAAGGCTACAGCGGACTCGACCGGCGCCGATATATGTCCAGAAGGCTCCATCCGGAGGATCCGGCGAGCCGCGGGGTGAAGAGCAATGGCAGAGCGCGTCCTGATCGCCGACGACGATCCCGACATCATTCGGTTCGTCCAGATCAGCCTCGACCTCGAGGGATACGAGATCTTCACCGCGGGCGACGGCGAGGAGGCCCTGCGAGAGGTGCGCGAGCACGTTCCGGATCTCGTCCTGCTCGACATCATGATGCCGAGGCTCGACGGCTTCGAGGTATGCCGGCGCCTGCGTTCCGATCCTCGCACCGCGATGGTCTCCGTGATCATGCTGACGGCGAAGTCGCTCTCCGCCGACAAGCTGGTCGGGCTCACTGCAGGGGCCGACGACTACATCATCAAACCCTTCGACCCGGTGGAGCTGGTGGCGCGGGTGCGGTCGACGCTGCGGCGCGCCCGAGAGATGCGCGACGTCAATCCGCTGACGGGGTTCCCCGGCAACATGGCCATCCTTCAGGAGCTCCAGCGGCACCTCGCGCGCTCGCTCCCGTTCGCCCTGATGCACGTCGACCTCGACAACTTCAAGGCCTTCAACGACTACTACGGCTTCATCCGGGGAGACGAGGCGATCAAGGTCACCGCCCGCGTGCTCCAGGAGGCCGCATCCGCCGTCGGTGGGTCGGATTGGTTTGTCGGACATATCGGGGGGGACGATTTCACGGTGATCTGCCGGGCGGAGGTGGCGGAGGTCGTCGCGAAGGAGGTCATCTCGCGCTTCGATGCCCAGATCCGCAGCCTGTACGACCCCAAGGATGTCGAGCGAGGCTTCATCACCGTCGTGGACCGGCGCCAGGAGGTGCACGAGTTCCCGTTGATGACGATCTCCATCGGGATCGCCACCAACGAGCACCGCAAGATCAAGTCGCACTGGGAGGCAAGCGAGATCGCCGGAGAGATGAAGCGGGTCGCAAAGCGGGAGCCTCGCAGCACCTTCGCGGTCGACCGCAGGCGCGGCGAGGAGACCGGTGCCTAACATCCTGGTCGTCGACGACGATCCGGCCCTGCGGCGGATTTTGCAAATGACCCTGGAGCTCGAGGGCTACCAGATCACCCTCGCCGAGAACGGCGAGGAGGCCCTTCGAGCCCTTGCCCGAACCCCGCTCCCAGACGTGGTGATCCTCGACGTGATGATGCCGAAGATCGACGGGCTCCAGGTTCTTCAGCAGGCCCGGCAGCACCCCCGCACCGCCGACATCCCGGTGATCCTGCTGACCGCCCGCCGTGACGCCGACGATTTGTGGGAGGGGTGGCGCCGCGGCGTCGACTACTACATCACCAAGCCGTTCGACGTCGAGGACCTGCTGCGTGTCCTCGACAAGGTGCTCCCCGGCAGAGCCCCCGCGTTATGAACGCGGGGGAGGGCAGGCCCTCCCCCGCGAGCCCCCTCCCACACCAACCAGCGTCAGTGCCACCAGCCGCGGTCGGGCCGGCGAAGCCTCGGCTCGCCGAGCGAGGCGAGGCGGGCCGACATTGAGG
>JBOGWP010000199.1:0-21026 GCA_050693875.1 Actinomycetota bacterium
GGTATGCGCGCAGCGCCTCGACCACCGGGCCGTAGGGTGCGGTCGCCTCCTCGGCCCCGCCACCGCGCAGGGCAACCATCGGGCGGTCGGCGAGAGCGCGCTCGACCAGAGTCGTCTTTCCCACCCCCGCCTCACCCGAAACGAGGAGCAGGCCCCCGCTACCGCCGATGGCCCCGTCCAGAAAGCGCCGCAGCTTCGGGAGCTCCTCGTCGCGACCAACCAAACCGTCCTCGCCACCCACTGGCGATCGAGTCTACGCCGCGGTCGTCGCTCAACAACGGCAGAATTGCCGTATCTGCGGGAGGCGCGGCGACGGTTTGTGTGGCAGGCCTGATCACCGCCGGCACCGGAAGAATTACGAGCCATAGGAGGGAACGATGAGCGCAAAGAAGGCCACGCAGAAGTCCGCCAAGCGCACCACCGCGAGCAAGCAGAAGTCCAAGGGATTCACGGACGAGGAACGAGCCGCGATGAAGGAGCGCGCCCAAGAGCAGAAGGCGGAAGCGCGCGCGAACAAGAAAAAAGCGGACGGGGAAAGTGACGTGCTCGCGAAGATCGCCGAGATGCCGGAACCGGAGCGCGCCCTGGCCAAGCGGCTCCATGCTATCATCAAAGCCAGCGCGCCAGCCCTCGCGCCGAAAACCTGGTACGGGATGCCCGCGTATGCCAAGGACGGTAAGGTCGTCTGCTTCTTCCAAAGCGCGCAGAAGTTCAAATCGAGGTACGCGACGTTCGCCTTCAGCGACGAGGCGAACCTCGACGAAGGCGCCATGTGGCCGACCTCCTTCGCGCTGAAGGAGTTGACCGCCGCCGAGGGGGCAAAGATCGGCGCGCTCGTGAAGAAAGCGGTGAGCTGAGGACTGAGCTCGCCACTGGGCGCCGCTCGAGGAGTGCTGGCGGCCCGCCTTCCACCGTCGCCGGGTCATCACCCTTGGCCGGCCGAGGCCGACGCATGGCTTGCACTACAACACCCGGCGCCGCAACCACAGCGACTTCATGCGGGGACGTTGCTGGCCCAACCTTCTCGTAAACGCTCCCGGCTTTGGGACTGGCATGCGCAACCTCCTCGTCGATGCGCCGCAAGATGGTCCGCGGCCCCCGTTGTCGGCAGTTGCACGGCCCGCCCGAATCGCCGGAAGCGGTGCGGAGCCGCGGTCCTTCCCTTGCCACTCCCCGTTTCCGTCCGCATATCCCGCCTCACGCCGTCGAGGAGAGCACGGGGGGATGTCGCGCGACCGTCCGTCGTTCGGCCTCACGAAAGGGCTGGTGAGATGGCCCCGTTGGTCATGCGGGCGGCAGGCAGGCGAGGACGTCCTGCGCGATGACCGCCATCTCGTCCACCGGCACGACGTACGCGGCGAGCCGCGCCTCCTGGGCGCTGATCTTCGCCTCGGTCGCGTGCACCTCCCGGTTTCGGGCGCGGTCGAGGACGAGCCCGCACCACTCCATCCCGTCGCAAATCCGCTCCCGGATCGCCGGCTGGTTCTCGCCGATGCCGCCCCCGAAGATCACGGCCTCGGCTCCTCCGACCACTGCGAGGTACGCCCCGATGTACTTGCGGACCCGGTAGCAGTAGACGTCGAGGGCGCGTGCGGCGGCCTCGTCGCCGGCGGCTTCCGCCTCGAGGAGCTCCCGCACGTCGTTCGACCGTCCCGACAGTCCGAGGAGGCCCGAGCGGTGGTTGAGCCATCGCTCGACCTCGCGGATGCCGACCTGCTCCTCGCGTGCGAGGAAGCCGGGGATGGCCGGGTCGAGGTCGCCCGAGCGCGTCCCCATCACGAGGCCTTCGAGCGGCGTCATCCCCATCGAGGTGTCCACGGAACGTCCCCCGGCGATGGCGGCGGCCGAGCTCCCGTTGCCGAGCTGGAGGGTGATCAGGCGGACCGTCTCGAGCGGCCTTCCCGCGATCGCCGCGTAGCGTTCGGTCATCCACCGGTGCGCCAGGCCGTGGAATCCATAGCGACGAATCCGATGGGGGTCGGCGAGATCCGGCGGGAGCGCATATCGATAGGCGTGCTCGGGCAGCGTGGCGTGGAAGGCGGTGTCGAAGCTGGCCGACATCGGGACGCCGGGGAGCCGCCGACGGGCGGCCCTGATCGCGGCGAGCGCCGGCGGGTTGTGGAGCGGCGCCAGGCGGGAAGCCTCATCGATCGCAGCCTCGACCGCGTCGTCGATCAGGACCGGCCCCGAGAAGCGATCGCCGCCGTGGACGACCCGATGGCCGACCGCGTGCACCGCACGCCCGCCCCCCGTCGGCGACGGGACCCAGTCGAGCACCCGCTCGATGCCCTCGCCGTGGTCGGCGATCGTGGCCGGCTCATCCAGGCCGGAACCGTCATCGATCGAGAAGCGCAGGCGTCCCGCCTTTCCGATCCGATCGACGATGCCCTCCGCCAGCCGGCGAACCTTGGGTGGATCGGCGTCCCGGGTCGCGCAGACCAGCTCGAACTTCAGGCTCGAGCTGCCGCAGTTGACGGCGAGGATGTCCAGGTCGTTCACACGCACACGATGACAGGTCGGGGTCGCGGGCCCCCGGATGGGCGCCGCCACCAGTGTGCAGGTTTGCCCGGCAGGTTGAGGTGGCCGAGGTTCCGAGGGGCCCGGCCGCGTGGTGCACGATAGATGCGTCCGCCCGCCGAGGGAGCCCGGTTTGGACGAGGAGTTCATCCGCCGCCGAACCGCCGACGTCGTCTTGCTCGACGGGACGCGTGTGATCGTGCAGCCGATCGTCCCGGAGGCGAAAGAGCTGCTGGCGACGAGCTTCGAGCGCCTCTCACCGCGGTCGCGCTACCGGCGTTTCTTCAGCCCCATCCGGGAGCTGAGCGAGGATCAGCTGCGGCGGCTCACCGAGATCGACTACGTCGACCACTTCGCATGGACCGCCCGGACGCCCGGGGGGCTGGGGGTCGGGGTGTCGAGATACGTGCGCCTCGCCGAAGATGCAGGAACGGCGGAGGTGGCTGTGACGGTGATCCACGAGTACCAGGACCGTGGCCTGGGCACCTTCTCTTCGAGGCGCTTGCCGCGGTTGCGCTCGGCAACGGGATCAGCAGGTTCGTCGGCCACGTCCTCGAGGAGAACCGTCCCGCCCTTGAGCTCATGGGGCGAGCCGGCGGGACGACGAGGTTCGAGGCCCCCGGGATGCTGCTGGTGGAGGTCGACCTCGTCCGGTTGATGCAGGCGCTCGGGGGGAGGACGCCACAGCCCGATCTCCTGCGCCGCCTGGCCGCCGGAGACGTGGGCGGGCCGATCGACCTGCGCGAGCTCCCATCCGGTTGGCCTGAAGATTAGGCGGCGGCCGCGGCGACGAACCGGCCACTCGACCCGTACCGGGGCACCTGGGGAAGAGGGGGCAAGACGGGGGAGTCGGCGGGGCGCGATGGGGGATGGTGCTCTACCTTGGACGGGTGAGAACCACGCTCGGGGGGCGCCGCCTTGCACTGTTCCTGCTACTCCTGGCACTCGGGGCCTTGCCGGTGCTTGGTGCCACGACGGCGGCTGCGAGCACCCCCGGTCTCCTCGGCGTCTACTACGGGAACCAGGGTTGGGCGATCCGCGAGGTGCAGGCGCTGGAGTCGTGGCAGGGCCGGCGACATGCGGTCGTCGAGCTGTTCACCAACTGGAACGGGTCGAGGAAGACCCTCGACAACCTCTTCGGCCAGCAGCTGCCGAACATCTGGGCCAACGCCAACGTGCCCCTCATCACCTGGGAGGCGTTCACCTCGAAGGTGACGCCAAGCGACATCGAGGTGCGGATCGCCCGCGGCGACTACGACGGCTATGTCCGGACCTGGGCAAAGCGTCTGGCCGGTTTTCTGTCCGGGCCGGACGGTGCCCTCGGCACCGCCGACGACCGCCGGGCGTTTCTGCGGCTCGCCCACGAGCCGAACGGGGACTGGTACCCGTGGGGCGCGTCGAAGGGAGCCAACAGCCCGGCCGACTACGTGGCGATGTGGCGGCGCGTGCATCGGCTGGTGAGCGAGGCCGGCCCCGGCGACTCCACCCTCCAATGGGTGTGGGCCGTCAACGCCGACGACGTGGGCGAGTTCGCGGCCGAGGCCTTCTATCCCTCCAACTCGTACGTCGACTGGGTGGCGGTCGACGGCTACAACTGGGGCGCGAGCCAGTCGTGGTCGTCGTGGGAGAGCCCCGACGCCGTGCTCGGCTCGATGGTGAGCCGGGTGCGCCTCATCGCCGGGGACAAGCCCCTGGCCGTCACCGAGACCGCGTCGACGACCTCGGCCACCTCCGGCATCGACGTCGCTGCGAAGAGCGCCTGGATCACCGACCTCTTCGGCTGGGCCGCCGGGCGGGACGTGCGGATGGTGGTGTGGTTCAACGAGGACAAGGAGACCGACTGGGCGATGTTCGGGGGCTCCCGCGGCGACGAGACCTTCCGCTACGGCAACACGAGCTACCGGGGCTACCGCTCCTATCGCCAGGCTCTGGCGGGCGGAGGGTTCGCCGGAAGCGACCCGAGCCTGCCGCGGCTGCTCACCGACGACCAGTTCGCCGGGAGATAGCGCCGCAGCCCTCTGCTCGCGCGCTGCAGAGCACAATCCGCCTCGGGGAGGTCGTGGGAGAGAGCGGCCGCGCCGGGTACCTTGGATGCCGTGCCGAACCGGAGGCTCTCGACCGCCCGCGCCCCTGCCGTGTCGCGGCTGCTCTGGGTGGTGTTTGCTGCGGCCGGTGCGACCCTCGCCGTGCTGGGGCTCGAGATCGTCGCCGCCCTTCGCCGAGGCTACCTTCCGAGCTCCCCGGCCCTCGAGATCGCCGGGAGCTTCGGCCCCGAGGACGGGAAGCCGCTCCGGTTCGCCGTCCTCGGTGACTCGACCGCGGCCGGGGTCGGCGCGGGATCGGTCGAGCGCTCCTATCCGGCGCTGCTCGCAGCTCGCCTCGGCGACGCCGGCTGCCGGGTCGAGCTCCTCGGATTCGGCGTCTCGGGGGCTCGCATGGCCGACCTTCCGTCGAAGCAGGCCCCCAGGGCCGTCGCCGCTCACCCCGACCTCGTCCTGGTCGCGCTCGGAGGAAACGACGCCACCCACCTGACGCCGCTTTCGGCGCTGCGGCGCGACCTGGGCGCCGGGCTCGACCTCCTGGAGGAGGCCGGAGCGCCCGTCGTGGTCACGGGGGCCCCGGACATGCGGGCCAGGGCGTTCCTCGAGCCGCTCCGAACGTTCATGGGCTGGCGGGGCCGGAGGGTCTCCCGGGCGATCCGACAAGTCGTGCAGGAACGGAAGCTCACCTTCGTCCCGCTCGCCGAGCGAACCGCGCGCTTCTTCGGCGAAGACCCGGACTCCACCTTTAGCGAGGACCTCTTCCATCCCGGCCCGGAGGGGTACGCCCGGTGGGCGGATGCGATCTACCCGGGCCTCGAGGAGGCTCTGGCGCGGCGCTGAGGGGATCTTCCCCCCGCGCCGGCACGGCTCCCTCGGAGGGGGCCGCCGACTCAGCAGGGGGGAGCCAGCGCCGCAGGCTCCGGGATCGGGACAGGCTCCGGTGGCTGCCGTTGCGCCCGGTGCGCCGCCAGCCGTTCCGAGAGCGCCCCCACGTAGACCCCGAGGATCACCAGCGCTCCGCCGGCGAGCACCTCGGAGGTGATGCGCTCGTGGGCCAGCAGGGCCCCGAGGGTCACGGCGACGAACGGCATCAGGGTGACCGCGTACACGGAGGACGAGGCCGTCCACCGCTTGATCACGTAGAGGAACAGACCGAAGAGCCCCACCGAACCGACGATGGTCAGGTAGCCGAGCACCAGCCAGGTGCGGCCCTGTTGGGGGACGATCCAGGACTCGCCGAAGATAGCCGACGCTGCGAACAGGCCGGCTGCTCCGACCACCATCCCGAAGGCATTGGTCGTGATCGGGTGGCTCTTCGGGAACGCCTTCACGATGACGGTGGACTCGGCGACGACGAGCGCACCGCCGATGGTGGCAAGGAGTGGGAGGAGCGGCAGGTCCCCTCCAAGGTTTCGGTAGCTCATCACGGCAATCCCGGCCACGGCCAGGAGGCCCCCAATGATCCCGCGCAGCGTGAACCGCTCCTGCCGGTGCGCGACCGCCAGGACGAGCGTCATGAGTGGCGCCGAGGACAGCACGACCGAGGTCGTCCCGGCGCTGACCCCCGTCAGTGCGTAGTACAGGAGGGCATAGAAGACTCCGAAGTTCAGCACCCCGTAGATGGCGGCCCCGGCGAGGGCGTGCCCTCGAGGCAGCTTCATCCCCATGACACGCATGATCGCCAGGAAGATCAGCGCGGCCGCGGCGAAGCGCACTGCCGCGCCGAACAGCGGCGGAAGCTCCGCGTTGGAGAACTTGACCGCGACGAAGTTGGTGCCGCCGATGAAGACCGAGGCGAAGAATGCCGCCATCACCGTCCGGTCCGGACCCTGCGCCATCTCTCGATTCATCTCCGCCCTCCTTGCCGTCGTGACGATAGTGTCCGCCCTGCGGGGCACCACGTATGTGGGGCGTTCACCCCATCTTTGCGAGAAGCCTCGTCTGCTCGGCCTCATTCCCCCCAGCGAAAGACGCTCAGGATGTTCGAGAAGGCGTCCGTCCACTCGTCGGTGGAAGCACGGGGCTGCTTCCAGCTCGGATCGTCGGCCAGCCCCCCGAGGTCCCGCGACGAGCGAGCCATGACGACCCACGTCGAGGCGTAGGCTCCCGCCCGGGCGTCCTCGTTCGACTCGACGGGGTCGGCGCGGACGCGCGCGATCACGCCGGCGCCGCGCGCCAGGGCGCCCAGCACCGGCTCCAGGTCGAGGTAACGGTTCGAGACGTGGAAGGCGACGACGCCTCCCTCGGCGGTCTTTTCGAAGTACAGGCCCAGGGCCTCCTTCGTGAGCAGGTGGACGGGGACGGCGTCGGACGTGAATGCGTCGATCACGAGGATGCCGAACTCGTGGCCGGGGGCGTCCCGCAGCGAGAGCCGAGCGTCGCCCAGCACGACGCGCGGATCGGCCGGCGCGTCCCGAAGGTAGGTGAACAGCTTGGGGTCGCGGGCGATCCGCTCGACCTCGGGATCGATCTCGTAGAACGTCCAACCCTGGCCGGGGCGGGCGTAGGCGGCGAGGGATCCGGTGCCCAGACCGACCACCGCGATCTGCGGCTGCGTCGCCGCGGGGACGTCCGAGAACACCTGCCCGATCGGGCCCCGGCGGTAGTAGTAGGTGAGCGGGTCGCGGCGGCCCGCGGGATCGATTGCCTGGGCGCCGTGGGTGGTGTTTCCGTGGATGAGCACGTGGAGGTCGCCCTGGCGCTCGACCCGGTACAGGCCGAAGAACGTGCGGTCGGAGTAAAGCACCGCCGACCGGGACTGCCCGAGGGAGATGCTCACGGCGAGGACGGCGAGGATGCCGAGGGCGAGCCGCAGAGGCCTGCGCCGGAACGCAAAGCAGGCGGCCGCTGCGGTGAAGTAGACGGCCGGGACGGCAAACCCGCGCACGCCCACGGTGCGGGCGAGCACGGCCAAGCCCAGGGTGATGGGAGCCAGCAGCACGGGGAGCACCACGTCGCCCCACGAGATCCGGCGAGACCCGCCGATCGCGGGGCGCAACAGGCAGGCGAGGACGATCGCGAGGGGGTACTCGATCACCCGGTCGAAGATGAGCGGAGCGATTACGGCGTTGAAGACCCCCCCGAGAACGCCGCCGAGCGCGATCCACAGGTAGAAGTCGGTGAGCCGCGCCGCCGGGGGGCGGTCGCGGGCCAGCTCGCCGTGGCAGACGAGGGCCGAGACGAAGAACACCGCCAGGTGAAGGGGGATCAGCAGGAAGACGGGCCTCGATCGTACGAAGACGGCGAGCAGGGGGACGACCAGCATCAGCTGAAGGAGCAGTGCGAGCCGATGCGGGAGGATCGGCCGCGGGGCGAAGGCGACCACGAAGGTCAGGAGGTACAGGGCGAGCGGGATCACCCACAGCAGCGGGACCGGAGCGATGTCGGTCGTGAGGTAGGTGGTGACGCCGAGCATGTGGGCCACCGGCACGAAGGCGAGCGTCGCCCATCGGAGCTTGCGCCCGGCGCGGATCGGCTCCGCCGCCTCTGCCGGCATCGCGGGGGCGATGCCGTCTAGACCGCCGGCGGCGCCTCTCCGCCAGACCGCCGTGGCGCAGGCGAGCGTCAGCGCGGCGAGCAGCCCGTAGCCCACCGACCAGGCCACCGCCTGGTCGGGGAGCCGGAACAGCGGCTCGACGATGGCCGGGTAGGCGACCAGCCCCAGCATGCTGCCGAGGTTGCTCGCTCGGTAGAGGAAGTAGGGGTCGCCCGCGGAGGGATGCGGCGTGGCGGCGAACCACCGCTGCAGCAGGGGCGCGGCGGCGGAGACGACGAAGAAGGGCAGGCCCAGCCCGACCACGAGGACCAGGAGCAGCCAACCGACCGGATTGGCATGGGTGGGCGGGCTCCACCCGTCGGGGATCCCGATGGGGAGCGTGAGAGCTGCCACGATCAGGAGCGTGATGTGGACGACGGCGTGGCGGCGCACCCCGAGCTTCTGGACGGCCCAGTGCGCGTAGGCGTAGCCCGCAAGGAGCACGAGCTGGAAGAAGAGGACCGCGGTGTTCCACACCGCCGGCGACCCCCCCGCCAGGGGCAGGAGGAGCTTCGAGAACATCGGCTCGACCAGGAACAGCAACGCCGAGCTCACGAGCAGCGTGGCGGCGAACAGCACCGTCAGCAGCGCGCCACGCTGCCGGACGAGCATCACGCAGGGATGATACGGGCGGGCTCCGCTGGAACGGGCGCGGGTCAGCGGGCCCGGCGTTCGCCGGGCCCGAGCGGCATGCGCACGACCGAGCGCTCGTCGAACGCCGTGATCCACAAAGCGTCGTCGCCGGCAACGACCTCCACCGCGGTGCGGTAGCGGGCGAGCCGGCTGCCGAACCATCGGAGGCTCCCCGCGCGGTTCGTCCTCGGGTCGATCGGGCGCACGGTCTTGTCGTGGTTGTTCGCGACCCAGATCCTCCCCCCGGCCGCGGCCAGACCCGCCGGTCCCCAGCCCGGCAGGCTCTTGTTGTCGACGGCGATGGGAGGCGTGCGGACCCGTCCGGCCGAGGGGTCGATGCGGTAGACGGTGCCGTCGCTCGATGCCGTCGCCCACAGGTCGCCGAATGCGAACAGGAGACTCGAGAGCCCGGCGCCGACCTCGATCGGCGCGCCGACCGGCCGTCCCGAGACGGGGTCGAGGCGGACCACCGCGTGGTCCAGGCTGTTGGCGACCCACAGGGATCCTGCGGCCCACTCGAGTGAGATCGGCCCGTACCCAACGCGAACCGGCACGCCGGTGGCGCCGGTCACCGGATCGATGCGTACCACCACGCCGTCCTGCGTTCCCGTCACCCACACCGCGTCGCCGGTGGCGGCCAAGGCGACCGGCCCCTTCGGGACGGAGATGGGAGATCCGGCCACCCGCCCCGTCTCGGCATCGATTCTCGTGACGGTGTCGTCGGTGAAGCTGGTCACCCAGACCGACCCGAAGGCGGCGGTGATGCCGGCAGCGCCCTGGCCCACCAGGGTCCTGGTCACCTCCCCGGTCTCCGGATCGATGCGCGCCACGGCGCCCTCGTCGCGCAGGACGGTCCAGATCGCGCCCGGGGTGGAGGCCGCTGCGACGGGTCGGCCGCCGACTGCGATCCGCCGTCCCTCGACGGGACGGGTGCGCCGCGGGCCCGGGTCCCGGTCGCCCGCCTGATTCAGGGCGTGGGCATGCGCGTCGGAAGGGGCAACGCCTTCGGTCGGCCCATCGGACCGGTCGCCCGCGGCGCGCAGCATGGGGATCGCAACGAGAAGGGAGACGGCGACCACGGCGGCCGCGACGCCGCGCCGCGTCCCCGGTAGGGAGGGGAGAGCTTTCAGCGCCGAGGCCACCGCAGCCATCTCGAGCGTGATTGCGGCGATGCCGGCGATCAGGTGCGAGGCGCCGGCATGGTCGGGGTGGTCGAGGAGCGGCAGCGCCATCGTCCGGGACAGCCCCCAGAGCAAGACGAGGCCGGTGTTGACCGCAATGGCCAACTGAAGGGAGCGCCGGCTCGAACTGGTGATGAGGCGCCCTGCAAGGCCGAGCTGTACGACCGCGGCGCCCAGGAAGAGGGCCCCGCTGACCGCGGAGGCCTGGAGGTGGTCGCCGATGACGGCGAGGTGGACCCCCGCGGCCGCGGCGGTGGCGAGGGACGCCCATGAAGCCGGGCCGGTCTCCCGGACGCGCACCGCACCGACGCCCCGGCGGGCGGTGCCGGGGCGTCGGATCGGGTGCGTGCTCATCCAGGGGGGAGGGGCGGCCCTAGACGAACTTCGCCGGGTACTGCTTGGCGATCGCGGTGGCGAGCGCCGTCCCCGTCTTTGGAGCGATCGCAGCAGCCTCGGTGACCTTCTTCGCAACGTCCGAGCTCTTCGCCAGGACGGCGTCGATCGCGACGAGCAGGCTGTCGACGTGCGGGACGAGCTCGTTCGCCACCGCCTGCTTGGTGAGGTTCGGGTTGGCCCCCGCCAGGAAGGCACCGAAGTCACTCCGGTAGCCGTCCAGGTCGGACTTTGCCTTCGTCTGCCCTGCCGCATCTCCCTTGGCTCCCGCCACGGTGTAGTTCACGAAGAACTCGATGTGCTTGCGCCACAGGGGGAGAAACGCCTTCTCGGCGTCGTCGCCGTAGACCGAGCCGATCGCCTTGCCGAGGTCCTGCGTGTTGGCGTCGAGGGCCTGGGTGGCGGCCTTGGTCATCGTCGAGTCGAGGCCCGAGGTCACCGCGGTGTCGATCGCGATCCCGGCGAGCCAGACGTGGTCGTTGAGGAGCCCGGTCAGGTTCGAGCGGAGCGTGGCGCCGCCTGCATCGGCGTCGCCCCCGAACTTCTCCGGCATCTGCTTCGCAATGCCGGCTGCGAGCACCCCAGCAGTGTGCGAGATGCCCTCCGCTGCGTCCGCCATCTTGGCGAAGACCGACGGGTCCTTCGCGATGGCCGCGTCGATCGTCGAAAGGATCATCTGGACGTGGGGCACGAGCTCGTTGGCCACGGCGTCCTTGGTGAGGTTCGGGTTGGCACTCGACAGGAAGGCGCCGAAGTCGTTGCGGTACCCGTCGAGGTCCGACTTCGCCTTGGCCTGCTTCGCCGCGTCCTTCTTGAGCCCGGCGACGGTGTAGTCGACGAAGAAGTCGATGTGCTTGCGCCACAGCGGCAGGAACGCCTTCTCGGCGTCGGCACCGTAGACCGAGCCGATCGCCTGCCCGAGCGAGACGGTGTTGCCGTCGAGTGCCGCAATGGCGGACTTCGTCGCCGGGGCGTCGAGGCCGCGCTGGACCGCGGTGTTGATCGCAACGCCGGCCAACCAGACGTGGTCGTGCAGGCCCTGCGTGAGCGTCGTCCGCAGCGTGGCGGCTCCGGTGTCGGCGGTGTTGGGCGACGCCGAGGCTTTGGGGGCGGCCCCGGTCTTCTTGCCCGAGGTGCTCTGGCCGCTGCAGCCGGCGAGCACGAACGTGAGTGTGATCGCGGCACCGGCGAGGCGGCCGCGTCGAGAGGGAGTCTTCAAGGTTTCCTCCTGGGTCTTGGGGTGGAACGAGCTCGGGACGGTGGGATAGTCAGCGCACCTCGATCTCGCCTCGCATCCCGTTGTGTCGTGCGCAGTGGTAGGGGTACCGGCCGGGCTTCGAGAAGGTGCGGCTGAAGCGCTTCCCCGCACCCGGCATCTGCCCGTCGAAGATCTGGGCAGCGGGCGCCTCGGGTGTTCCGGCGGTGGCGGTGTGCAGGATCTGGTCGTCGTTGATCCAGGTGACCGTGGTGCCCGCCGTCACCGTGATGGTTCCCGGCCGGAACTGGAACATCTTCACCCCGACGTTTGCCCGGGTTCGCTCGGGCGGGGGTCGGGCGCCGCCGCATCCGGTGGCGAGGAGGACGGCGACGGCGAGGCCGGCGAGCAGCCGCACCCGAGGCAAGGTCCGAAGCGTGACCATGCCCACCATTCGGAGCACAGCGGCACGCGGATGGGTTTCGGATCGCTGTGCTGATGCCGCGCGCACCCACGACTCCGGCCCGTGCCCGAGATGCGAGCCCTCCCCTAGCCCAGCTTGAGGTGCCCCAGCTTGAGGTGCCGAAGTTCGTGCGAATGAGTCAAGTTTGGGGACGAGAGCCCACCAGGGCGCACCTCAAGCGGGGCCCGGCGGGCACCGAGCGAAGCGAGGCCGTGCCGGCATTGAACGAGGCCGACATTGAGGACCGCGGCCGGAGGCTCGGCTCGCCGAGCGGCCCGACATTGAGGACCGCGGCCGGAGGCCGCCCCTTTCCTTTCTGGCCTGTACCGGGGAGCGAAGCGACGCGCTAGCGCGTGACTTCGGGCTCGTGCCCGGCGGCGACGTGCCGGACGGGCAGGCCGAAACGCTGGACGCGGTGGGGAAGGTCCTGCCTGAGCCAGCGCGACAAACCCGGGGGAAGGGTCGAGAGAATGATCTCGTCGAACTCCTCCCCGCGGAGCACGTCGGCGATCGCCTGCACGGCATTGGCGTCGCCGACCTCCCCGTCCGCCTCAGCTCCGAGCCCTCGGAAATCGGCGAGCGCGCGCTCGAGCCGTTCCTCGGCAATCACATGGGCTTCCCCTTCGGTCCACACGGCGTGGTCCCCCGGGGGTGTGGCGGGCACGAGCACGTGAAACCGGCTCGGCCCCGCCTGGAGGCACCGGCGCACCTCTGCCGCGAGGTGATCACCACCGAGCGTCTGGTTTGCCACCACCAGGTAGCGGCGCATCCTTCACTCCTCTCGGGCCAATCGTACGCTCAGCGGCGGCGTTTCCCAAGAGGCGACACCGGCCCTGTGGCAGGGTCAGGCTCGTGCCGCCGCGTGCGCCTTCTTGAGCGCCGCCACGAGCAGGTCGAGGTCGTCGTAGGTGTTGTAAAGCGCAAGCGAGGGCCGGACGGTGCTGGTCAGCCCGAACCGGGCCAGGGCCGGCTGCGCGCAATGGTGGCCCGCCCGGACCGCCACCCCCTCCTGGTCGAGAAACCTTCCGAGGTCCTCGCTGCGCATCCAGTCGACCACGAGACTGACCACCGCGGCCCGGTTCGGCGATGTGCCGATCAGGCGGAGGCCCGGGATGCGCGAGAGGGCATCGGTCGCGTACGCGAGGAGCGCATGCTCGTATGCCGCGATCGCGGGGAGGCCGATCCGGAGCACGTAGTCGATCGCCGCGCCTAGGCCCACCGCGTCGCCGATAACGGGCGTCCCCGCCTCGAACTTGTAGGGCGGGTCGTTGTAGGTGGTGGACTCGAACGTGACGGTCCGGATCATGCTCCCGCCCCCCTGCCACGGCGGCATCGCCTCGAGCAGGTCCCGCCTTCCGTAGAGCACGCCGACGCCCGTGGGGCCGAACAGCTTGTGGCCGGAGAAGGCGTAGAAGTCGGATCCGATGGAGGCGACATCGACGGGAAGGTGTGAGACCGCCTGTGCGCCGTCGACGACCACCTTGGCGCCGTGGCGATGGGCGAGCAACGTCATCTCCTGGACGGGGAGGACCGTTCCGAGGGCGTTCGAGACGTGGGCGAGCGCCACGATCTTGACCCTGGGACCGAGCATCCGCTCGTACTCGTCGAGGATCACATCGCCGCGGTCGTCGATCGGCACCACCCTCAGCATCGCGTTCTTCTCCCGGGCGAGCATCTGCCAAGGGACGATGTTCGAGTGGTGTTCCAGCGTCGTGACCAGGATCTCGTCGCCCGGCCCGACGTTCGCTCGCCCGTACGCCTGCGCCACCAGATTGATGGCCTCGGTGGTGCCGCGGACGAAGACGATCTCCTCGCGGGAGAATGCCCCGAGCAGGAGCCGGACCTTCTCGCGCGCCTGCTCGAAGGCGTCGGTCGCCCGAGCGGCCAGCGCGTGCGCCCCCCGATGCACGTTGGAGTTGTCGCACTCGTAGAAGCGCGAGAGCGCTTCGATCACCGCCCGCGGCTTCTGCGTGGTGGCGGCGTTGTCGAGCCAGACCAGCCGCCTGCCGTGCACGCGCTGGTGCAGCGCCGGGAAGTCGTTCCGCGCATCGCCGAGCCCGATGCCGCGCTCCGGCGGTCGCCGGCCCGGCGCGGCATGCCGGAGGAAGTAGTAGTCGGGTTGCGGCATCGACGTCGCCGGCCGGCCGGTGCGCGGGAGTGCGCTGGCGGCCCGTCCGCCAAACGGCGCGGCGACGGCGTTTGCCGGTGCGTTCGAGGGCGCGATCCCCTCGGTCGGTGGGGACGACGGCGTTGGCGGCCGGTTCCGGTACAGCTCGTTCGCAAGCCTGCGGATCAGGGCTTCGGACGCGACGTCCCCCCGATCCGACCGGCCGTCATTCATAGTCGTGGTACCGGCCGACCTCGACGTCCTCGAGCACGCCCACCGCGTCCTCGGTCAGGATCGCGATCGAGAAGTAGAGCGTCATCAGGTACGACGCGATCGACTTGTAGTCCACGCCGATGAAGCGCACCGAGAGGCTGGGTTCCCCCTCCGCCTCGTCGGGGATGCCCGGCTGGTGCAACCCGATGACGCCCTGCTCCGCCTCTCCGACCCGCACCAGCAGGATGCTGGTGGTCCCGTAGCCCTGGTCGCTGCGAGACCGTCCCCGGACCGCGAGCTTGTCGCACGGGATGATCGGGACGCCTCGCCAGGTGAGGAACGGCGAGCCGAACAGCTGGATCGTCGGCGGCGGCACGCCGCGGCGGGTGCACTCCCGGCCGAACGCGGCGATGGCGCGCGGGTGGGCGAGGAAGAACGCCGGCTTCTTCCAGACGAGGGCGAGCAGGTCGTCGATGTCGTCGGGCGTCGGCGCCCCCTGCCGGGGACGGATGCGCATCGAGGGGGCCGCGGCGTTCAGGAGGCCGACGCGGGCGTGGTTGATGAGATCCCACTCCTGGCGCTCCTTCATGCTGTTGATCGTCAGGCGCATCTGCTCGCGAAGCTGGTCGATCGGGCTGTCGTAGATGTCGCTCACCCGCGTGTGCATGCGCAGGATCGTCTGGACGACCTCGAGGGAGTACTCGGCCGGATGCTCCTCGTAGTCGACGTGGGTGAGGGGGAGAGGCACCTCCCCCTCGTGGCCCGACCGGACCTCGATGAGCTGCTCGCCGAACTCGTTCGCCCGCCGGCCCGCGGCGCGCTGCTCGACGCCGGCCTCGAGCTGGGCGCGCAGTCCGGGGGCCTCGTTCATCAGCGCGTCGAAGTCGGCACGCGACAGCGTGAGGAACACGCTCGGCGTGAGCGCGTCGACGCTGGCGCTTCTCGCGGTCCCCCGGAGGAGTGCCTCCTCGCCGAAGAAGTCACCGGTGGCGAGGACGGCGAGTCGGATCTTCTCGCCGTGCTGTCCCCGCGAATGCACCTCGACCTTCCCGCTCGCCAGGATGTAGAAACGGTCGCCGGTCTCCCCCTGGCGGAGCACCGACTGCCCGGCCTCGAACGCTTCGACCGCGAGGCGGCGCGCAAGCGCCCCGAGAAATGCGTCGTCCATCTCGCCCAGGAACGGGATCGCCTGCAGCTCGGCCGGCGGCACCGACGCCCTCCCGTCGGCGACGTCGACGTGGAGCTTCCTCCGCTCCGGAAGCACACGCTTGTGGCGGTTGACGCGGTAGGTCCCCGCCTCGAGTGCCACCCACGGCAGGAGCGTGAGCAGCCAGCGGGGCGTGACGTCGAGTTGCTGGACCAGGCTCTTGGTGGTGGTCGCGAGGTTGCGGGCGGCACGCGTGCTGACGCTCTGCGGCAGGTCGTCGTGTGCGAGCGCGTCGGACGGGATCAGCAGTGAGTCGGCGTCGGCCATGGCTCTCCCCCGAGAGAGTTGTGTTGTGAATGCGACGAATGTACGCCGCGGGAGGTAGGCGATCAAGAGCCGGCGTTGCCCAATCCCGTCCGTCAACGGGATCCGCGGAGCCCGGCGCCCCCGCGGTTAGCATCCGTCCTGTGCCAAACGCGGAAAAGATCCGTCTGCGCATCGGGAGCCTGGCGAAGGCCGTGCTCATCACCGGCCAGGCCTACCAGGACCCCAAGGACGCGCTCAACGAATTCGTCTCCAACGCGGCCGACGAGTACGCCGAGGCGGAATCGAGGGGGGAGGCGATTCGCATCTTTCTCCGTCGGAAGGGCCGCCGGCCGGTCATCGTGGTCGAGGACGCCGGCCGGGGGATGGACGCCGAACGCCTGCGGCAGTTGGCCCGGAACCTTTTCGAGTCGTCAAAGGCGGCCGATCCGAGAACGCTGGGGGAGAAGGGGATCGGGATCCTGGCGTTCCAGCAGCTCGGTGGGCGCTGCGAGATCCTCACGCGGCCGGTCGGGTCGGAGAGGACACTTGCTCTTCGACTCGAGCGAGGAAGACCGTCCGCAGATCTGAACACGAACGAGCGCCGCCGGGCCCGCAGCGAGCCGGGGACGACCGTCTACCTCACCGACCTCGATCCGGATGTGCTGCGCGTGCTGACGCAGAGGAAGGTGGTGGACTACCTGCGCCGCCGGCGCAGCGCCGCCCTCGCCCGGGGCGACTACCGCATCGAGGTGGTCGAGGGCAGGCACCTCGAGGTGGTGACGCCCGAGGAGCCCGAGGGGGTTGCGCTGAAGATCCCGCCACAGGCGACGCTGTGGGGAAGGATCGACTTTCATCTCCACGTCAGCCCCAAGCCCGACAAGCGCCGGAGGGTGTCGGTCGTGGGCAGGGCCGGGACCACCATCGTCGACGACCTGTGCGAGCTCGACGAGTTCGCCGGCCCGCCCTGGGACAGCGATCAGGTCGCCGGGCAGGTGGTCTTCGAGGCTCTCCAGCAGACCGCCGGGCGCCGGGCGGTCCTCAGGGACCGGGAGGCGTTCCCGCTGTTCCTCGACGCGCTCAAGGGAGTCGAGCCGGCGGTGCTCCGCACGCTCGAGCACGTCGCTCGCGTGGTCGACGTCGAGACCGCCGATCGCCTTGCCGATGCGGTGCGTCGGATCTTCGGCCGGGTCTTGAAGGAGCTCGCCGATCTGGACAACCCGATGCGCACCCCCACCGGCTCCGAAGAAGGGCAGGGGGCGCTGCTCGCCGAGGGGAGCGAGGGACACCAGCCGCCGAAGTCAAACGGGCGACCGCCGGAAGGCGCCGCGGAGCCACCCCCTGTCGAGGACCTCATGCCCCCGCCGGTGGAGGCGCGCGAGGAGCATCCCGCCCCTTCTGCCCGCCCGGGAGGTGGGAGCCGGGGTCTGCCGATGCTGGCACCCGACCCCAACCCAGACGGGACGAGGAGCCGCTTCGACGGGGAAGCAGGTGTCGTCTACTACAACGAGGGCCATCCGGACTACCTGCTGGTGAAGGACGACGAGTCGGCGCTGCTCGACTACCTCGCGACGCTGGTGGCGAAGGAGTACGTCGTCTACAACAACCCGCGGGCGGAGTCGAACGACCTGGCCGAGGAGATGGTGAGGATGCTGGTGCGGGTGCGCCGGCACATGCCGAGGAGGGTCTGAGCCGGCGGCGTCCAGCTCTGGGCCGAGACGTGGAAACGCTTCCTGCCGTTTGCGTCCCCACCCCCTCAGTTGCCACGGGTTGTGGCCGGCTCAGCCGACGAAGGCTCCTCGCTCCTCCAGGTCGAAGAAAGATCCGTCGGCGGCGATTCCCGCAAGCAGGCGCTCCAGCTCCTCCTTCGGCAACGGCTTGCTGAAGTAGTACCCCTGGCCCTCCTGGCACCCGAGCTCGCGCAGCTTGCTCAGCTCCGCCGGCCCCTCGATTCCCTCGGCGACGGTCTGAAGCCGGAGGGATTGGCTGCGTGAGCGCTCGGTCCTCGGGACCCTTCTGGAGGGACGCCACGAAGGATCGATCGATCTTGAGGATGTCGATGGGGAATCGCCGAAGGTAGGCGAGGGAGGAGTAGCCGGTGCCGAAGTCGTCCACTGCAATCGCCAGGCCGAGCTGCTTTAGCTGCTCCAGCTTGGTGACCGTGGCCTCGACGTTGTGCATCACGACTCCCTCCGTGATCTCGAGGACCAGCGATGCGGGGTCGAGACCTGAGCGATCGAGGATCGCGGCGACATCCTCGACGAACGAGGCCTCCTGGAACTGGCGTGGAGACACGTTGACGGCGACCTTGAGCGGGTGGCCCAGGGGATAGGCGTCCTGCCACGCCTTGGCCTGCCGGCAGGCCTCCTCGAGCACCCAGGAGCCGATCGGCACGATCAGCCCGGTGTCCTCGGCGACCGAGATGAACTCGGCGGGCGCGACCAGTCCTCGCTTCGGGTGGTTCCACCGGCTCAGGGCCTCCATCCCCACGATCCGCTGAGATTCAAGAGCGATGCTCGGCTGGTAGTGGAGGGAGAACTCGCCCCTCTCGACGGCCCGGCGAAGGTCCTCCTCGAGCGCGAGCCGTCTGACGACGGCATCGTGCATGTCGGGCTGGAAGACCTCGTACCTTCCCTTCCGTCCGCCTTGGCCACGTACATCGCCACGTCGGCGTCGCGCATGAGGCTGTCCACCCCGGCTTCCTGATCGGCGGGGGCGATCCCTATGCTCGTGCGGACGAAGACCTCCTTGCCCGCGACGAGAAACGGTTCCCGGAGCGAATCCAGGATGCGCTCGGCCACGAGCCGCGCGGTCTCGACGCTGTCGACGTCCTCGAGCAGGATCGCGAACTCGTCGCCGCCGAGCCGGGCGATGGTGTCCGCCGGCCGCAGCGAGTGGCGGAGGCGCCCGGCCAGGCTCGCCAGCAGCTCGTCGCCCGAGGCGTGGCCCAGGCTGTCGTTGATCCCCTTGAAGTCGTCGAGGTCGAGGAAGAGCACGGCTGCGTGGCCGCGGCTGCGCTGCGTCCTGGCGAGGGCGTGCTCGACTCGGTCTTTGAACAGAGCGCGGTTGGCGAGATCGGTGAGGGGGTCGTGCAGCGCCTGGTGGAGCAGCTGCTACTCGGTCCGCTTCTGACGCAGCGCGCCTCCGAGCGTGTTCGCGACCGCCTCCAGGAAGTTGACGTCCTGGTGATCGAACGAGCGGGGGGACTTCGTGTGCACGCCCAGGACGCCGTACGGCCCATCGGGGCCGGGGACGACCACGAAGACGCCGCTGGCGAAGTCGTCGTCGCCAGCCGTCGAGCCTGCGAAACGAGGATCCGACCCGGCGTCGTTCACCACGAGCGGCTCACCCGACGACATCCAGCCTCCGGACCGGATGGGGCCGTCGGCGGCGAGCACCGTCCCGCTGAGGGCCCCCGGGCTCCAGCCGGCTCCCGCCCGCAGCCGGAAGGCATCCTGCTCGGGGACGAGCTCGAGGACGCCGGCCGATTTCACCTCGAGCGTCTCGGTGAGGATACGGACCGCTTCGCCCGTGAGATCGATGAAGCTCGAGGTGGAGAGCGCTCGCCGCGACAGCGTTGCCACGGCTTCCTGCTGACGGGCCCGGTCGGCCTGGGCCCGGTACTTCTCGTTGAGCCGCCAGGAGACGACGCTCGCGACGCTGGCTCCCAGGACGAAGAGGGCGTGGATGCCGGCCCAGGTCCAGGGGTGCTGGCGCGGCCGGGTGGTTGTAGACGCCGTCGGGGTCGAGAATGCCGATCGTCCCGTGATGGAGGGCGACGAAGCCCACGGCCAGGAGGTAGACGAGCCAGTCCTGGTAGAGGGCGATCACCCCGAGCATCACGAAGAAGTGGAAGTGCACCTCGATCATTCCGCCGGAGAGATGGACCAGGATGCCGGATGCGCTCAGCAGCCCCAGCGTGACAGCGCTGGCCCGGACCGTCCGGCTCATCCTGCTCACTGAGGCAGCCAGCGCGAAGCCGACCACCACCGACGCCTCGAGCAGTGAGTGGGCGAGGCCGTAGCCTCGAATGAGACCGAACAGCGCGATCCCGGGAGCATGCAGCCAGAGCACGGCCATGATGCCTCGATGACGGCGCTTCCAGATGTCCATCGGCAGCGCCCGGCCCTCGGGGAGACGCCTTCGGATCCAGGCGACGAGACCCCTCATCTTGCCGGGGATGTGGGTCGGTGCCGCGTGGACAGTGAGCTGGTCCTGGTCGGCTGCGGTGATTGCCACGTCGTCTCCTCTCGTTCGGCAGCCCAGCCGACCCTGGGGGCCCTGTGGCTTTGCGTCCCCGCCTTGCGGCGGGTTTGCCTTGTCGCTGATCGGATGACTCCCCAGCGAGGCCTGGGAAGGGCCGATGTGCTTGGCACATCGGCGGTTGCCGACCGCTACTTTAGGGTGTTATGCCCGAATTGTACGCAGTCCTTCAGGGGTGGGCAAGTGTCTCGGCCTCCCTCTCACCCTCCCGAGCGCCGAGCGCTCGCTGGCGGCGTCCCTGTTACCTCAGCGCCCCCGAAGCCCGCACGCTGCTGATGGAACGTGGCGCGCGGGTCGCGCGACGATGCCTTCCCCGCCTCGAACACCGCGAAGCGCAGCGCGATCGCCCCGGCGGTCGTTGGCCCCTACGGCGAGGCGGTGGCAAGGAACATCGTTTTGGCTTCGTCCGCTTCCTTGAGCCGCGTTACGTCGCGGAAGGAGCGGACGATCTCCGAGATGCCGCCGTCCGAATCGGTCACGGTGGACACGCTTGCGAGCAAGAGCTGCCTCCGCCCGTCCGGTTGCAGCCGTCAGACCTCCTCGCCCCCCGTCGATCCGTCCGCGGCGGCGAAGTCAAGCAGCGCGCATCCGCAGGAGCAATCCAGCTTTCGCTCTGCGCGCCGGAGCCCGAGCACCTCCGAGCACCCGCCGCGCAGGCTCTGATTCGACTCGTGACGAAGCATTCACTCGGCGGCGCGGTTCCACTGCAGCGTCGACGGGGGGGTTCCGCGTCTCTGCGGCGCACTTCGAGTGGCTGGTGCACTTCGGGGCCCCGCTCGGGTTGGCCTTCGAGGACCTCGGCAAGCTGCGCCATGCGACGCCGACCACCCGCTTCTTCTGCGAGGAGCTGCTGCGCATCTACGGCGCCGAGGATGCCTCGATCGGCGAAGGTGCGTCCTTCGCCATCGAGCACTGGGCCGCCGCCGGGTTCTGGAAGGAGCTGATCGCCGGGCTGCGCGCCTTCAAGAACCGGGAGCTCCCCGAACTTCCGCTGGGCTTCTGGGTGTGGCACGACAAGATCGAGGACCAGCACG
>JBOGWP010000200.1:0-34780 GCA_050693875.1 Actinomycetota bacterium
GCATCCGCCGGGCCCGCTGGCGAGTCGGTGTGCGTCCTCAGGGGTCGACGCAGATGTACAGGTTGAGCCAGACGTTGGCCTTCACCTTGACCTTTGCCTTCACCTGGGCGAGCACGGTCAACAGACCGCCGACCTTCGCTTTCAGGTTCGCAATGACGATGACGTTTCCGTCGACCTTCGTAAGAACCTTCACGACGATGACCAGCGACCCGTCGGACTTCACCACGATCCCACCGATGGAGATGTGGGCGGCGACGTCGGCCTTCAGGCAGACCTTCAGCTTGACGTCGAGGCCCACCTGCACGACGGTGGCAATGCCGACGACGTTGCCCCACCCGTCCTTGATGTACAGATTCGAGCCGACCTTCAGCTTGGCGTGTGCGTCGAGCGCGAACGTCTTGCAGACCCGCTGGCCGGGGGGCACCTCGTCGTTCGCGAGCACCGGCGCCGCCAGAACGCCGGTCAGCAGCGTGACCATGACCAGGAGCCCTACCAGCCGTGTGAGTACGGCAGCCCTTCGTCTCATCCCGTCTCCTCTCCTGCTTCGTCCGACGACCGTTGCTGTTTCTGGTGCCGGCGCCGTTTTCGACGCCATCGCACCTTTAAACGTGCGGCACGCCACCGCGCCACTCCCGATTTCTGAGGCTTGAGCGATCCGAACGAAAGAGACGACAAATTACGGAGACGTCCCTAAGGGAATCGCCGTAGCCCGAATCGCCCCGGCGCCCCGGCATGCGCGATCTCATCGCGTCGCGCTCCCCGGCCGAGACCCTCGAACGTCGGTGACCCCGTGATCTCGGCGTTCGCGAAGGTTCCGGGGCCGGCTGCCGAGGGGTAGAGTCCGGGGCGATGTCGCCCTTGATCGTGATCCGCCCGGCCGAGCGGCAGCCCTGATGCAGCTTCGCGCCGCGCGCTCCCACGACCTCGGCCCCTGAGCGTGGTGAGGGGACTGGCCTGGACGCGGTGCGGCCGGTGTCGTCGGCTCCTCGCCCCGGGTCTGCTCGGCCGTGCCTGGCTGGGCGGTGAGGGCATCAAGCCGACGACGATGCTCGCCATGCGCAGCGTCGGTGGACGGGACCTTGCCCTCGGCCTCGGGGCCCTGCTCGCGCTTCGCCGAGGCGCCCCGCTGCGGGGCTGGGTGGAGGCCGGAGCGCTCGCCGACCTCGCCGACGGCCTAGCCGGCGTGCTCGCCTTCGGCAGTCTCCCGCCGGGACGCCACTGGCCGGCCACGCTCTCCGCCGGGCTCGCCGCGGGTGCCGGCATCTGGGCGGCACAGTCCCTGACGTCGGAGCGCTGAGCGTCAGAGCGAGGCGATCAGCTTCGTGACACGGTCGTCGTTCGCCTTGAAGGGGTCCTTGCAGAGCACGGTCCGCTGGGCCTGGTCGTTGAGCTTGAGGTGCACCCAGTCGACGGTGTAGTCACGGCGTCGCCGCTTGGCCGCCCGGATGAACTCTCCGCGGAGCCTGGCACGGGTGCTCTGAGGAGGCTCGTGCATGGCACCGCGGACCTCCTCGTCGTTGACGTACCGCTCCGCCATCCCCACGCCCTCGAGCTTGTAGTACAGGCCGCGCCTGCGGCTCACGTCGTGGTAGACGAGGTCCATCAGCGCCAGCTTCGGGTGGCCGAGTGGGAGCCCGAACCGCTCCCGGTAGGTCTCGAGCAACCGGTACTTCATGACCCAGTCGATCTTCGTGTCCAGGGCCAGGAAGTCGTCCTCGAGCGCCACCAGGCACTCCTCCCAGGCGACGACCGCCGCCTTCATCTCGGGGTCCTCCCGGCGCTCGACGTACTTCGCGGCCCGCGAGAGGTACTCCCACTGGATCTCGATCGACGAGAGCTCCCGGCCGTTGGCCAGCCGGACCTTGCGGCGGCAGGCGAGGTCGTGCGAGATCTCGCGGATCGCGCGGATCGGGTTGTCGAGCGAAAGGTCGCGCATGACGGCCCCCTCCTCGAGCATGCGCAGCAGCACGGCCGTCGTCGCCACCTTGATCCAGGTGGTGTACTCGCTCATGTTGGAGTCGCCGACGATCACGTGCAGCCGCCGGAACTTTTCCGCGTCGGCGTGCGGCTCGTCCCGCGTGTTGATGATCGGGCGGGAGCGGGTGGTCGCGGACGAGACGCCTTCCCAGATGTGCTCGGCCCGCTGCGAGATGCAGAACTGGGGGCCGCGCGCCATGTGGAGCACCTTGCCTGCGCCGGTGAAGATCTGTCGGGAGACGAAGAACGGGATCAGCACCTCGGCGAGCTTGCCGAACTCGCCGTAGCGACTCACGAGGTAGTTCTCGTGGCACCCGTAGGAGTTGCCGGCCGAGTCGGTGTTGTTCTTGAACAGGTACACCTGGCCGGCGATGCCCTCCTCGCGCAGCCGGGACTCGGCGGAGTTCACCAGCGATTCCAGGATTCGCTCCCCAGCCTTGTCGTGGGCGACCAGCTCGCGTATGTCATCGCACTCCGGCGTCGCGTACTCGGGATGCGAGCCCACGTCGAGGTAGAGGCGAGCGCCGTTCTCGAGGAAGACGTTCGACGAGCGGCCCCACGAGACCACGCGCCGGAAAAGGTAGCGGGCCACCTCGTCGGGCGAGAGCCGGCGCTGCCCGCGAAACGTGCACGTGACCCCGTACTCGTTCTCGAGGCCGAAGATGCGGCGTTCCACGCTATTGGTATCGGCGCACGCCGAGGGCTACCCGAGGGCGGCGGCGAGCTCGCGTTGGTTGAAGCGGCGAAATTTCCGGCGCTCGCGCGTCCAGTCGAGCGCGGCGACCTCGAGGTTCTGCGCCGAGATCTCTCGCTTCTCGACCTCGGTGAGCGCGGCGACCCCCAGATTCAGCGCCTCGGCGGCTGGCAGCGAGGGCTTGAAGTTCTGCTTCAGATACTCCGCGAGCGCCTCGGCCTGGCCGCCCATGGCGACGAAGTTCTCCTCGTCGGCGACCGAGCCGTCGTAGAGGATGTGATACAGCTCGTTCCGCCGACCGCTCTCCCCCACCTGGGCGACGAGGATCTCGACCTCGTAGGGCTTCAGCTCGGCGGTAAATATCTGCCCGAGGATCTGCGAATAGGCATTCGCGAGCCCTCGTGCCGAGACGTCCTCACGGGAGTAGGAGTAGCCCCGAACGTCCGCCTGCCGGACCCCATGCTGGCGCAGCGACTCGAACTCGTTGAACTTGCCGACGCCGGCGAAGGCCATTCGGTCGTATATCTCGGAGATCTTGTGCAGCGTGGCCGATGGGTTCTCGGCGACGAACATCACCCCGTCGGCATAGTCGACCGCAATCACCGACTTCCCGCGGGCGATCCCTTTCCGCGCGTAGTCGGACTTGTCCTTCATGAACTGCTCCGGAGAGACGTAGTACGGCAGGGCCATGGCTAGGCCGAGTGCTCCCGTGCGCCCGGGACCCTCTCCCGACCCTCGGTGCGACCCGCGGCCCTCCGCTCCTCGAGCAGGGCTTCGAACAAGCCCGAAATCTCCTCGTCGGAGATCTCGCGGAATCCCGATTCCGAGATCGAGGCGATGTTCGGAAAGATCTTGCGCAGCACGTCGGGGCCGCCGGTGGCGGCGTCCTCCTCGGACGCGTCGTAGAGCGCCTCGAGAGCGATCTTCACCGCCTCCTCCTCGGAGAGGCCCGGGCGGTAGCGCTTCTTGATCGTCGCCCGAGCGTCCCGGCCTCCAGAGCCGGTCGCCCAGTAGTCGCTCTCCTCGTAGCGCCCGCCGGTCATGTCGTACTTGAAGATCCGGCCGTAGCCCCGGCGATCGTCGAAGCCGGCGAAGAGCGGTATGACGACGAGCCCTTGCATCGCCATCGCGAAGTTTGCCCGGAGCATCTGGGAGAGCTTGTTCGCCTTTCCCTCGAGCGTGAGCGGCTCCCCTTCGATCTTCTCGTAGTGCTCCAGCTCGGTTTGGAAGAGGCGGGTCATCTCGATGGCCGGGCCTGCCGTTCCTGCGATCGCAACCGCCGACGAGTCGTCGGTCGGAAAGACCTTCTCGATCGACCGGTGCGCGATCGTGTAACCCTCCGTGGCCCGCCGGTCACCCGCGATCACCACCCCCTGGACATAGCGGAGGGCAAGGATCGTGGTGCCGTGGGGAAGCTCGACGGGAGCGCCCGCCTTGCCCGGGGCGTGCGCTGGCACGTCAGGTTCCGGCTGCGTGCGCCGGAGCAACGCCGAGAACGAGCTGGCGTCGAGCGCGGCAGCCGGCATGGGATCGAAGGGAATCTGCGACTCCATGCTCCCGATTGTAGTGGGTGGCACGCCGGACTCGGATTGCGACGATCAGAGCCCGGCCGGACGGCGGGTTGTTTTCTCGCTGGGTCGTCGGGTAGGTACGCGTGAAGGGAGACGATGAAGAGGAGGTGCTTCATCGTGAGCGAGCGCGAGAAGCCTAGCGGGTCGCTTCGCTCCCCGGCACAGGCCAGAGAGGCGAGGGGCGGCCTCCGGCCGCGGTCCTCAATCACGGCCCGCCTCGCCTTGCTCGGCGAGCCGAGCCTCCGGCCGCGTTCCATCACGGCCCGCCCCCGCTCGGCGAGCGGTGCTTCCGGCGGCGCCGTTCAATGGCGGCAGGGCCTCGCTTCGATCGGTGCCTGCCGGGCCCCGCTTGGGTGCGCCCCTGGTGGGCTCTCGTCCCCAAACTTGACTCATTCGCACGAACTTCGGCACCTCAAGCTGGGCTGGTGGTGCCTCGGGTGACGTCCCCCGCCCCGCAATCGGGGGCACCCTCGACGACGAGCTGGGTGTTACCACCTACGGGCCCACCCTCGACGACTGGATCCACGAGGTTGTCGATGTAGGGGCGACGCGGCTGGAGCCCGACGACAGCAGGGTCGACCCGAGGTTCGAGGATCGAATCAAGGAGGCTGAGGACGCACCCGACTTGACCGGATCCCGACACGTTCGAATCGGCCCGGGCTCGTACGAGCCCGGGCCGATTTGCGTCGGGTCTGCTTACTCGCCGCCCTTTTGCACGTACGAGCGGACGAACTCCTCGGCGTTCTCCTCGAGCACCTCGTCGATCTCATCGATGAGCTTGTCGAGGTCCTCGCGGCTCTTGGACTCACCCTTTGGCGGGGCCTCGACGCCGGCCTCGGCCGAGTCGGAGGGCTTCCGCCGGGCGCGCTTCTGCTCTCCACCACTGGGGCTCATCGTGTCATCACCTCGAGGCCCATTGTACGGCTCGGGCTGCCCGCAACGGTGTCGGATCGGTGCCGGCACCGTGCGGCGGCGTCGGAGTCCCCCGACCGGCGCTACTTCTGCTTGCGTGCGATTACCCGGGCGAGCTCCTTCTTCATCTTGTGCCGGCCGGTGATGCCGAGGCTGCGGGCTCGATCCAGCAGCTGGTCCCTGGTGTTGCCGTACATCGACCCCACCGAAGGTGTCCCCCTTCTGGCGTTTGTCCCGGTAGGACTTCGCCGCGCCGGGATCCGACGGTCGCTTCTCCCCCTTCTCGACCCAGCGATCGCCCATCCTTTCAACGCTTCAGGGCGGCATACGCGGTCCGGTGAGAAGCTCGCCCTCCGTAGGTTTCGACCGCACTGTCGTGGGCTTTCGACCAGGTCCCCTGCGCTTTGGCCGAAGACCGGCTGAGCGACGAAGGCACCTCTTTCCTCGCTGGCATGGCCAACCTCCCTCCGCGGGTCTCTTCCGTTTCTTCCCTCTTCCGGATTTAACAAAAGGGCGCGTTTACGTCACCGCCCGGCGGGTAGCTACCGGGCCTCGCCCCCGTTGGGCATCGTTGCCCAACGCGTGCAACACCCCGTCAAAGGAGACCAAGGATGGACCCTCTCGTCATTGCCGGATCGCTGATCGGAGGCGCGGGCCTCCTGGGCATCGCCACCACTGCGTTCCAGGTCGTGTTCACGCCCGGCCGTCTCGGGCTCCGAACGACCCGTCCCACCCCGCCGAACCCGGGATTCCACCTCCGCGTGATCGCTGGTCGCCCGCGCAGGGCGAAGGCACGAATCGCGGAGGGCGAGCGCAAGGCTGCATAGACCCGCGTGGCGGGCCGCGCGCGCCTACGATGGGTCAGTGAGCACACGAGGCCCGGAGCGACGACCTCGGGTCGTGATCGTCGGAGGGGGATTTGGGGGCCTGTACGCCGCCAAGGCCCTTGCCGACGCGCCCGTCGACGTCACGCTGGTCGACCGCCGCAACCACCACCTGTTCCAGCCGCTGCTCTACCAGGTGGCCACGGCGGAGTTGAGCCCCAGTGAGATCGCCATGCCCCTGCGGCGCATCCTCCGCAAGCAGCGCGGCACCACGGTGTTGCTCGGCGACGTGGTCGATGTCGACGTAGAAGGCCGCCGGGTCGTGCTGCGGGACGGCGAGATCGGCTACGACTACCTCGTCGTCGCCACGGGCTCGACCTCCTACTACTTCGGGCACGACGAGTGGGCCGAGCGCGCCCCCAGCCTCAAGACCGTCGAGGACGGGCTCGAGATCCGCCGCAGAGTGCTCTTCGCATTCGAGGCTGCGGAGCGCGAGAGCGATCCGGTGCGGCGGCGGGCGTGGCTGACGTTCGTCATCGTTGGGGCCGGCCCGACCGGCATGGAGCTTGCGGGGGCCTTCGCCGAGATCGCCCGCCACACGCTCGAAGGGGAGTTCCGGCGTGCCGACGTCGCCAGCGCGCGCATCGTGCTGATCGAGGGCGTCGAGCGCATCCTGCCGACCTTCAGCGAAGGGCTCTCGAAGCGCGCGGAGCGCCAGTTGCAGCGCCGCGGCGTCGAGGTCCGTCCGGGCACTCTCGTCACCAACATCGACGAATCGGGAGTCTGGCTGGGAGACGAGCACATCGCCGCCCGCACGGTGATCTGGGCGGCGGGGGTCGCGGCATCGCCGCTGGGGGCCGCGCTGGGTGCGCCTCTCGATCGTTCCGGACGGGTGGTGGTGACCCCGGAGCTAACCCTGCCCGATCACCGCGAGGTCTTCGTGATCGGCGACCTGGCCCACGCGGAGATGGACGGCGTGCTCGTGCCGGGCGTCGCACCGGCGGCGATCCAGGAGGGGCGGCACGTGGGCCGGAGCATTCGCGCGGCGATCAATGGCCGGCCCTATGCGCCGTTCCGCTATCGCGAAAAGGGCATGCTCGCCACGATCGGCCGCGGCGCCGGCGTCGCCGAGCTCCCCTACGCGCGGGTCTCGGGTCTCGTGGCGTGGGTGCTCTGGCTGACGATTCACATCTTCTACCTGATCGGGTTCCGCAACCGAATGCTCGTAATGCTCCACTGGGTGTGGTCGTATCTCAACTGGGAGCGGCGGGCACGGCTGATCACAGGGATCACGAGGCCCGTCGTGGTGGAACCCGCCATGGCCGAGGATGCGGAGATGGCGCCGGCCCCGGAGAGCGTCTCCGACGGCAAGTCCCCCGTCCCCACCTCGGTGAACGCCGGCGGCGACGGCGTGGCGCCTCTCCCTGCCGCCGCGGCAGCCGACCAGGAGTCGTAGCACCCGCGCCTCCTCGGCCCGTCGCACGCCTCCCGCCTGGGCTGATGCAGCCCGCCCCCGTCGGGGACGGGCTGCTGGAGACCCTCCTCACCCCGGCATGCTCGATAAGCTCACTGGGCCGGCGAGGCGTTCGGGCCCCCGGCTAGCCCGCCGGTACACTCATTGGCTGTGCATTTGCTCATCGGCTGACCTGCCACCGCACGGGCGCCCCCCTCTGCGGGCGCCCTGACCGCCACGTTCCCGATCCTCCCGCAGCCATCTCAAGGCTGCGGCCGCTCCAGGGCTCGTCGGCCAAGGAGGAGCAGATGCTCGCCATCCACGCGCAGGGCCTGACGAAGGCCTACGAAGGCAGAACCGCCGTCACCGGCTTCGACCTCGAGGTCGACGCTGGCGAGGTCGTGGCCCTGCTGGGCCCAAACGGGACCGGCAAGACCACCACGATCATGATGCTGCTCGGCATCGTCGAGCGCGACGTCGGGGACGTCCGGCTGCTCGGCCATCCTCTCCCGCACGAGCGAGGGGCCGCGTTGGCGCGCGCCAACTTCAACGCGAGCTACGTGAGCCTCCCCGACCGGTTGCGGTGCGCGAGGCCCTCGAAGTCTTCCGCTGCCAAGCTGGGCTGGAGCCGCAACGTCATGCCGCTGCTGGCCTCGCCGCTGCGTCCCCTCAAGTAGTTGCCGGGGCGGGCATGTGGGGGGCGGTCCAGTTCGCCGCCGGATGGTCGGCCACCGGGCTGGCGGCCGACCGGCTGTCCGAGGTGGTCGAGGCGTTTGGGGTCGGCCGCTCATGGACCGCTTCACCCACGAGCTCTCGAGCGGAGAGCGCACGCTGGTGGGGCTGGCGAGGGCCCTGGTGAACCGTCCCGAGATGTTGTTCCTCGACGAGCCGACGGCGTCGCTCGACCCAGAGGTCGCCCACCGCGTCCGCACACGGCTGCTCGAGCTGCACGCCGAGGAGGGGTTTGCGCTGCTGATGACGTCGCACAACATGGCCGACGTCGAACGGCTCTGCCGCCGGGTTGTTTTCCCGGCCGGAGGCAGGGTGGTCGCCGACGACCACCCGACCGGGATCGCGGCCCGATGCCGAACCGAGGATCTCGAAGAAGCATTCCGAGCCATCGCAGCAGGAGACGTTCCATGAGATGGCACCGCGTGCTCGCGATCTTCAGACGGCACCTCTACGTAACCGTTCACTCGTTCGAACGGATTTCGAGGTCTTCGTGTGGCCGCTGCTCGACCTTCTGCTGGGGGCTGCTGACCCGATACCTGATCTCGGCGGGGGACGGCTTCCCCGTGCCGGTCGGGTTCCTCATCGGAGGCGTGCTCCTGTGGGACCTGCTGTTCCGAACGCAGCTGGGGATCTCGGTCGCCTCTCTGGGAGGAGACCTAGTGGGTCGCTTCGCTCCCCGGTACGGGCCAGAAAGGCAAGGGGCGGCCTCCGGCCGGAAGTCCTCTATGCGGGCAGGGCCTCACTCCGTTCGGCGCCTGCCGGGCCCGGCTTGAGGTGCGCCCCGGTCGGTCTCGTCCCAAACTTGACTCATTCGCGCCAACTTCGGCACCTCGAGCTGGGCCAGTCGAAGCAACCAGGACGCGCGAGAGGTGCTACCGCCGCTGCGCGCAGCGGATGCATCGCCGAGCTGCCGGGATCGCCTCGAGCCGCTCGGCCTCGATGGGCACGCCGCAGTTCTCGCACACGCCGTAGAGGCCGCGATCGAGCCGCTGGAGGGCGGCCCCGATGTCCTCGGCGCGCTGGCGAAGCGTGGCCACCAGCGAGAGAACCTTGTCGCGCTCGGCGGTGCTCAGGGCGGCGTCGGCAAATCCCTCGTCGAGGACGACCTCGACCGAGCCGTCCGGCGTCGCCCCGAGGTCAAGCAGCTCCCGCTGCACGATCTCCATCTCCTCGTCGAGACGTGAGCGCGCCACCTCGAGCTCCTCCGGACTGAGGTTCACGCGGAGGCCGTCACCGCCCCGGTTTGTTTCGCGCCCCCACCCAGGCCCGCCGCTCGTCCCGCCATCGTGCCGCTGTGTCGTCGCTCGCCGCCCTCCTGAATGGGCCCGAGCATATAGCGTGCGTTCAGGGACCGGTGCCTCCCGGCCCCATTCGTTCCAGGGCCAGGAGCAGCCCGATGATCGTCTTCGCATCGCTGATCGACCCGTCGAGTATGAGCCGCACCACCTCCCGGAGATCCACCCACTCCAGC
The DNA here is from genome assembly GCA_050693875.1 of Actinomycetota bacterium. Taxonomy (GTDB): domain Bacteria; phylum Actinomycetota; class CADDZG01; order JAHWKV01; family JBOGWP01; genus JBOGWP01. Next base: position 9,635 of record JBOGWP010000200.1, read on the forward strand.
GACAGCGGCTCTCCTTCGTCGTCACCCGGTGGCGGCCCCACCTGCTCGATCTGCGGGGCGAGGAACACGTAGATCACCTCGTCGGTGAAGCCTGGCGAGGTGAAGATCCTGCTGAGGAGCTCGAGCTCGGCGCAGCGATACCCGGTCTCCTCCTCGAGCTCGCGCCGGGCGCAGGCTTCGGGGCTCTCCCCCGGCTCGTCGAGCTTGCCGGCCGGTAGCTCCAGCAGCTCGATCCCGACGGCATGGCGATGCTGCCGAACGAGCAAGGCCCTCCCACCGTCCACCGGAACCACCGCGGCGGCACCGGGGTGCAGCACGGTCTCGCGCCGGGACTCCTTCCCGTTCGGCAGGCGGACCCAGTCGACGGTGACCTCGAGAAACTGTCCCCGGAAACGTAAGGTGGAGTCGAGAAGCTCGCGGCGCCCGGTCACCGACGACGAGGGCTCAGGCGCCGGCGGGAACGGCAGGAGTCGAGCCGCGGCGCCGCGCCCGGTCGGCGGCTGCAGCGATGAATTCCCTGAACAGCGGATGGGCCCGATTGGGCCGGGAACGAAACTCGGGGTGGAACTGGCTTCCCATGAAGAAGGGATGGCCGGGAAGCTCGGCGATCTCGACCAGCCGGCCGTCGGGCGACCGCCCCGAGAACCGGAGCCCGGCCTCCTCGAGGATCTTGTGATACGCCGGGTTCACCTCGTAGCGGTGACGATGCCGCTCGTAGACCACCTCCTCGCCGTAGATCCGCCGCCCGGTCGAACCGGGGGCGAGGCGCGCCGGCCAGAGGCCCAGCCGCATCGTCCCGCCCTTGTCGCCGGCCTCCTCCTGGCCAGGGAGCAGGTCGATCACCGGGTACGGCGTGAGGGGGTCGAACTCGGAGGAGTTCGCGCCGGTCAGCCCGGCGACGTTCCGGGCGTATTCGATCACGGCACACTGGAGACCCAGGCACAGTCCGAGGAAGGGGATCCCACGCTCGCGGGCGATGCGGATCGCCTCGACCTTGCCCTCGATACCCCGGATGCCGAATCCTCCGGGGACGAGGACTCCGTCGAACTCGGCGATCTGCTCCGGGCCACCGGCAGAGAGGTGGCCGGGAAGCGTCGTGCCCTTGCCCCCCTCGAGGAGGTCCCGGCGCCGCTCGACGCCGTTCTCGTCGGAGGCGACCCAGACCAGCTCGACGTCCGCCCGGTTGGCGTATCCGCCGGCCTTGAGCGCCTCGATCACCGAGAGGTAGGCATCGGGGAGCTCCACGTACTTGCCCACCACGCCGATCCGGACTGAGACCTGGGGGTGCTCCATGCGCTCGACCAGCGACTCCCAGTCGGAGAGGTCGGGCTCGGGAGCTTGGATCCACAGGTGGTCGAGGACGTAGTCGTCGAGCCCCTCGCTGCGCAGCACCAGAGGGATCCGGTAGATGTTCGACGTGTCGACCGCCGAGACGATGCCCCGCATCTCGACGTCGCAGAGCAGGGCGATCTTGCGCTTGAGCGCCGGGGGGATCAGCCGGTCGGATCGAAGGACGACAGTGTCGGGCTGGATGCCGATGCTGCGCAGCTCGCGGACGGAGTGCTGCGTGGGCTTGGTCTTGATCTCGCCCGAGGGAGCGACGAACGGAGCCAGCGTGACGTGGACGTAGCAGACGTTCTCGCGGCCGACCTCGAGGCGCAGCTGCCGGATTGCCTCGAGGAAGGGAAGGCTCTCGATGTCACCGACGGTCCCGCCGACCTCGGTGATCACCACGTCGGCCTGGGTCTCCTGGCCGAGCCGCAGGATCCGGCTCTTGATCTCGTTGGTGATGTGCGGGATGACCTGGACCGTGTCGCCGAGGTAGTCGCCGCGGCGCTCCTTCGCGATCACCGACTGGTAGATCGCCCCGGTCGTCACATTCGAGTCGCGCCGCAGGTTCTCGTCGATGAAGCGCTCGTAGTGCCCGAGATCGAGGTCGGTCTCGGCGCCGTCGTCGGTGACGAAGACCTCGCCGTGCTGGAACGGGCTCATCGTACCCGGATCCACGTTGATGTAGGGATCCAGCTTCTGCATCGTCACCCGGAGGCCCCGGGACCTGAGGAGGCGGCCGAGCGAGGCGGCAGTAAGGCCCTTCCCGAGACTGGACACGACCCCGCCGGTCACAAAAATGTGCTTCGCCACGGGGATTCACGGTATCACGGCACCCTCCCCATCCCGTGGAGCCCGACGCGATCCCGAGCGGAACCCGTCAGGCCCGCTCGGGGAGACGGCCCAGCTCGTCGAGCCAGCGCAGCGGCGGCACACGGGCGATGACGGCCGAGAACGACCATCGCTCCGACGCGAGCGTGAGGGCGATCAGCGCGGCCAAGACGGCCAGCTGGCCTGGGGTCGGCAGTCGGAGCGCGAAGCCTGCCCCGAGCACGGCGCCGAGAAGGTTGGCACCGGAGTCGCCCAGGATCCCCCGCTCACGGAGATCCGAGGGTAGCCAGACCGCTGCGGCGGCGGCGATCGGAGCGGACAGCGGGAGGAACGGCTGGAGGGCCGCCGCCCCGCCGAGCGGGGCCCAGGCGATGAGGAAGAGCTTGCAGGCGCGGCCGGGCCGGAGGTCGACGAGGTTGATCAGGTTGGCGGCGAGCGCGACCAGGGCGGCGTCGAGCAGCGCGGGGCCGAGGCGCAGTTCCCAGAGCCCGGCGGCCACGAGCGAGACCGCCAGGCCGCCGATCGCCTTGAGCGCCCCCGCGCTCGGGGCGCCGCGCCGGAGCGACGCAAGATGGCCGCGGAGCCCCCGTGAGGATTCGGATCCGGCGGCGTCGTCGATCATCCCGAGGGCGAAGAACCCGATCGCGACGATCAGCAGCCCGACGTGGTCGGCGGATGCGAATGCCCGTGCCGCCGCGGAGGGAGACGCCGCTGCCCCCTCCGTCCCTACCGGCGCCGGACGGCCCAGGGCGACCAGCGCGAGCGCGCTCTCGGCGGCGAGCAGCGTGAAGAGCAGGACCATGCCCCCAACGACCGGCACCTCGGTGCCGCGGAAGTTCCGGCGCCGCAGCAGTTCCGGGGGATGGCCGACGAGCGCGCCGCTCAGCAGGATCGCCACGCCGACGGCCAGAGCGGCGAGAAGCGCGGCGAGGACGAGCACGGGTGAAAGGATAGTTTGTGATGAACCTCGTGCACCCTCCCTCGATCACGGCCCCGTTCGCCCGCCCCCGCATCCTCGATCGCTGCTTTGCCCGTCGGTTCCAGACCCACGGAGATGCGCCCTCCCCGCGCCCTGCGCTCCGGGCGCAGGAAGCCGCCGCGTGGCCCTGCTCTCGGGAAGGGGCCCTCAGGCTTCGGCCAGGGAGATCAGGAGGGGGCGAGGATCCGGCCGAAGCCGCCGGACCCGGTAGCCGAGCTGGGTCAACAACGAGCCCGCAGCCTCCTCGTCTTGGAGCTCGTGGATTTCGAGGAGCAAGCCAGGACGGTGGCGTGTGAGCGTCTCGGTCCGCCCATACAGGACGTCGAGCTCGCCCCTCTCCACGCCCACCTTGACGATGCGCGGCGGGCCGAACCGGTTCGCCAGGTCGTCGAGGGTGGTGGACTCGACCGCCAGGGGCCGTGGGCGGGGACGTGTCCGGTGCCGTCTCCGGGTCCGGCGTGCGCCGTCAGAGCTCGCTGCGCATCGGCCTCGTAGGAGCCGAAGATCATCTCCTTCTGGCGGCGGGGGTCGAGCCGCAGGCGGCAGCCGGCGAGCGGGCCGCCGCGCACGGTGGCCACGGTGTGCCGCCCGGCGGGGAGGAGGACGTCGAGGATGCGGCGCCCACCGCGGCCGGGATCGGGTGCGCGGCGGCCCGTCGGAGAGCCGGCCACAGCGCATGCAGGAGTTCCAGCGTGATCGCGTGGCTCCGGGATAGGCGGCGGCCACCCTGGCCGAGGGGAGATCCGCGGCCTCCCGATGGTCCGTCCGTCGGGTCCCTGTCGTCCACCCGGCCTCCACGCTCGCCGGCCCCGCCCGCCCCACGGGCGTATCACATCTCGAGACACCCGAGCAACCCAAGGCCCTCGGCATGAGACGCGTGATCCACCTCCTCGGCCGTTCGGAGGGAGGCATTCGCCGCCACGTCCGCTACCTTGCCGGCCACCCTCCCGCAGGGTACGAGACCTGCGCGGTCGTCGGTCCCCCGGAGCTCGCCCGGTTCTTCGCCGGCCTCCCCTTCGTCGAACGGCGCGGGAGGGCCGTCCCGCCGGTGCCGCCGGCGGACGTCCTCCACGCCCACGGCCTGGGCGCTGCCGCGGCGGCGCTCCGCGGCCGGACCATTGGGCGAGCCCGCCTCGTCGTGACGGTCCACACGTCGCCGGACCAGACGCTCCTCGCTAGCTTTCCCCCGGCCAGGATCCGAGCCGTCCAGCGCCTCTTGTGGTCGGCCGCAAGGCTGATCCTGGCCCGCGCCGACGCGGTCGTCGTGGTGTCCCAGCAGATGCAGGGATGGGTGCCCGGCGCGCAGGCAATCCCGCCCGCCGTCGACCTGCCCGCCGCGCGCCGGCCGCGTGCCGAGGTGCGGGGCGAGCTCGGGGCCGGCGATGCCGACGTGGTGGTGCTCGCCGTCGGGCGGCTTCACCCCGACAAGCGCCTCGATCTCGTGATCGAGGGACTGCACGGGACCCAGGCGCACGGCTGGATTGCCGGAGACGGCCCGGAGCGCGCGCACCTCGAGCGCCTCGCCGCCGGGACCTCCGTGGGCCTCCTCGGGCATCGCGAAGACGTGGCGGACCTCCTCGCGGCGGCGGACGTGTTCGCTCTACCGGCGTCGGGCGAGGCATACGGGCTGGCCGTTCTGGAGGCGGTCGCCGCAGGGCTGCCCGTGGTGGCGACCCGCGTCGGCGCGGCCCCGGACATCGTGGGGGAAGCGGGCGTGCTGGCGGCACCCGACGACCGCGCCGGGTTCGTGCGGAGCCTCCGTCAGGTCGTGGCGGATCGCGGGTTGCGGGACCGGCTGAGTGCGGCTGCCGCGGCGCGTCCTCTCCCCTCTCCGGAAGACCTCGTGGCGCGGCTTGGAGCCGTGTACGACGAGGGGGGCCGTCACGGCCGACGGACTTCCTCGGCCCCGCACGGTCGTGTGTAGGCTGTTGGCGGGGGTGGGCCGGCTTCCGGCCGAAGGGCCCGCCTCGCGTTCGTCGGCGGGCCGGCATAGGGGTGGGCCGGACAAGCGAAGGAAGGTGGTGAGCGTGCAGCCGCGCAGCGGCGACGCCGGGATGCTGCGGGGCGACGCGATCCGAAGCCGGCCGTGAGCGCCCGCCCACCCCGGGCCGAGCCCTCGGCCGACCGCTCGGCAGCCCTGGTCGCAGGGATCACGATTGCGAGCCGGGCACTCGGGCTCCTTCGCACCGTCGTCATGACGGCGGTGCTCGGCGTGACGTTCCTCGGCAACACCTACGCCACGGCAAACGCCGTCCCCAACCTCCTCTTCGAGATCGTTGCCGGGGGCGCACTCGCCGCGGTCGTCCTCCCGGCGCTCGCCCCCGCCGTCGCCAGACAGGACCGGGAATCGAGCGCCCGCGCCGCAAGCGCTCTGGTGAACGTGGGGCTCGTTGCGCTCACGCCAGTCGTGCTCGCCGGGCTGCTCTTCCGCGGCCCCCTCATGGGCGTGCTCACCTCCGGCGTCGAGGATCAGGGCCTGCGGGCGCTGGAGCGCGACCTCGGGTCGTTCCTGTTGCTCCTGTTCCTGCCCCAGGTCTGGCTGTACGCGATCGGGATCGTGCTGACCGGGACCCTGCAGGCGCACCGGCGGTTTGCCTGGCCGGCCCTCGCGCCGTTGCTGTCGAGCGTCGTCGTGACGGCCTCCTATGTGCTCTATGCCATGGTCGAGGGGGGGAACGCCGGACACCTCGAGCGGATCTCGCCGGCGGGACGGCTCATCCTCGGTCTCGGGACGACCGCGGGGGTGGCAGCGCTCTCCTTGTCGCTCGTGATTCCGGCCCACCGGCTCGGGCTGCGATGGCGGCCGATCCTGCACATCCCGGCAGAGGCGAGGACGACGATCCGGCGGCTGGCCGGCTCGGCCGTGATCGCCGTCGGGGCCCAGCAGGTCCTCCTTGCGGTCGTCGTGGTGATCGCCAACAGCGTCCGGGGAGGCGTCGTCGCCTACCAGCTCGGGTTCACCATGCTGCTCGCATTCTGGGCGGTGTTTCCGGTGCCGATGGCGACCGCGGCATTCCCCGACCTGGCGTCGGCCGCCTCGAAGGGTGACCGCGCCCAGTTCGCGCACCATTCCTCCCAGGCGGCCAAGCGCGTGGTCGTGCTCGTGTTCGGCGGGGCCGCGATCCTCGTGGCCGCCGCCCCTCCTCTCGCCCGACTGATCCTGGCCCTGGGCGCCGGAAAAGGGGTGGCATCGCCATCGATGCTGGCGATGGCCATCGGCCTCTTCGCCCCCGGACTCGTCGGCTACGGCGCGTACGCCCTGCTCACCCGGGCCGCCTACGCGCTCGGCGACGGCCGCTCGCCCGCACGGGGGGCGGTCCTCGGGTTCGGGAGTGCCGTGCTGCTCGACGTCGTCGCGGCGCAGTTCCTCGGCGGTCCCGCCCTGATCGGTGCCCTCGCGGGGAGCTTCTCGATCGGGGTGACGGCAGGAGCGCTGGTGCTCCTCGGGATGTTCCGGGCAAGGGCGGGGCGAGAGGCGGTCGAGGGGATTCGGATCACCGCGGCGCGTGGTCTCGTGTCCGGTATCGCGGGGGCCGCGGTGGGGAGCCTGGCGGCACGAGCCCTTCCGGGTGCCGAGCCGGCCACGGTCGCCGCGAGCCTTGTCGCGACCGGCGTCGCCGCTGCGCTCGCCGCGGGGGTGTACGTGCTGGGCCAGCGCCTCCTGGGAGACCGCGTGCTGATCGAGGCCCTCGCCGGGCTGCGCTCGGCGCGATGAGGGCTGGGCCGAAGCCCCGCTCAAGGTGGGCGGCGGGATCTGTGCTCGCCCTCGTCCTGGCCGCCGCGTTCCTCGCCGCCGGCGGAGTGGCCTCGCAGGCCGCCGAAGGCCCCCCGGGGGAAGCCGCTCGCCCTCGCAGGGTCGTGATCGTCAGCATGCCCGGGATCACCTGGGAGGACGTCGAATCGGGCGCCGCCCCCAACCTTGCCAGCATCGCGCGCCGGGGAGCGGTCGGCGCGCTATCCATCCGCACGGTCGGGCCGTACACCGATCTGGCATCGTCCTACGCGACGCTCGGTGCCGGCAACAGGACGAGGGGAAGCGGGCCGACCGGCATCGAGATCTCCCCCTCGGCCCTTCCCAGGCCGGGGGGCGGACTCGAGGTTCGGCAAATGATGGCCGTCCGCCTCGACAACGCCGAGCTGGGCTTCCAGGCCGTTCCCGGCGCGCTCGGGGAGGTCCTCCACAAACGCGGCCTGCGGACCGGGATCGCGGGCAATGCCGACGGGGGCCTGGTGTGGCCGGCCACCCGGAGACGCATCGGTCACGGCCGTGCGCTCCGGCGCTACGCGGGGCTGGCACTTGCCGATCGGTCGGGTCATGTCGACGCCGGCCGCCCCGGGAACGAGCTCAGCGTCGCCGACGCCCAGACCCTGAACGGCTACCGGAGCGATCCCGTCGCCCTCGCCCAGGCGGCTCGCGAGGTGATCGCATCCGCGGACGTGACGCTCGTCGAGCTCGCCGATGCCTACCGGGAGGGCCAGGTAGCCTACGCCCGTTTCCCACCGCCGGACGGCGACGAGCCACCGGCGGAGATCCTCCCCAGCGAGCTGCCGGCGGTCACCGGGGAGAGCGAGGACATCCCTCCCGACGACCTCGCCGCCCGGCTACGGGGGGTGCGGCGCGACGATGCGCTGCTCGGCACCGTCGCATCCGGGGTCGACCTCACCCGCGACTCGCTGATCGTTGTGGGCACCACCGGCCTCGGTCCGGCCAAACGGGAGCGGCTGACTGTCGCCGTGCTCGCCGGCGTCGGCGCCCGCCCCGGCGGCTGGCTGACCTCGGCCACGACGCTGCGCACGGGGCTCATCACGCTGAGCGACGTCGCGCCCGGCGTGCTCCGATTGCTGGGCGCACCGATACCATCGACCATGACCGGCCAGCCCTTCCGTTCCCACGCGGCGTCGCCGACCGAGCGCGTGAAGCCCCTCCTCGGCCTCCAGGCTCGGGCGATGTTCCAGGACCGGTGGGTTGCGACCTTCTTCGGCGTCTTCGTCGCCTTCCAGGGGGGCCTGTACCTGATTGCCTGGCGGACCCTGCGCCGCGGCTTCCGGCCCCTCGCGAGCCTCCGCTGGCTCGCGCTTGCGGTCACGGCCGTGCCGCTGTCGATCGTTGCCCTGCCGATCCTCCAGGCGGAGCGATGGCGGTTCCCGTGGCCGATGCTGGCCGCGCTCGCGGTGACCGCCGCCATCGCCACCGCGGCTGCCCTCGCCGGGCGCCGGACGAGGCCGGCCGCCGCGCCGACGCTGATCTTCGCCGCCACCGCCGTGGTGATCGCCGGCGATCTCGTCACCGGAGCGCACCTCCAGCTGTCGACCCTGATCGGCTACTCGCCGATCGTGGCGGGGCGCTTCTACGGCCTGGGCAACCTGAGCTACTCGATCCTGGCCACGACTGCATTGATGACCGCGGCGTACGTGGGCGCGACTCGCCCGCGCCGCGGGAGCGGGGTGTGGCTGGCGGGAGGGATCGTCACCGTCGCCGTGCTGCTGGTCAGTGCGCCGTCGCTCGGCGCCGACTTCGGCGGCGTGCTCGCGCTGATCCCGGCGGGCGGAGTGCTGCTTCTGATGCTGGCGGGAAGACGGATCTCCTGGACGCGGCTCGCGCTCCTGGCGATCGCGGCCGTGGCCGTCGCGGCGGCGCTGGGCGTCCTCGACTCGCTCCGCCCACCCGAGGTCCAGACCCACATCGGGAGGTTCCTGGGACGTCTGCTGGAGCAGGGACCGTCGAGCGTGGCCGCCGTGATCGCGCGCAAGGCCCGAGCGACGTGGACCATCCTCACCCGCAGCCTCCTCACCCTGGCGATTCCGGTCGGCGTGGCGTTCCTCCCGTTCTTCCTCCGCCAGTCGTCCGGACGGCTGCGATCGGCACTGCTGACGGAGCCGGGGATGCGGGCCGGGCTGTGGGGGGTCGGCCTGGCAAACCTCCTCGGCGCGGCGGTGAACGACTCTGGCCTTGCGATCGCGGCGATGGGGCTTTCGATCATCCTGCCCTACGCGCTGGCGACCGTGCTCCGCACGCCTGCCGTGGCCGACACGACGTCATCGGAGCCCGTTGGCGTCGGCGACGGAGGCGCCGCTCCGGGCCGGGACGTTCAGGCGCCCGATCGAGGAATGGGGCCGGACGTGCCCTCCCCGACTCCGTAGTGGCCGAATCGCCCCGTCCCGGCAGCCTGGAGTCCCAGCACGAGCGCCGCCTGCCCGACCGGACCGTCGATCCCGTCGACCGTGACCACACGCACTGAGGAGTCCTGCCGGAGCAGGCGCGTCAGCAGGAGACGGTCCGGGAGCGCCTCGCCGACGGCCACGAGCACCGAAGAGGTCGTGAGCGAGCGCACCGTCGGGACCAGCACGCGCTCGGTGAAGAGCCGGAGCTGCCGATCGGGCGCGGGGGCGAGCAGAACGATGGCGCTGCCAGGGGCGATTGACCCCGATGGCCTTCCCGTCGCCGGTGCGTCGAGGGCCTTCGCGAAGCCGGCGTCGACGAGGCGTTGAAGCTCGGTGGGGCTGCGTCCCGAGAGCGCACCCGCAAGCCGGTCCGCCAGCAGGGTCCGCAGGTCGTCGGTGTCCGGCGCCGGGCCGGCGACCTCCAGCGCCCGGGCCAGCTCCTCGCGGCGCCCCTGCGACGTCGCATCGAGCTTGGCCGACAGCTCGATCGACGCCTCCACCCGGGCGCCCGATGCGACGAAGGTCTCGCGCACCTGCTCGAGCGCGTCGCCCCCCGTCGAGTCGAAGCTCACGATGGCCACGGGCACGTCGGCGAGGGCGTCGCGCACCAGCAGATCCTTGCCGCTCGCGGCGAACTCGTTGAGCTGGCGATTTCGCTTGTCGAGCGAATCGATCTCGCGGATGAACGAGGCGTTGCGCCGCTCGAGCCGGTCCAGCGAGTTCTTCAACGCAAGGACGGTCGCCTGGGGGACGAAGGTCGTCCCGGCGAGCACGCCGAGTCCGAGCGCGAGGAAGATCGCCACCAGGGTCACGACGTAGTAGCGGAAGGTGATCACGCGGTGTGCTTGGTCACCAGATGGCGTGGCGGATCACGAACACGACGTTCCGGAACCACACCTCCAGCGCTCGAGCCGCGACCGAGAAGAGGTTGGGCTCCTGAGAGAGCGCGATCACCACGACCATGGTGAACGCGGCGGCCAGCACGAGAGCGAGCATCTCGAGCCGGGTTGGCCCCGGCCGGTGGAGCTCGCTGACTCCCTTCGCATCGACGAGCGTGGGGCCCACCCGCAACCGGACGAGAAAGGTCGACGCCATCCCGCGCCTGCCCTTATCGAGAAGCTCGATCAGGCTCGCCCGGGCGCCGACCTCGACGATCAGCTCGGCCCCCTTCTCGTGCGCGAGGAGGAGCGCAACGTCCTCACTTGTGCCCGGAGATTCGAAGGTGACGTAGGGAAGCGCCAGGGCATCGAGGCGGTCCTTTCCGGGGGCCTCGCCGCCGCGATAGGCGTGCACCACCAGCTCGGCCCCGCTGGACAGCGCTCGGGTGGTCACCGAGTCCATGTCGCCGATGATGATGTCCGGACGGAGCCCGAGATCGAGGAGCGCGTCGGCACCTCCGTCGACGCCGATGAGCACCGGGCGGAACTCGGCGATGTACCCGCGGCGCAGTGATGCGAGGTCCTCCTTGTACCGGTAGCCTCGCACGACGACGAGCACGTGGCGGCCGTGGAGGTCCTTTCTGATCTCCGGGAGCCGGATCGCCTCGAGGAGCATCTCCTTCTCGGCGCGCATGTACTCGAGGGTGTTCTCGGCGAACGCCTCGAGGGCCGCGCCGATCTCGCGTTTGGACTGATCGAGACGCGCCTCGACGTCCTTGAGCGTAAGCGGAACGCCCTTCGCCACCACCTCATCCTCGACGAGGAGCCGGTCCTCGTCGATCGTCAGCCGCTCGCCCTCCCGGACCCGGCGGAACAGGTCCGGGCCGGCCCGGTCGATCAATGGGATTCCCGCCGTTAGCAGGAGCAGCGGTCCGAGGTTGGGGTAGCGGCCGCTCGACGACTCGGCAGCATTGACGACGGCGCGCACCTTCCGCTCGACGAGCGCCTCCGCCGCGACCCGGTCGAGGTCTTCGTGATCGATCACTGCGATCTCACCCGGCAGGAGACGCCCCACGAGACGCTTCGTTCGTCGATCCAGCCGGGCGATGCCCTGGATCACGCCGTCCGGCGCGGGATTCTGCCTGCGCGCTCGGCGCACCATGGCTCGGATTCTACCGGCCCCCCCGGCAACCACTCGGCCTTGCTGCAGATCTGCCCGTCCGAGAGCGCGAGGCGGGCGTCAGGGCAGGTGAAACCGGACCTGGAGCCGCTTGAAGAACCCCGGCCCCCCGAAGCGCACGATCTGAAGCTCCCGAGGATGCGGCGTCACCGTCACCGTGGCCCGCGGGGTCAGGCGGGCCAGGGGACGCCCGTCGACGGTCAGCATGGCGGGGCCTTCGGCGAGCGTCAGCGTGATGGCGCGGTCGGTCCCGACAACGAGGGATCGCCACAGCGGGCTGTGCGCCGAGACCGGCGTCAGCACCATGACGCGCTGGCTCGGCTCGACGACCGGGCCTCCCGCGGAGAGCGAGTAGGCGGTGGAGCCGGTGGGCGTCGCGACGATGAACCCGTCGGCGGTATAGCGGGCCACCAACTCGTCGCCCACGGCCACGTCGACGTCGATGACTCGCGTGGGGGTGGTCTTCTCGAGGGCCACCTCGTTCAGCGCCACGGCGGGGATGGGGTCGACGTCCTTACCGCCCGAGACCGCCTGGAGCAGCATCCGGGCTTCGAGAGCGTACTCGCCGCGGGCGATCGCCTTGAGCGCGTCGTCGAGCCCGTCGGCGTTCGCGCTCGAGAGGAACCCCAGCCGGCCGACGTTGATGCCCATCACGGGAAGGCCGCGCGCCGCGGCCAGCCCGGCCGCCCGGAGCGTGGTGCCGTCGCCTCCGATGGCGACCACCAGGTCGCATGGCTCCCCTGCGGTCGCATCGGCGACCCCCAGCCCCAGGGCGTCAGCGATCTCCCGCAGCTGCGTCGCCGCGGCCTGCGCCGCGGGGCGGGTGGGATGCACGACGAGCCCGAGCGTGGTCACGCGGTCTGGAGGGCCGTCCGCATCAGGGGGCCGGGATCACTCGTCGGGAGATCCCGGCGCGCCCGGAGGAAGAATTCCTGGTTCCCGCGTGCGCCGCGAGGCCGAGCCGCGACGATCCGGTCGGTGCCGAACCCGCGGCGTGCAAGTGCGTGCACCACGCGGGCGATGGTCTCCTGCCAAACCTGGGAGTCGCGGACCAGGCCACCCTGCTCGACCTGGTCGCGCGCCGCTTCGAACTGCGGCTTCACGAGCAGCACCATGTCGGCGCCGGATGCAGCGGCTTCCGCCAGCCGGTCGAGCACCGCCACCAGCGAGATGAAGGAGAGGTCGGCAACGACGACCTCGTAGCCCTCCCCCAGCTCCGCCGGCGGGATCGTCCGCACGTTCATCCGCTCGAGCAGCCGCACGCGGGGGTCGCGCCGCAGCCGCCAGTCGAACTGGCCGTACCCGACGTCGATCGCGACCACCTCGGCGGCCCCGCGCTGCAGCAGGCAGTCGGTGAATCCCCCCGATCCCGCTCCCACGTCGAGACAGCGCTTTCCCATCGCGCTCACACCCAAATCGGTGAGCGCGGCCTCGAGCTTGTCGCCGCCGCGGGAGGCGAACCGGCGAGGCTGCTCGACGCGGATGTCGACGCCGCGGGCGACGAGCATGTTGGGATTGATCGCGGGAGCTCCCGCGACGACGACTCGGCGGCCCTCCACGAGGCGCCGGCTCTCCTCCTCGCTCCCGGCCAGCCCCCGCTCGACCAGCTCGACGTCGAGCCGGCGACGGCTCACCGGCTCAGCTCGCCGGGCCCGGGGGCTCCTCCGGCTCCCGTGCCGCCAAGGTCGCCTCCTCGAGCCGCTTCTCGAGTCGGTCGGCAAGCTCGGAGAGGGCCGCGGTGCGTTCCTCGAGCGGGAGGTCGGCGATTCGGTCGATCTCGCGATCCGGCTCGAACGGTGCGTCATCACGCACGTCGGTCATCGGCTGGATTGTAGCCCGGGGGTCCAGGGGGCAGCAGCCCTGCGGAGCGAAGCGGAGCAGATTGGGCTGCTGGGCTCCCCTGGGCGGTGGAGACCCTACGCCAGGAGGGGATCCGCCGATCGTAGGACGGGTCCCGGGGGCGGCAGCCCTGCGGAGCGAAGCGGGGAGGAGCCGGCCCCCGGGAGCGGCGAAACCTAGCCGAGCGCGGCTCGGAGGAGCCGATAGGGGTTGACCGCCCGGCCGCCCCCCGGATGCCATTCGAAATGGATGTGGCACGGGCCCCTGCGGGCATTCCCGGAGTTGCCGTTGTAGCCGACGAGGTCTCCCATCGAGACGCGGAGGCCCGTCCGGACACCCGAGGCGTACCCCCGTAGGTGGGCGTAGAAGAACACGTCGCCGTTGGCCGCTCGAAGCCACAGCATGATGCCGCCATTGCCTCCCGAGCTCATGTCGCTGACGACGCCGTCGGTGACGGCCACGGCCTTGGCGCCGCAGGGCGCCATCACGTCGGTCCCCTGGTGGCGCCGTCTCCCCGACCGAGGATCGCCCCACGTGTCGGAGAAGGCGGTCGGTCCGAGGATGGGCAGCACCAGGCCGGCGAACCGTCCGAAGCGGGCGACGCGGGCTGCCGTCTTGGCCCCCTTCATCTTCGTCTCGAGCTGGCGCTGCTTCGCGCGAAGGCTCTTCAGGAGCTCTCGCTTCTTCGACTGCGCCCGCTCGACTTCCTCACGGATCTCGTCGGCCCGCGTCTTGGTGATCTGCATGCTGTCAATCAGCTTGGCGTCCTTGTCCTGCATCATGCCGATGAGCTGCAGGCGCTTGAGGAAGACCCCGAGGTCCGTGGCCGTGAGCAGGCCCTCGAGGTAGGTGCCCGCCCCGCCGCTCTTGTAGAGGTAGCCGACCCGCTGCCGCATGAGGACGGTCTTCTGCGCGATGACCCCGTCGGCCGTGGCGAGCTCACGCTCCAGCGCTTCCATCCGGCCCTCCAGCCGGCCGAGATCGGCCTGGATCCGGGCGTACTCCGCAGCGGTCTTGTTGAGCTGTTCCTGGAGGGCGCGCGGATCAGGAGCGGCGTGAGCTGGAAGCTGTACCCCCGCCGCAAAGAATCCCGCCGCGACCAAGATGGTCAGAACCCGCCTGACCCTCGGCCCCCTGTATGAGCTGATCAAACCGGCCGATAGGCTCGCGAGTTTCCCCTGGGGCTGTCAAACCGGGGCAGCTGGACGGGGGCGCACGCGATGCCGCCCGGTCTACCAGTCGGCCGTTTTGCGTCCCTCGGCTGCTAGCCGTCGCCGTCGGTGTCGGGTGCGGGCTTTGGGGGCGTGCGGGTCGATTTGGGCTTGGCCGCAGAGCCACGCTGTGCCGCGGTGCTCTTTCCCGCCGTGCTCCGAGTGGTGCGCTTGACGGCGCTCCCGCCGGCGGCCGGCAATGCCTCGCGCGACCTGCCGGACCGGGCCTCAGCCTTGGACTCGAGGGCCTGCACGCGCTCCCCCAGACTCTCGATGTCCTCGTGCGTCACGAGTCCCATCCCCCGGAGCTGGCGGCGGATCTCAGAACGAACCACCGATCGCAGCGACTCGGCGAGGTCGCGCCCCCGCCCGGTCAGCTCGCTGGCCGGACCCTTCCCCCGTTGCGCCAGATCCCGCGCCAACCTGCCGGCGGGCTCGAGCGGCTTGCGGAGGAGGTCGGACGCCTGCTTGATCGCCTTCTGCATCTGACCGTTCACCTGCATCCTCCTTCCTGCCTGCCCTCGCCCTCGCCCTCGAACGGCTCAGACCCCGGGGTATCCTGCCCCGGTGCTCCCCGCCACGTCGCTCATACCCATCCGCGACGAGAACCCGACGCGAAGCTTCTCATACCTTACGGTCGGCCTCATTGCGGTCAACGTGCTCCTGTTCTTTACGGAGCCGGGGTTCGGGCAGGTCACCAGCGAGGCGGCCCTCCGCTTTCTCTTCCGTTGGGGCGTGGTGCCCTGGGAGATCACCCACGGGCGCGTGGTCTCGATCTCGGAGTGCGCCGGCGCGTGTGCGCCGGGCAAGAACATCTATTTCGCTCTCCTCTCCTCGATGTTCCTGCACGGCGGATTCCTGCACCTCGCCGGCAACATGCTGTTCCTGTGGGTGTTCGGCAACAACATCGAGGACACGCTCGGGCGCGTGCGCTACGTGACCTTCTATCTGGTGACGGGTCTCGCGGCCGGAATGGCCCACGTGCTCACCAACCCGGGCTCGATCATTCCGACGCTCGGGGCGAGCGGCGCCATCTCGGGGGTGCTCGGCGCCTACATCGTGCTGTTCCCTCGGGCCCGGGTTCACTCGATCGTTCCGGGCTTCTTCCTCTGGACAGTGAACCTGCCGGCCGTAGCGGTGCTCGGCATCTGGTTCTTCTCGCAGTTCTTCATCGGCGCCGGGCAGCAGGCGGGCGGCGCCGGTGTGGCGTGGATGGCACACGTCGGCGGCTTCGTTGCCGGCGTCATCACGGTCTTCCTGCTGGGTGGACGCCAGAAGGCGCGCGATGTCTATCCGTACCGCCGCGAGCCGGAGCCCTGGTAGGGCTCTCCGCGCTCCAAGGTCGTGCCGGGCTCGTAGGCCGCGGACTCCGGCCGGACTACCGCCAGCTCCGCGACCGAGTCGAGGACGTAGTCGGGTGGGGGCTCAAGAGGCTGCGACAGGTCCGTCACCCCCGAGAGGACGAGGGCGGCGTCCCACCCGATGTTCCGTGCTCCCGCGATGTCGGACGAGAGACGGTCACCCACCATCAGCACCCCCTCCACCCCCAGCACCTCCGCCCCCATCTTCATCATGGGCTGCTCGGGCTTGCCGAGGACGGTCGCGGGCAGCCCGGAGGCCGTTTCGATCGCGGACAGCACCGATCCCGTCCCCGGGTCCAGCCGACCTCCTTCGGCCGGCAGGGTGGGATCGCGGTTGACCGAAACGAAGGTCGCGCCGGCCCGGATGGCATCGGCCGCGGCGGCCAGCCGCTCGAACGAGAAGGCCGTATCGCGCCCCACCAGGACGAGCTCGACGTCCTGGCCGCGCTCGACCGGCACGGGGTCGACGACGTCGGAGAGGTGGCCGATCACGTCGGCGGGAACGAGCAGAAAGGCGCGCTTGCCTCCGAGGCCCCGCTCCGTGATCCATCGCCGTGCCACCAGCATCGAGGTGAGGATCTCGTCCTCGCCGATCTCGGCGCCCTCCTTGCCGAGCCGCTCGATCACCCAGCGGGGGCTGTAGGAGGCGTTGTTGCTCAGGAGGAGCAGCTTCTTTCCGGCATTCCGGATCTTGTTGAGGGCCTGGACGGCCCCGGGGAGGATCGTCGCTCCCCGCCAGACGACCCCGTCGAGATCGAGCGCGAAGGCGGAGTAGCGTTCGAGGAGCGTCGATTCGGCGCCGGAGCGGATGTCGCTCCCGGGCTCGCCTGCAGCCGCCGTGGTCTGCTCAGCCGGCAAGACGCAGCAGGGCTCGGCGGTAGTGCTCGTGGTCCGGCCGCATCGCGACCGCAATCTTCAGCTGCCCGATCGCCCGCACCCGGCGCCCCATCCGCGCATGACAGAGGCCGAGGCCGAAGTAGGCGTAGTCGTTGGACGGGTCGAGCTCGAGGACACGCGCGAACTCCTCGCCGGCCCGGTCGGTCTGGCCGCTGTTGTACAGGGCTCGGGCGAGCGTCTCGCGGATCGAGGTCTTGTCGGGCTCCACCAGCGTGGCCCGCTCCAGGACGATCACGGCCTGATGGTGGTGGCCCGACTCGAGCAACTCACGTCCCTTGATCAGCAGGTCATACGCCTCGTGGTCGTCCATCATCCCTCCGATGCCTGCCGTCTTTGTCCGGCCGTGGTATTACCCGAGGATGCCCGAGATCCGCCCCTTCACGGCGCTGACCTTCGCCAACCGCTCGGCCCTCGATCAGCTGACGGCTCCACCATACGACATCATCACCGGCCGGGACCGGGACCGGCTGGAGGCTCTCCACCCGCACAACGTGGTGCGCCTGATCCTCGAGGCCCGCGACGGAACGAGCTACGCCGGGCCGGCCTGGTACCTCCGTAGCTGGCTCGAGCAGGGCGTGATCGTGCGCGACGGCGGCGAGGGGCTCTACCTGTACCGAAGTGACTACCGCGTCGAAGGGAGGAAGCACGCCACCGCCGGGATCATCGCCGCGCTGCGCCTGGAAGAGCTGAGACGCGGTTCGATCCATCCCCACGAGCACACCATGGCCGGCCCGAAGGCGGACCGCCTCGAGCTGATGCGGACGACGCGGGCGAACCTCGAGCCCCTCTGGTTCGTCGCGGACGGAGAGGCGGGCCCGGCCGGACGGCTCGCCGAGGGCGTCGAGGAGCGCGATCCCCTCGGCGACTTGGAGGATCCGGAGCGGGTTCGCCACCGCGTGTGGCGCCTCACCGATGACGAGGCAAAGCTTGCGATCGACTCGGTCGCGGCGTCGCGCCTCATCATCGCCGACGGCCATCACCGCTACGAGACGGCCATCGCGTACCGCGACGAGCGCCGGGCACGCGACGGCGAGGGGTCGTGGGACTTCACGCTCGCCCTGATCTCCGACGCGGGCGGCGCCTATGCCCCGATGCTGCTGCCGATCCACCGGATCGCCAACGGTCTCGATGTTGCGGCACTCGCGGAGGTGACCAGGCTCGCGCCGTACGAGGGGAGTGTGGAGCAGCTTGCCGGTGAGGTACGGGACGCTCCGGGGCGGATCGGCGTGGTGGGCCGCGCGGGCCGATGGACGATCGAGATCCCCGACGGCATCGCGACGATGGCACTCGCCGAGCTGCTCACGCCATTGCAGCCGTCCATCTCCTACGTCCACGATCTCCCGGACCTCGAGGGAGCGGTCGACGGCGGTGCGCTCGGTTTCGTCATGCCCCCCGCACCGCTCCGGTCGGTGATCGAGATGGCGCTCGACGGAACGCGCATGCCCCCGAAGACCACGCTCTTCTGGCCGAAGCCGCGGTCGGGTCTGCTGATGCGCGAGATCGATTCCCTTGTGCCGGCTGGGTAGCCTCGCGGACGGTCAGCGCAGCGGTTGCGGCGGAACGCCGAACTCCTCGGATCCGGAGTGGCCCATCACCGGCATCGGGGCGGCGAGAATGCCGGCCACCCACAGAGACGGCTCGCGCGCCGGCCCCGCCCCGGCAAGCCCGGCCAGCTCCCCGACGAGATAGGAGCGGCCCCCGAGCTCCCATTCCCCGTGCGTCTCCTCCCGGTCGTCGACTGCGGCAAGAGCGAGCGCGACCTCCCCGGACGAGACGACCGGCAACGACGGCCCGTGACCCCGCAGCCGGCGCACGATCGAGGCCAGCGGCCGGTCCTCGCTCCAGACGAGGGCGGTGCGCAGGATGCAGAGGGGACGAACAGCGGCGGCGAACGCAGATGCGATCTCGTCGAACGCCTCGGTGAGGGGATTCGCCGCGGCGGGGAGCCGGGGGAGGGCCAGGATGGTCTGCTCGATCCCCGCCGACCCGGCGGCTTCTGCCGCGGCGATCCCGAACGAGCGAAGCGACGCGAGTGCGTCCGCGTCGTCGAGGCGCAGGGGATCGGGAAGCACCGGGATGAAGGTGTGCACGTTGGTGAGCGCGGCTTCGAGGTTGACCTCGTCTCCGAGCATGCCGACGGCGAGCTTGCACCCGGCCGACCGCAGGTCGTGGTCCTCCTCGTCCAGGTAGCAGCGCACCTCCCCGCCGTCGCCGAGCAGCCGCATCGCGAGCGGCCTGACGAGGTCGAGCTCGGGGGTGGCTGCTGCGATCAGAACGGGCACGGGCGGGCGTCAGATGACGACGGGCAGGACGTCACCGCTCATCCGCACGTGCACGTGCTCGGCCGCCGGCAGGGACTCCCCGTCGACGTGGTAGGGCACGGGTTCCCGGCCCGTGACCGTCATCTCACCGATTCCCGAGTAGGAGGAGGAGTGACGTCCGAAGCGCCCGCTGAGGACGCCGGCGGCGTAGAGCGGCAGCCGCTGCGGAACGAGCCGGCGCAGCATGAAGACCTGCATCGCCCCGTTTGCCTGTGGTGAGGCCGCGAGCCGCACCGGCCAGCCGGCGAGGTACGCGTACGGCCCCGCGGTGAGAGCGATCGCCAGGACGGCCTCGTGCGTCCCGAAACTGCCCTCG
The DNA here is from genome assembly GCA_050693875.1 of Actinomycetota bacterium. Lineage (GTDB taxonomy): Bacteria > Actinomycetota > CADDZG01 > JAHWKV01 > JBOGWP01 > JBOGWP01. The sequence goes on from JBOGWP010000200.1 coordinate 28,939, forward strand.
CACCGGAGGTACGGGCGGCGGGTGAGGTACGTGCTCGTGAAGGTTCCGAGCGCGGCGGCGTAGAAGTAGGCCTCGCCGTATCTGCGCTTCGCTTCCCGGTGCGCCTCGACGCGAGCCGCGACCTCGGCATCGAACCCGCAACCGGACGCGAACGTGAAGTAGCGCCCGTTCGCCCGCCCCAGCGCCAGCAGGTGTGGCTCGGGGTGTCCCACCCGCTGCAGGAGATGGTCGGCAGCCTTCAGGGGGTCGCGCGGGATCCCCAGGTTGCGCGCCAGCACGTTCATCGTGCCGCCCGGGATGATGCCGAGGGCGGCGTCGGTTCCGGCGATGCCGTTCACCACCTCGTTGACGAGACCGTCGCCGCCGAACGCGATCACGAGCTCACAACCCGACCCGGCGGCGTTCCGCCCGATCTCGATGCCTGCATCCCGGGCGTGCGTCTCGGTGACCTCGAGCTTGAGCCTGGATTCCAGGGCTGCTGCGATCACGCGCAGCAGCGCAGGGGTCACACGTCGAGCCTCGGGATTCATGACCAGATGCGCGCGGATCATCGCGGCGGCACGCGGTGGGGCACGCGGGCCAGGGTATCATCGGCGTTCTTGATCCACGACTATGGCGACGGCCTCGTCGCCATCGACTCCAAGATGCACGGCTGGCCCGGCGTCACCGCGGTCTACTGCCTCCCGGGCCCGCACCCGGCGATCGTCGAGACCGCCCCGGCGACATCGCTCCCCCATGTGCTGAAGGGGCTGGCGGAGGCCGGTGCGGAACGCCTGGACTGGATCATCCTGACGCACATCCACCTCGACCATGCCGGCGCCGCCGGCCACCTCGCCGAGCGCTTTCCCGGGGCCCGCGTGGTGGTCCGCGAGGAGGGAGCTCCCCATCTCGTCGATCCCTCCCGGCTGTGGGCTTCGGCGGCTCGCCTCTACCCCGACATGGAGCGGCTGTGGGGCAGCGTCGTCCCGATCCCGGAGGGCCGGATCGAGGTGGTAGCAACCGACGGGACGGTCGCCGACCTGGGCGCGGGCCGGGTGCTCGAGGCGTTCTACACGCCGGGGCACGCCCGGCATCACATGGCGCTGTTCGATGCCGATCGAGGGGACCTGTTCGTCGGAGACGCGCTCGGGGTCTACCTTCCCGAGGCGAGGATGATCCGTCCGGCGACGCCGCCGCCCGAGTTCGACCTGGAGCAGTCGGTCGAGAGCATCCGGCGGCTTGCCCTCCTGGGAGCGCGGCGCGTCCTCCCCACCCACTTCGGTCCGGTGCCCGACCCGATCGGCGTCTTCGACGAGGCAGTCGACCGGCTGCGACTCTGGGTGCGGGTTGCAGAGGAGGTGGCGGCGAGAGGCGGAGGCGTGGACGAGGTGGCGGGCGGGTTCCGATCGGGGATGCTCGAGCGCGGGCTGGGGGCGGAGTTGGTGCGAAAGCTCGAGGACGCGGTCTCCTACCGTCTCAACGCGATGGGGATCCTGCGATACCTCGGAACGAGGGGCGCGACGGCGTAGTCGCCTCGGGTCGGGCAAGCACCGCTGCCTTCCGCGTGTGTGGAAGGGCTACGGAACGTCGTGGTCTAGGTGGAGTGGGGCGACAGCCTCTCCATCACATCGTGGAAGTCCGGGTCCTCGGCGGCGATCCGCTCCCATCCCGCCCTTGCCTCCTCGTGACGCCCCGCGCGCTCGAGGAGGTCCGACCGCACGTACCAGAGGCGGAGGTGGTAGGGCTCGACGCTCCTCGGCTCGAGGTCGGCCCGGGCGAGACGCAGGAGGGCCTGGTCGAGCTCGCCCTTGTCGGCGAGCGCGCCGGCGGCGACGATGACGACCTCGGCCCACAGGTCGGCAGGGACCTTCCGGCGGGGTACCTCGCTGATCAGCTCGAGCGCCCGGTCGGGCCTTCCGAGGGCTCGGTAGGCGTCGCCGATCACGTGGTTCTCCTCGACCGACCCGGTCATGCGGCGGAAAGCGAGCAGCTCGCGCACCGCCTCCTGCCACCGGCCCGCCCGGTAGAGGCAGAGACCAAGCAGCTCACGGACACGGGCCGCGCGAGGTGCGATGCCCTTCGCCTCGGCGGCCGCGGCCACCGCGGCGTCGACATCCTCGTCGTCGTAGGCCGCGAGAGCCCGCTGGACGAGGTCCACGGCCCGCTGGGCCTCCCCCCTTGCGGTCGCCCGGATCTCCTCGACCCACTCCCGGGAGAGCTCGGGCCCGTCCAGCGGGGCCTGGGGGGCGGCGGGTCGTTTCGGCGGCGGCCGGCGGGCCCTCGCGGTTGGCTTCTGCCGGGGCTCTCCCTGGCGGGCACGGCGTTCGGCGTGCGGGGAGGCGTCCGCTCTTGGGACTCGCCTCTGTCGCTCCTTCGTGGGTGGTTTGCGGCGCCGGCCTTGGGCGCCGTCGTGCCGCGGACGGGGTTTCACGGCCGCAAGGCTATCCCCCGGAGCGGCTGGAACCGGCATCGCGGGCTTGGCCGACAAGAAAAGAGCCACGCTCCCCCGCCGAAGGCGTTCGGAACATGGCTCTTGTTCGTCAATAGTGCCCCGGCAGCGACCTACTCTCCCACTCCGTCTCCAGAGCAGTACCATCGGCGGTGGAGGGCTTAACTTCCGGGTTCGGAATGGGACCGGGTGTTTCCCCTCCCCTATGGCCACCGGAACGTCTTTGTCTCAAGGTGCTTTTGGCCCCTTGAGGACTCCATAGCGAGCGCGAGCAACGATCAAGTCCTCGGACAATTAGTACGGGTCGGCTCAACACGTTGCCGTGCTTACACCTCCCGCCTATCAACCCAGTCGTCTGCTGGGGTCCTTACCGGTTTTACCCGTGGGAGCCCTCATCTTGGAGTGGGCTTCGCACTTAGATGCTTTCAGCGCTTATCCCGTCCGGACGTGGCCAATGAGCAGTGCCCTTGGCAGGACAACTCACACACCAGAGGTCCGTCCGTCCCGGTCCTCTCGTACTGGGGACAGCTCTCCTCAAGGCTCCTGCGCCCATGGAGGATAGGGACCGACACGTTGTTACCACCGACCGTCTAATCGGCCGGGGGCCGGGTCATTTCTGCCCGGCTCTGCATGTCGCCATGCAGGTCGGACCATATCTTCACCACCGTCGAGATGGTGTTCGGCGTATGGTCTCTGAGGATTCTGGATGCCGTACTTCTTCGAGCGATATCGGCCTCCACCATTCATCCATAGGGCCTGGCACAACACGACCAAACCCTTCGGGACTGCGGTGAACCCGCTGCGCCATGGCTCTCACGATCCAGGCGAAGGTGAGGAATTCGCTCTGTTTGCTGCTCAACAGCGGTTGCCTTTCGGCGCTCGGGTTCCACGGCGACGTGGAATGTCCCTTCCCCGTCGACGTAACCCGCTATGCAGGCATCCAGCCTTTCCTGCTGATCATCCGCACCGGTCGGATTGTCACTCCTCATGTCGCCACCCTATCTACCGGGTGTGACATTTCGAGTACCGCCGGATCCACCGGACTTTCCAGCATTTAGCCGAATTTATAGACAGCACGGTTCCCCCACTGTCTCACGACGTTCTAAACCCAGCTCGCGTACCGCTTTAATGGGCGAACAGCCCAACCCTTGGAACCTGCTCCAGCTCCAGGATGCGACGAGCCGACATCGAGGTGCCAAACCTTGCCGTCGCTGTGGACGCTTGGGCAAGATCAGCCTGTTATCCCCGGGGTACCTTTTATCCGTTGAGCGACGGCCCTCCCACGAGGAACCGCCGGATCACTAGGCCCTGCTTTCGCACCTGCTCGACTTGTAGGTCTCGCAGTCAAGCTCCCTTGTGCCCTTGCACTCGACAGCTGATTGCCAACCAGCTTGAGGGAACCTTTGGGCGCCTCCGTTACAGTTTGGGAGGCGACCGCCCCAGTCAAACTACCCACCTGGCACTGTCCCTCACCCGGATAACGGGCGTGGGTTAGGGACCCAACACATGCAGAGCGGTATTTCAAGGGCGGCTCCACCGGAACCGGAGTCCCGGCTTCCCAGCCTCCCGCCTATCCTACGCAACATATGTCAGATCTCAATACCAAGCTGTAGTAATGGTCCACGGGGTCTTTCCGTCCTTCCACGGGTAACGAGCATCTTTACTCGTAGTGCAATTTCGCCGAGTCCCTGGTCGAGACAGTGCCCAAGTCGTTACGCCATTCGTGCAGGTCGGAACTTCGTCATTAGTCCTCTGTTTCCAGAGGGACAGACTATGCCTTCACCTCGTTCAGCTCAGTCAATGTCCCGGAGATGCATGAGGGGACATCGACAAGACCTGTCCGAGAGCCCGCGTCTTGCCCAGATCGAAGATTTGGCACCCCTGAAGTTTACGTCGCAGGTGTGACAGAAATCCGGGCCTCACCCCAAAGGGATCAGTCGTTACAGGGCCATACCTCCTTTTTCAGAGGCAGAGGGCTTCCCACGGCGTTGCCCGCCGCCTGCAGCTTCGACCTGCTCGAAGCAGACGGGTGGGGGTTCACCGTTATGAGCGGGTTTGCACGCGGAGTCACCTCCACGTGGGGCAAATGTTCACCCGACAAGGAATTTCGCTGGATCCTGTTACCAAACCACTCTGAATCGAGTGATCGGGCTGGTCGTTTCCGCCAGCCTCCCTACGTCGCCGTAGGGTCCGGACCATCTCTTCTTCTCCTAACAGGGAGAGGGCCGGCGTATGGTCTCTGAGGATTCTCAAAACCTGGGACAGCTGAAGCATCCTTCGCCGTCTACGAACCCAAAAACCCACCCCACAGTCTTGAGTCTTTCCTGCTGGTCTTCCGCACCCGTCGCATTGTGACTGCCCGTCATGTTCTCCATTCTAGGAGCCGCGTATGACAAATCCGGGCGAGTAGCTCGGGATGCACCGGGTTTTCCAGCAAACAGCCGGCTACTCACCGCAGCGTCACCGCTGCGGGGGGCAGCGCCCCCTGCCTGCCTGGGGGCTTCCTACCTTAGGACCGTTCATTACCCATCGTGTCGCCACGAGGCTGGACCATCTCTTCACGAACTCGTGTCTGGCGTATGGCCTCTGAGGATTCCGGCCCGCTCATGAGGGCCGGCCTTTCCTGCTGATTGCCTGCACCGTCCGATTGTCACTGCCGAGCGATCGACAGTACGGAGCGGATACTCAGGGTTCCCAGCATATAGCCAGATTTTTTAACGTAACTACAACGGTCAACTTATAGTTACGGCCGCCGTTTACCGGCGCTTAGGTTCAGGGCTTCGCCCCCTCCGAAGAGGCGGCTGACCCCTCCCCTTAACGTTCCGGCACCGGGCAGGCGTCAGTCCATATACCGTGCCTTACGGCTTCGCATGGACCTGTGTTTTTAGTAAACAGTCGCTTGGGCCTATTCTCTGCGACCCCTGGCAGCTCGGACCGCGAAGGCCGTCACCGCCAAGGGTGCCCCTTCTCCCGAAGTTACGGGGCCAACTTGCCTAGTTCCTTGACCAGGGTTCTCTCGATCGCCTTAGTATTCTCTACTCGCCCACCTGCGTCGGTTTGGGGTACGGGCAGTGCTCCCACTCGCTAGAGGCTTTTCTAGGCAGCTGAGGTTCGGCCACTTCGGCTAAAGCGCCTCGGCATCGTGCCTCAGGATGTGATCCCCCGGATTTTCCTGAGAGATCTCCCTACACACTTACCCCGACTCGACCATCGGCCGGGCTGGCTTACCTTTCTGCGTCACCCCATCGCTGCCCTACTACCCGTCCGGTCGGTAGGCCCCCGTAGGGGCTTCCCTTAGGGACGGGCCTCGGGCGGGGCGCGGAAGCACTGGTACGGGAATATCAACCCGTTGTCCATCGACTACGCCTCTCGGCCTCGCCTTAGGTCCCGACTTACCCTGGGCGGATTAGCCTT
>JBOGWP010000201.1:0-1947 GCA_050693875.1 Actinomycetota bacterium
GAGCTCATCTGTGTCCAACCGTTTCGTGAAAATGCGGCCGATTCCTCTCGGACCTCACGTCCTGAGCAGGCCCAAAGGACACGGAAGGCGCAGGGCGAAACCCCTGCGCCTTCCGTACCGTTTCGTAACGATTTAGCTCTGGAAGATCGCGACACCGACGATGGTCGCCTTGAGGGGCTTGGGCTTCGTGCACGTCCCCGGCGGGATCGGGCTGGTCGGCGCGAACGCCGCAGCAGACGTCCCACGCGAGCCCTTCGCTTGCTTGCCCATGGGCAAGAAGATCGTGCCGCCCGTCAGGTTGATCAGGGCCGAGGATCCGATCCTGGTCCACACGAAGGCCGTGCCGGAGGAGCTTGCCGTGCCCGCAGGCGTGATCGAGCGGAGCCCTGAGGCCGAGAACGAGCCGTTCGCTTTGCCGTTCAGGGGCTCGTTGAAAACGCACGTCTCGCTGTACTTCGCCGCGGCCCCGATGAACGAGGAGTTGGCGGCAGCGACCCTATACGCCTTCGCCGGAGCCGTCGTCTGGCCTTGGAGATAGCCCGTGGTCTTACCGACGCAGTTCACGGCCGGGCCGTTGGCCGTCGGCCAGACCGGCAAACTCACGTTGCAGTTGAACACCGTGGCACCGGTGACGCTTGCCCCGGCCGGTCCCGGCAAGCCGATGACAAGCGCGATGCAGGCCACCATGGCCACAACTCCCAGCTTCCGCACAGGCCTCACCCTCCCTCTCCGGCCGATAAGGCCGATCACAGACTCAATACGCCTAAAAACGGCAACATCCTTCCTTGTCTCCCAAACGGGAAAGGAGGTTCCAAATCGAACCAGGGCAAACGGATGCGTTTCCGCAGGTGGCCGAGTTACTCCGCGCCTTGGCCGTTACGGGACGAACGGTGAGCCCGGCGTGTCGAGCTCCCGGCGGTACCAGTCGATCGTCTTCTCGAGGCCCTCGCGGAGTGAGTGCTTCGGCGCCCAGCGGAGCCGCTCGCGAGCCCTGGACGAGTCGCAGTACATCCGCACGATCTCCGTCGGCCGCTCCGGCAGGGCACCGAACTGAGGCTCGATCGGGTTGCCCATGATGTCGAGGATCATCGTGGCCACATCCCGCATCGAGATCTCCTCGCCGCCGCCGATGTTGAACAGCTCGCCCTCGACGCCCTCCGTGGTCGCCGCCTTCACGAACCCGTCCGCGAGGTCCTCGACGTAGTTGAACTCGCGGGTCTGCCGGCCTTGCGTCATCTTCAATTCTTCTTTGCGCACCGCTCGCGCGATGATCTCGGGGATCACGCGATCGGGACTCTGGGCCGGGCCGTAGGCGTTGAACGGCCGCAGCATCACGATCGGCCACCCATAGGCGCGCTGGAACAGCCGGCAGAATCGCTCGGCTGCGTACTTCGAGACCGAGTATGGCGAGATCGGGTTCACGACCGCGCCCTCGCGGAACGGGACCGCGATGTCGCCGTAGATCTCGCTGGTTCCCGTGTTGACGAACCGCTCGTACCCCTGGTCGGCGAGCGCCTGGAGCAGGTTCATGGTCCCTTGGATGTTGGCTTGGATGCACTCGTCGACGCGCTGCCACGACTTGCCGACGTGCGTGTACGCCGCGAGGTGGAAGATGTGCGACGGCTTGGCCAAGCGGGCGACCGCGTCCATCGCGCTGCGGTCCATCAGGTTCCCTTCGTGGATCTGGATCGAGCCACGCAGGTCGATCAGACGCTGCGGATACACCGAGGACACCTCGCTCGTCAGCGCGTGAACCTCGGCACCGTCGGCGACCAGCCGGCGGGTCAGGTGTGAGCCGATGAACCCGTCCGCCCCGGTTACGAGGACGCGGGCGCCGTTGATCGAGCCCAGGGGACCCTCCCTTCCGTCGCGAGCGCGGTCAGATCGACCGCGTCCTTATATGTGTCCATCGACTTCCAGAACCCGTGATGCCGGTACGCGTACAGC
>JBOGWP010000202.1:0-4535 GCA_050693875.1 Actinomycetota bacterium
TGCTCCCCCTCTTGTATCTCCACGGGCTGTCGACCAAGGACTTCGTGCCCGCCCTGGCGGAGTTCTTCGGCACCGAGGCGGGTCTGTCGGCCTCGGTGATCTCCCGGCTCACCGCCAGCTGGGAGAGTCGAGGTCAAGTCGTTCATGGCGCGCGACCTCTCGAAGTCAGACTTCGTGTACATCTGGGTCGACGGGGTGCACTTCACGATCCGCCTCGGCGAGGACAAGCGCCTGTGTTGCCTGGTCATCGTGGGTGTCCGGGTGGACGGAACGAAGGAGCTCGTCGCCATCCCGACGGCTACCGGGAGTCCACCGAGAGCTGGGCGGACCTGCTCAGGAGCTGCAAGAAGCGTGGCATGCGGGCGCCGGTGTTGGCGGTGGGAGACGGGGCGCTCGGGTTCTGGGCGGCGGTGGGGGAGGTCTTTCCCGAGACCCGTCATCAGCGCGACTGGGTGCACAAGACCGCCAACGTCCTCGACTGCCTGCCCTCCTCGATCCAACCGGCGGCGAAGAAGGCGATCTTCGAGATCACCTGCGCCGAGAATCGAGGCCAGGCGGAGACGGCCGTCGATCGGTTCGAGGCTGAGTTCGGGGCGAAGTGGGCGAAGGCGGCGGCCAAGATCACCGACGAGCGGGAGGAGCTGCTCGCCTTCTACGACTACCCGGCTGAGCACTGGGGGCACCTCAGAACGACCAACCCCATATGGGTTAACCGGCCAAGTGAGAGGCCGTTTACCAAAGCGGCCTGAGGATCCACCAACCGGTAGCGCATTGGGTTCATCCTGAGCCTGAGCACAGCCCGGAGGTTGCAGCGATGCGAGTCCGACCGGTTGCGATCGATGCCGTCGAGGCCGTGGAACTGGCCGAGCTCCTCGAGTTCCTGGGCCGCTGGCTGGATGCCTCGGATCATGAGTGGCTGGCAGGGTCGATCAGCCGTTTCCTCGGTGTGGGCGGTGCTTTCGACCTCGATGATCTGAGTGCGGACGTCGCTCGGTTCGCGTCGCTGCTCCGTGGCGAGGACCTCGGCGCCGGCGGAGAAGCCCGGCGGTGAACCGACCGGAAGCGACTTTGGCGGCAGTGCAACGACAGGCGGATTCACACCGGCTCAGGGGTTCTTGGATCGGCGTCAAAGCGGCGAACGCATTCCTGGCCCATCTCGAGTCCCGGGCTTTCTCCCCGGCGACGGTTCGGGCCTACGCCTTCGACCTGCTCAACTTCGCCCGGTTCTTGCAGGAGCGGGCCATCCAGGTCCCCGGGGTGGTCCCGACCGACGTGTTCGACTGGATCGACTGGCAGTCGGTGCGCCGGCCGGGCCGCGAGAAGGTCGTGACGATCACCGCTGGGCGGGGGTCAGCGCCGACATCGGTCAACCGTCGGGTGGCGGCGGTCCGGGCGTTCTTCGAGCATCAAGTGATGTCCGGGGCCAGAGCAGACAACCCGGTGCCGTCACCTCGCGGGGCCAAGGCCTGCGACCAAAGGTCCGGGGTGCGCTCGGTCACCTCGGGCCAGGGAGAGTGCGCCAGGGCGGTCGGTTGGTCCGACCTTCGTACGCACCGGGACCGGGCGATCGTGCTGCTGATGGTGTTCGGCGGGCTCCGTGCCGCCGAGGTGCGCTCGCTCCTGTTGGCCGATGCGGACCAGGGTCGCCGATGGGTGCGGGTGGTCGGCAAGAGCGGCCGAGAACGCACGGTGCCGGTCGACCAGTCGTTCTTCACCGAGTTGGCCGCCTACCTGCGAACAGAACGACCGCCGGGCCTGAAGACCCGGGAGTGCTTCGTCGTGCTGCAAGGCCCGACGGCGGGGAGGGCCATGACCGAGGCGGGCATGCGCAGCGTCTTCCGCTACCACCGCCACACGTCCGGGGCGACGAGGGTGCGACCGCACCGGTTGCGCCACACCTACGGCACCGAGTTGGCGGCAGCGGGGATCGACCTGCTGGTGCTGCGCGAGCTGATGGGGCATGCCAGCCCTGAGACGACGGCCGGCTACGTGCACTTGTCGACGGAGCATGTGGCGGCCGAGTACGCCGCGGCTCGGGCGGTGCTGGGGCGGTGACGAGGGCAGTTGCTCGTTTCGCAACCGAGGCGGACCATCCGATGCTGGACGCGTACGCCCGCTTCTGTCATGAGGCCGGCGTCGGAGATCGGGGGATTCGAGATCGGCTCCGTCATGCCCGGGCATTCCTGGCCGCCCATCCCAATGCCAACGAGTGGATGACCCGGCCGGTGACGGCACGGCTCGCCGATCTCCAACGTGACCGGGCCTGGCTGTTCATCGTGTGGGCCGCATTCGCAGGCCGGATGGCCATCGACATGGACCTGCTGGCGGCCAAGCACTTGCTCGGCTTGCGCCAGACCGCCGAGGCACTCTGGCCCGAGGATCTCGCCGCCGCTCGCGATGTCGGCGTCCGTCTCAGGTGGAGCCCGAAGTGGACCCGAGACGTCGTCGATGAGACGACCTGCGCCCTCATGGCCCTCAGCTGCCGGCGGCTGCGCGAGCTCACCGACGAGGACGTCGAACGGTTCCTCGAGGCGCTGGCAGCCACTCCCGCCGCGTCAGCCGCTACCCGCAAGTCCTGGCACAGGCGCATGTTCGGAGTGCGCCAGGTGCTCTATGAGCTCGGCATCACCGCCAGCCCGCCCGCCGGCGCGTGCCCAGGGCCGGCATCGCTGATCGGTTCGGAACCGTGGCGGCCCCGGAGATCCGCCGGGTCATGGTCACCTACGTCAACACCCGCTCCGCGGTCCTGTCGCGGTCCTCGGTCGAGGGCCTCGTGAATGCCCTGGTTCCCTTCGGCGAGTTCCTCACCGTCCATCATCCCGAAGTGGCTTCCCTGCGCCAGCTCGGGCGTGCCCACATCGAGGAGTTCCTAGCGTGGAACCGGAAACGCAGCTGGCGGGGCCGTCTCGCTCGCGACAGGCAGGTGTCGGCCAGTGTGATTCACGGCGGGGTGCTGGCCGTTCGCAACATGCTCGACGACATCACGCTGTGGGGATGGTCGGAGCGGCCCGAACGTCGCCTCCTGTTCGCCTCCGACGTTCCCCGCCTTCCCCGTCCCCTACCACGCGGGTTGGCGCCGGACGTCGATGCCGCGCTCCTTCACGAGGTGGCCAGGCTCGACGACGACTTCGCCCGGGTCGGGATCACCCTGCTGCGCCGAGCGGGCCTTCGTCTCGGGGAGCTCCTGGACCTCCAGCTCGGCTGCGTCGTCGACTACGGCCCCACCGGAACATGGCTGCGAGTCCCGCTCGGCAAGCTCGGCACCGAACGCTCCGTGCCCCTCGATGCCGACACCGTGGCGACACTCGACACCTGGGTCGCCCTGCGAGGTCCGCAACGGCCTCATCCCAACCCTCGAACCGGCGATCCCTGCGACTACGTGTTCGCGCAGCGCGGCCAGCGGCTCACAGGCTGGCGCCTCCGCAAGGGCCTCGACGCCGCCGTGGCAGCTGCCGGGCTCAGCGGAGCCGGAGGTCAGCACCTGCGGGTGACTCCCCACCAACTCCGTCACACCTACGCCACCGAGCTTGCGAATGCCGGGATGAGTCTGCAGGGCCTCATGGCGCTACTTGTTTGATATGTGGGTGAATCCGGCCACCTCGAGGGGCCGTGGTCCATGATCCATCCAGCCCTCTCCGGAAGGAGCACCCGTGACTTGGTTTCCTTGTCTTGTCCGCGCCTCCAGCGGTTCCGACGTCGGCTCGATCCAGCTCGGTCACCCCCTCCTCGACGACTATCTCGCCTTCGTCGGCGCCCGAGCCCGAACCAACACCTGGCTCGCCGTGGCCTACGACCTCAAGGTCTTCTTCTCTGTGATCAGCAAGGAACCCGCCGCGGTGACGACCGCCGACGTGTTTGCCTTTCTGAAGGCACAGCGATCGCCGCGTCTTGGGAACAAGGTCGTTCGCCTGGAGGATGGCGAGGCGGGCCTCGCCGCTCGCACCATCGCCCGGCGACTGTCCAGCCTCTCGGGCCTGTACACCTACCTGGTCGCCCGGGGTGACGCCGGCATTGCCACCAACCCTGTCCCGCGAGGGCTGGCAGCCCGCCGGCCGGGGGCTGCAAAGAGCAAGGGCGGCAGGAGAGCTCTCATCCGCACGCCGCGCACCCTGCCCCGGGTGCTCTCGCCCGCCGAGGTCGATGCCCTGTTCGCTGCGCTGCGGAGCCATCGAGACCGGGCCATGGTCGAGGGGATGCTGCTGGGTGGCCTGCGCCGCTGCGAGATCCTGGGCCTGCGCCTGGCCGACATCAACGCCGGCGAGCGCCGGTTGTTCATCGCCGAGGGCAAAGGCGGCCACCAGCGGGTCGTGCCAATCTCGCCTCGCTTTTTCACCTCGCTCGGCGCCTACCTCGAGCAGGAGCGGCCCCGGACCTCGTCGACCGAGCGGGTCTTCGTGGTGCTCAAAGGACCGCACAGGGGACAACCCCTCACCGCCGCCGGGCTGGACGAGATCCTTTCCAGCGCCCGGGGTCGAGCGAACATCGATCGGGCCACCTGCCATCAGCTGAGACACACGTGGTTCACTCGCCTGCGG
>JBOGWP010000203.1:0-39099 GCA_050693875.1 Actinomycetota bacterium
AGCGGCGGTAGCACCTCTCGCGCGTCCTGGTTGCTTCGACTGGCCCAGCTCGAGGTGCCGAAGTTGGCGCGAATGAGTCAAGTTTGGGACGAGACCGACCGGGGCGCACCTCAAGCTGGGCCCGGCAGGCGCCGAACGGAGTGAGGCCCTGCCGGCATATGAGGACTGCCGGCGAAGCCTCGGCTCGCCGAGCGGGGCGAGGCGGGCCGACATTGAGGACCGCGGCCGGAGGCCGCCCCTTGCCTCTCTGGCCTGTGCCGGGGAGCGAAGCGACCCGCTAGGCCACGTCTCCGGTCAGCCGGGGTTCCCCAAAACGGTCGATCTCGAACCAGACCGTGGTCCCGCGGTACTGCGAGGCGCCCCAACGGTCGGAAAGCTGGTCGACCAGCAGCAGGCCCCAGCCGCCGTCCGCTCCGGGCGACGGCGTCATCCTCGGCCTGCCGGAGCCCCCTGGGTCGCTCACCTCGACGCGGACACGGTCGGGAGTGGCCGACAGTCGGAGCACGATCTGGCCTTCGACGCCGGGCCCGATCCCTGTGTGCCGAACGCTGTTCGTCACGAGCTCGCTCACGAGCAGCCGGACGCGTTCGTAGACGTCCTGGGTGAAGTCCCCTGCGGCGTTGTCGATGGCGACGCGCGCCTCACCGGGCGCCGTCGGCCCCCCGTTCAACCAACACTCCAGGGTCAGCTTCTCCCCGGGTGCTCCACGCATCCTCTGCCCCTCTGCGGTCCGGATCTGCCCGCGCCGCAGGACGGCTCGAGCAAAGCGACGGCCCGCCCGCCATTGGCCGGATCCCCGGCTGCGCTGCCCCCCACGGCCCCCGCGGACGCCCGACCGCTGCGGCCCGAGAATCCCCAGTTTCTCCCGTGTCCAAACCTTCCGGTTCCGGTCGAAGCGGTTCCCATGACCGCGAGGAGTGAGATTTTGCGCCGAGGGCGTGTGATTTCCGTGACCGGCCCGTTAATCGTAGTGCCGATGGACTAGGGCTCAGCGTATGGCCCCCCGCCGGTACGTCGTGAAACAATTCGGACACCAAGCAGCACGAAGACCCGGAAGGGGGGAAATGTTGTGAGACGCTTCGCGGTATCTGCGCTGCTGGTCGTGCTCATGTCCAGCGCGTATGTCCCAACGGCCTCGGCGGCGGACCCACTGGTCCTTCTGCAGGGCCTGGGGGTCGGAAAGGCATTCGAGCTCGCGTTGCCTGCTCTGAACGCGGTTCCGCTCCTGTCGAACACCTTCAAGGGCCTGACGGTTGGCCTGACCTCGGGTAGCTTCTCGGGGCTCAAGGACCTGAAGGTCAATGGCCTGGCGATGGGAAGCTGCGACATTCTCGGGCTGGGGATCCAGGCTCCGGAACTGCCGGTTGGGGGCCTGCCCTGCAGCAAGTCCAACACCATCCAGAGCGCCTACCCCGGCAATGAGGGTAGTGGCGACAAGAGCTGCACCAAGCTCGATCTGCTCGGGATCGTCAAGCTCGGGACGAGCTGCGCCGCCTCGCACTCGTTCGCGCAGGACGGACGCCCGGCCGCCAACAACCTCGCCGGCGTGATCGACACGATCGACGTCGGCCTCAACCTCGACCTGCTCAAGACCCTCGGGCTGCCCATCGGCGCCACGGGCGCACCCGTTCCCCTCGACGTGAACAACCTCGTCGGGACCGCACAGCAGCTCGTGGGGAGCGCCACCGGGCTCGTGAGCAGCGTGCTCAAGACCGTCAACATCCCGCTCGTTCCGGTCCAGCTCGACCAGCTGACGCAGGCGATCGTCAACCTGATCAACCAGCTGATCAACAACCTGGGCAGCATCGCCCAGATCCAGGCGGGCACTTCGACCACCGACATCACCAACCAGGGGGTCGTCACCACGATCACCTCGGCGGCTGCCGGCGCAAAGGTCGCCCTCTTCGGCACCTTGCAGGACGCCCTTGCGATCATCGACGTCTCCGCCGCCAGGACGACCGCATCGTGGAGCGACGCCTCCGGGACGGCTGAGGCCAGCGCAGTCCCGGCCGTGGCCAACCTGAAGGTCAAGGACCTTCTCGGCCTCACCGGCAACGATTTCATCTCACTGCCGATCGAGGCTCCGTCGCTCAACAACCTGCTGTCCGTCCTCGACGGGACGCCCCTGGCCACCACGATCGAGCTCGCCAGCGCCACCCCGAAGCAGGTCGGGCGCAACGTGTCGGCTGCCGCCACCGCCGTCGGCATCAACGCCCTCCAGGGTCTTGGCGCCTCGTCGCTCGGCGCCAAGGACGGAGGCCTCCGCTTGAAGGTTGCGGCCTCCAACGTCTCGGCCGGTGGCGACCTCGTCAAGGCCGAGGTGGTCCCCGCTCCGCTCCCGCTGACCGGTGGCCCCACCTTCGCCTTCCTTGCCGGTGCTGCGGTGCTGTCCTTCTCGGCGGCCCTCAGCTACCGCAAGGCCCGACGGGTTCGGGCGAAGGCCTGACCCACGTGCAGCACTACACCACATCCACATAAGCAAACCGCACACAGGGACTGACCAACCATGCCTCGGCTCTCAAGTCCCAAGGCCCGCCGTGCTCTCGCCACCACCCTCTTCGTCCTGACGGGAGTGCTGGTGGTGGGAGCCGCCGGACTGGCGGGATACCCCTACTACACGAATCAACGAGCAACGATCAAGCAGAACCACCTGCGCCAGACCTTCACCACCACCGAGGTGAAGCAGGCTTACGCAGCTCGCAAGGTCTCCGTCGGTAGCCCACTCACCCGGATCATGATCCCGAAGATCGACGTGGACGCCGTGGTCGTCGAGGGGACGAACGCCAAGGCCCTGGCCGCCGGCGCCGGGCACTACCCGGAGACCCCGCTGCCTGGCGAGGCCGGGAACGTGGCCATCGCCGGGCACCGGACGATGAACGGCAAGCCGTTCTCGGACCTCGACCGGCTCTCCCCCGGCGACAGGGTGATCC
The DNA here is from genome assembly GCA_050693875.1 of Actinomycetota bacterium. Taxonomy (GTDB): domain Bacteria; phylum Actinomycetota; class CADDZG01; order JAHWKV01; family JBOGWP01; genus JBOGWP01. The sequence goes on from JBOGWP010000203.1 coordinate 2,931, forward strand.
TCGTGACTCCGTTCGCCCGCCACACCTACGAGGTCGTCACCTCGTTTGACAACCACGCCAACCCGTGGGTGACGGTGCCCAACGACTGGACGACCGTGGCCCCCACGAAGGTCCCGATGCTCACGCTGACCACCTGCCACCCCAAGGGCACCGCCCGGCAGCGTCTGGTAGCCCGGGCGAAGCTCGTTTCCTCCGAACCGGTGAGGTCGGCATGAAGCGGCGCATGGGCATCGCAGCCATCCTCGAGGCGCTCGTCGTCGGAGCACTGGTCGTGGCAACCCCGGTCACTGCGCTGGCCGACGACGTGGAAATCACCTGGAGTGGGATCAGCTCGGGACAGACCGTGGCGGGGACCAAGGACTTCTCCCTGGACGCCCGAACCGGGATCGTGGGCCTCAAGAGCTTCAGCGTCCGGGTCGAGGGTCCAGAAGGCGCCGGGCCGTGGTGCTCGGATTCCTGCTCGTGGGACGCCCTGTCGGCCCCGGCCTCGGCGACGATCTCGGTGAGCTGGGGAACGTCGGCGATGAAGGTGAACGGCACCTACAACATCGTGGCGGTGGCCGAGCACCAGAGCTTTCTAGGCCTCGACCCGCACTCGACCACCCGGACGATCACCGCCAACGTCAACAACCCGCCGAAGACGCCCACGGGCGTCAACGCCGGGATCGAAGGCAACAACATCGTCGTCGTCTGGGCGAAGAACCCCGAGGCCGACATGCAGGGGTACCGCGTCCAGCGGTCGCAGGCCGGCGGAGCGTTCACCCAGGTCGGGTCGGTCCCGGCATCGACCCTCGGCTTCGTCGACGTCGGCCCCACGCCGGGCGTGGCGTACGGCTACCGGATCGTGGCGGTGCGCAAGAGCCCGGTGGATGCCAATGGCATCGCCTCCGGATCGCCGTCGGCAGCCACCGCGGCGCTGACCGTGCCGATCCCGCCCTCACCGACCCCGGATGCCGGCGGGGCGACGCAGGCGGCCGGGCAGGGTGCAACCGGAACCGAGGCGGGAACGACCGCTTCCACCTCGCCGACGCCCTTCAAGCAGCCGCTGGTGCTCGGGAACCAGACCATCGCGCCGGTCGAGGTCCCCAAGGCACCGCCCTATCAGGTGGTGGCCCCCAAGAAGGACCGCGGCTTCGCACCCCTCCTCCCGTACACGGGGCAGCTACCCGAGGCGACTGAGGAGGCTCCCGAGGCCGCACCCGAGCAGGCGCAGGCCGGGGGCGTGACCACCACGACCACCGACACCCGGCTGATCTCGCAGCCGCTCGACAGGGCGCGCTTTCTGGCGGGCGGGTTGCTGCTGCTGGTGGTTGCCTTCCATTTCGGCCGGATGGGACGCCGGCTGCTCATGGCGACCCCGCCGGCCGGGACGCGCCGCGGCGGCGGATCCGGTGGGGGTGGAGCACGACGCCTCCTCGGACGGATTCGATCCTTCGTCGCATCGCCGCTGCGCTCGTCGGGCAGCTCGTAGACGATCAACGAGGCGGGGGGGGCGGGCCGGTCTCCCGGCCCCGCTTCGCGTCGGGCCTCAGCTCCCGGGGGAGACGCCCGCGGGCGGTGATGACCGCTCGGAGCGGGTCCACCGGGCTCGCCGAGCCCCCCTTCTATACTGGTGACGTCGCCGTCGGAGGACCGCACCGGGGAGCTCGGGCCAACCGGGCTGAGAGGTGGGCGGAACGAAGGTGCCCACGACCCGCTGAACCTGTCCGGGTAATGCCGGCGTAGGGATTGGATGACTGAAGAGCTCGACACGATCGTCGTCGGGGCCGGGGTGATCGGCCTCGCGATCGCCTGGCAGGCCTCCCAGCAGGGACAGCGCGTGCTGGTCGTCGACCGTGACGACCCGCCGCGGGGTGCGTCGTGGGTGGCGGCCGGGATGCTGGCCCCAGTGACCGAGGCATCCTTCGGCGAGGAGCGCCTGCTGGCCCTCAACCTCGAGAGTGCCCGGCGCTACCCCGCATTCGTGGCCGGACTCGAGCAGGCGAGCGGCATGTCGCTGGCCTCCCCGGTGCCCGGCACGCTGTTCGTCGCCCTCGACCGCGACCGGCTCGAGGCCCTGCATCGCCTCCACGAGTTCCAACGCTCGCTGGGGCTGGAGGTCGAGTGGCTGACGGGGATCGAATGCCGCCGCCGCGAGCCGTCCCTCCACTCCTCGACCCGGGCCGGCGTGTTGGTCCGCGGCGACCGCGAGATCGACCCGAGGCGCCTCGGGCGCGCACTGCGGATCGCGCTCGAGCGCTCGGGGGGCTGGGTACGCGTTGGGGTTGAGGTTACCGAGATCCTGGTCGAGGACGAGCGGGCGACGGGCATCCGCCTCGCGGGAGGCGAGCAGCTGGCCGCCCACACCGTCGTCCTCGCCGCGGGGTCGTGGTCGGGCCTGATCCGCGGAGTGCCCGCCGACGTCACCGCTGCGCTGCGCCCCGTGAAGGGCCAGATCCTCCGCTTGCGGCCCCGGATGCGCGCAGGCGGCGAGCCGCTCACGCGGCACATCATCCGGACCGACGAGGTCTATCTGGTGCCGCGGCGAGACGGGGAGCTCGTCGTCGGCGCCACCGTGGAGGAGCAGGGGTTCGACACCGCGATCACCGCCGGAGCGGTCTACGAGCTGCTCCGCGCCGCCGACGAAGCCGCTCCCGGCATCCGGGAGCTCGAGCTCGCCGAGGCATCGGCCGGCCTGCGCCCCGCAACGCCCGACAATGCCCCGCTTCTCGGACCGACCTCGATCCAGGGACTGGTGGCGGCCACCGGTCATTACCGCAACGGCGTGTTGCTGACGCCGGTCACCGCCGACGCGATCGCACGCCTCCTCGTCACCGGCGAGCTGGACGAGGTGGCCACCCCGTTCTCTCCCGGACGCTTCACCCCGAGCCGGGTCCATACCGCGGAGGTCCGATGAGGCTGCAGGTCAACGGAAAGGCCGAGGAGGTCCGGGACGGCGGCACGATCCGGGATGTGGTGGAGCTGCTCGGGATCACCGAGGGCCGCGGCGTCGCGGTCGCGGTCGACGGGGACGTCGTGGAGCGGGCTCGCTGGGACGACACCGGTTTGCGCGACGGCCAGAGGATCGAGATCCTGCACGCCGTCCAGGGAGGCTGAACCGCGATGACCCCGCCGAAGACCCCGACCAGTGCCGACCCCAGGGCGAGGCCCCGCCGCGAAAAGCTGGAGATCGCGGGCCGGGTCTTCGAGTCGCGGCTCGTCTTCGGCACCGGCGGCTTCACGAGCCTGGAAAGGATGGAGGCGGCCCTCGAGGCCAGCGGCGCCGAGCTCGTCACCGTCGCCATGCGTCGGGTCGATCCCACCGCTCGTGGGTCGGTGATCGAGCTGGTGGAGGGGGCGGGATGCGAAGTCCTCCCGAACACGGCCGGCTGCTACACCGCCCGGGACGCCGTCCTGACCGCCCGGATGGCGCGTGAGGCGCTGGAGACCAACTGGATCAAGCTCGAGGTCATCGGCGACGACAAGACCTTGTTCCCCGACGGCCCGGAGCTGCTCGCCGCCGCCCAGCAGCTCGTCGACGACGGCTTCGTCGTCCTCCCCTACGCCAACGACGACCCGATCCTCGCCCTCCGCCTCGAGGACGCCGGCTGTGCCGCGGTCATGCCGCTCGGCTCGCCCATCGGCAGCGGCGCGGGGATCCGCAACCCTTACAACCTGGCCATCATCCTCGAGCGCGCCTCGGTGCCGGTGATCCTCGACGCCGGCATCGGCACGGCCTCGGATGCGGCGATGGCGATGGAGATCGGCTGCGACGGCATCCTGGCGGCAAGCGCCATGGCGCGGGCCAAGGACCCTGCCCGCATGGCCCGCGCGATCCGCCTCGCGATCGAGGCGGGGCGCCTCGCCCACGAGAGCGGCCGCATCCCGCGTCGGCTGTATGCCGAGGCGTCCACGCCGTTCGAGGGCCTCGCCCATTTCGGCGACGTGGAGGGGCTCGTTCCCTGATCCCGGGCCCCGGGAAGGTCAATTGCGCCGGTAGGGCATGTTTCCGAGCCAGGTGGGTAGCCTGACCATGAGGCGCTTGCGGGGCGCCTTCGCCGCGCCCCGGCTCGGCTCACACCTGGACAGCGATTATGACTCGAGCACGACGACGTGCTTGCCGCGCCGGCCGGACGTCGGCGCGGCTCGAGCGGGAAGGGAGGCGGAGATGAGCGGCGGCAAGTCCTTCTGGACCGGCATGCCTGGGATCCTGACGGGGGTCGCGACGCTTCTCACCGCAGCGGTCGCGGTGTACCCGCTGGTCAACAGCTCCGACCGCGACAACAGGGCCTCCAGCACGGCCACGCCCAGCCCGACCGCAACCGATGCGTCGACAACCCTGCCCTCGACCGAACCGTCGTCCTCGTACGACCCCTCGCCCTCGCCGTCGGCCTTCCTGTCGGCCTCGCCGCCGCGGATCCTCGTCACGCCCAAGAAGCTCGACTTCGGCAAGCTGGGCGTCGGCGCCGGGAGCCAGGCGCTGGAGTTCACGGTGGCAAACGCCGGAGGCGGTGAGCTGACGATCGAGGACCTCACGGTAGCCGGCCCGAACAAGGACGCCTTCGCCCTGAGCGCGGGGACTTGCCGTGGCGCGTCCGTTCTCGGTCCTGCCGACGACTGCGACGCCACGATCACCTTCAACCCCGGAACGGTGGGGACGCTCGTTGGCGACGTCGTGATCCAGCATTCCGCGAGCACCAGCCCGGAGCACGTGACGCTCCTCGGCACCGGCTCCGTCCTGTAGGGCGCCCGGGTCACCCCGAGCCCATCGTCACCAGCCGCTTCGCTCCAGGGCGAAGCGACGGCGGCAGACCAGCCGCCGCAGCGTCTCGTGGTGGATCGCCCCTGCTCCTTCGATCTCGGCTGATTCCTCGCCTCGAGCACCTCCGCATCGACTTGAACCACCACGGTGGCTCGGTCGGCGTCGGCGTCTTTGCCGAGCGAGGCGGAGGCGCCCCACCAGGGCATCGGCACAGCGGGCATCGAAGCGGGAGGTGTCGATGGGGGCCTCCCTCGGGGCCTGCTACCATGCGCTCGATGGCCTTGGCGACCACCGCCCCCTGCTCGGCGGGCAGCCCGCCCGAGAGGCGCAGCCAGCTCTGGTCGTGGTTCCAGGACCAGCGCAGGTGCCGGCGGCGGTGAGCCTCGCTCGCCTCCTCGTCGCTCACCCGCCGGCGGTGGCGGCCAGGGCGGCGAGCTGGGTGGCAGACAGACGGGCAGCCCGTTCGGCCAGCTCGGCATCGGTCTCGGGAATGGCGATCGCCACCAGCGATCGCGGCTGGTCGAGGCAGATCCTGCCCTCCTCGTAGGTGGCTGCGATCCTGGGCAGCTGCTCGAGGACATGGGCGATGCGCACCCACTCGGTGGCGGTGGCAGGAGAGATCCCGAGCCGGAACGACAGCCACGCCGCCGTGGTGTGGGCCCCGTCCTGCCGGGAGGTGCCTTCGTCGTCGAGGATCGCCACCGTCCTGAGCAGGATCCGATGCGCCGCCGCGGCCACCCCGTGCATCTGGCCGATCAGGTCGGCGAGCTCGAGGGGCAGGGCATCTTTGAGGAACTCCAAGTCCAAGACTTATCGTAGAGAGAGCCAGTGACAAAATCCGGGCCGATTTCGCCGCAGGAACGAAACTCTTCTTGCCGTCGATTTTCGAACGCGGAGAGTTGCTCGGCACGGCATTCAGCCTGCTTCCCAGGGTCGCACCTCGTTCACAGCGCCAGCGCCCGTACCGTCTCGATCGTGTCCGCCTCGGCTGGGCTCTTGTCGGGCCGGTAGCGGCGCACCCGCGCGAATCGCAGGGCGACCCCGCCCGGGTAGCGCGACGACGGCATCACCCCGTCCAGCTCGATCTCGACGACGAGCTCGGGACGTACGAAGACCACGATCCCGCTCCGGCCCGATTCGAGCCGGAGGAACTGCTCCGTCTGCCAGCGCAGCCGCTCGTCAGTCAGCCCCTTGAAGGTCTTGCCGACCATCACCGGCTGTCCGTCCGGACCGATGGCGCCGAGGTGCAGATTGGAGAGCCAGCCCTGCCGGCGGCCGTGCCCCCACTCGGCTCCGATGACCACGAGATCGCACGTCTTCGCCGCCTTGACCTTCTTCCATGCCTTGCCGCGCCGCCCGGCCTGATAGGTCGAGTCCGCCCCCTTGACCATGACGCCCTCGTGCCCGGCCTCGAGGGCGGCGTCCAGGAAGCGAGTCGCCGCTGCCGGATCTGCGGTCGTGATCGAGGGAATCCGCCACTCGCCCGCAAGGGCGGCCAGGTGCTCGGTTCGCTCGAGGAGGGGCAGGTCGATGAGGTCGACACCCCCGAGATGCAGGCAGTCGAAGAAGAAGGCGACGATCTCGGCAGCCGCGCGCCCCGGCAGCCTCCCGAACTGGCTCATGAGCTCCTTGAAGCCGCGCGGCATCCCGGACTCGCCCGGCCACAGGGCCTCGCCGTCGAGCACAAACGCCGACGCGGGGAGGCTCCGCGCGATCGCGACGACGTCGGGGAGGCGGTCGGTGGCGTCGTTGAGGTTGCGGGTGTAGATGCGAACCTCGTCGCCGGAGCGATGGACCTGGATGCGAACGCCGTCGATCTTCCACTCCACCGAGGAGAGCCTCGTCTCGGCCAGCGCCTCTTCGACGCTCTCGGCAGTGGAGGCAAGCATCGGCAGCAGGGGCCGCAGCACCTGGAGGCCGATCCCTCGGAGCGCGTCCGCTCCGCCTTCGAGCGCGAGCCGAGCGGTCTCTCGAAGGTCGCCGGAGAGCATCAGCCCCCGGCGCACGATCGACGGAGCAATGCCGGCTGCGCGTGCAATCGCCTCGCCCATCACACCGTCGAGCGCGCCCTGGCGGAGCTCCCCCACCAGGAGTCGCCGGACGAAGTCCGACTCCTCGGCGGTCGCCCGGACAAGAAGCTCCTGGAAGAGACGAGCGCGCTCGGCGGCCGATCCCGGCCCGGTGGTCTCCTGGATGCGCGTGAGGGCCAGATCGAGGTCCGCGACCGTCAGCTGCGGGGCAGCGGAAGGCTCGGGCTGGATCGCCGAGAGCGTCGCCCAGCCGACCCCGATCCTGCCCTGCCGAGGCTCACCGGCGAGAAAGCCCACCGCGGCGGGCACCTCGGGTGGCGGCAGCCGGCGAAGCAGGTCGGCCAGCTCGGCGAGCTTGCCGGTGCGAGAGGTGGTGACACGCAGCGCGTCGGAGACGGCGACGACGTCGGCGAGCAGCACACTCGATCGTAGCCGGAGGGCCGAACCGGCGTCCCGACCCTGTGCGGATCAGAGCATTCGCAGCCCCCGGCGCCTTCGGGCCGGCGGCATCGATGCGCATCTCATAGCCGGCGAGATCGAGGTCGGCAGCGGCAGCGTTTTCCTCCACGTGCTTGAGGCTGGAGGACTTCGGAATCGTGAAGAGCGCCGGCTCGCGGATGAGCAACCGGAGCGCCACCTGCGCGGAGTAGCTCCGTGGGCGCGTCCGATCTCGGTCAGCACGGGGTGCGTGAAGCGGAAGGCCCCCTGGGCGAACGGGCTGTAGCCGACGAGCGCGACGTGCGACCGCTCGCACAACGGGAGCAAGTCGTTCTCGACCTGCCGCTCGCCGAGGTGGTAGAGGATCTGGTTGCACGCGATGCGGTCATGCCCGAACAGGTCGATTGCCCGTTCCAGCTGATCGGCCTCGAAGTTCGAAACGCCGAAGGCCCGGATCTTCCCCCCGCTTGCTCCAATTCTACGAACGCCCGAAGGTGTGGTCGAGGGGATGCCGGCTCGGCCAGTGGAGGAGATAGAGGTCGAGCCGGTCGGTGCCGAGCCGACGGAGGCTCCGCTCGCACGCCTCGATCGTTCCGCGCCGAGAGGCATTGCCCGGCATGACCTTCGACGTCAGGAACACCTCGTCACGCCTGCCGGCGAGCGCCTCGCCGACCACCTCCTCCTCCTCCTCCACCCGCCCCGAGCCGTACAGTTCGGCGGTGTCGATATGGGTCATGCCGAGGTCGATGCCGTGCCGGAGCGATTCGACCGCCGCCGGCCCTGCCCGCTCCATCATCCAGATCCCCTGGCCGATGACGGAGACCTTCGTGCGAGTGGGCCCGAAGCTCCGCTGCTCCATCGAGCACCTCCGTTCCTTCCAAGAAGCTCCCTCCGCCCGCATCCCCCGTACACTCGCGAGCAAAGCGAAACTACCGCGGGTGTTCGATTCGGGGGCAAAGCCATGGATGAAGAGACCGTCGAATGTATGCACCTCGATCAGGCAATGGATGTGACTCCGAGCGCGGATGGGTGCGAGGACTGTCTCAAGACCGGCGACACCTGGGTCCATCTACGGCTGTGCATGATCTGCGGACACGTGGGGTGCTGCGACGAGTCGAAGCACCGCCACGCCACCGCCCACTTTCACAGGACCGGCCACCCCCTCATCCAGTCGTTCGAGCCCGGGGAGGACTGGTGGTGGTGCTATGTCGACGAGTTTGGCTTCCTCATCGATGGCACGCCCTCGTACGCGCATCCCTGATTCCGAGCCGGCAGCGGCGGGGGGCTCCAGGCCCGGCGAGAGCTCGAAACACGGCCGCGGTCACGACGCCGTAGACGAGGTGGGCGCTGAAGTCCTTCCACAGCGTCGCGGCGTCGTACTGCCAGATCGGCTTGTAGAGCCCGGTCGGCGGGAGAACGACATACGCGCTCGACCACACCAACGGCCCGAAGGCCAGCCCGAATACGACCCTTGGAGCGGCGGTGGCACCGGCGGCGATCCCGAACAGCGCCGCCCAGAGGAGACCCTGTCCCCAGTGCACGACGTTGTTGGTGATCGGGGCGTACTTCGGCGCGAGCTCGCGCCGCAGGAGGCTCTCTGCGATCCGCTTTCCCACCTTGGCAGGGACCGGTGCCTTCTCCCAGTCGTCGACGCCCACAGTGAACTCCCAGTCCAGCAGACCACTCTCGCCCCCGTCGCGCCGGTAACGTGCGAACCACAGGAGGTCCATGGCCGCTGTGCCGGCGGCGCCGGCAAGGAGGCCTCGAAGCACCGCCCCGGCGAGCGTCTTCCCCTCGACTCGCGTGTTCGTGATGAGTCCTCCCTCCACAGCACGGCGAGGATACGACCCCGCGGCGATGAGAATCGGCGGCCGGTGGGGGATGATTCGAATATGGACAGCATGGTCGGCTCGCTGCTGGTCGCGGCTGGAAGCCTCTTCGATCCGAACTTCCGGCGGACGGTGGTGCTCGTCGCCGAGCACGGCGACGAGGGGGCGCTCGGCCTCGTCTTGAACCGGCCCGCTGACGCGACCGTTGAGGAGGCCGCCCCGGCCCTCGCCGGTCTGGTCCCACCAGGATCCCCGGTGTTCCTGGGAGGCCCGGTCCGTCCGGAGGCGGCGGTGGTGCTGGCGGAGTTCGAGGACCCCGCCCTCGCGGGAAAGACGGTGTTGGAGTCCATCGGCTTCCCACCCGACGACGCCGAGCCGGACGAGCTCGAAGGAGTGCGCCGCGCCCGGGTATTTGCGGGCCACGCGGGATGGGGCCCCGGCCAGTTGGAGCGGGAGCTCGAAGAGTCGGCTTGGATCGTGGACCCGGCCGGTCCCGAGGACATCTTCAGCGACCATCCCGAGGAGCTGTGGGCCGAGGTACTGCGCCGCAAGGGCGGCAAATACCGGATGCTGGCCTTGATGCCGTTCGATCCTTCGACAAACTAGCGGGTCGCTTCGCTCCCCGGTACAGGCTGGAAAGGCAAGGGGCGGCCTCTCCGGCCGCGGTCCTCAATGTCGGCCCGCCTCGCCCCGCTCGGCGAGCCGAGCCTCCGGCCGCGGTCCTCAATGTCGGCCCGCCTCGCCTCGCTCGGCAAGCCGAGCCTCCGGCCGCGGTCCTCAATGTCGGCCCGCCTCGCCTCGCTCGGCGAGCCGAGGCTTCGCCGGCAGTCCTCTATGCCGGCAGGGCCTCGCTCCGTTCGGCGCCTGCCGGGCCCAGCTTGAGGTGCGCCCCGGTCGGTCTCGTCCCAAAACTTGACTCATTCGGACCAACTTCGGCACCTCGAGCTGGGCTAGCGGCGCGGTCCCCTGTGGTCTCCCCGGTCCCTTCAGGGCGCCACGCGCTCCAGCCAGGCGGCCGGCGAGCGGATCTCGTCGAGCGTCGGGAGGGTGCCCGGTCCGGCGAAGCACCCCGCGACGGCAGCGCGCCCTCCCACCCGAAGGATCTCGTCGAAGAACCGCTGCCCCTCCTCGTACTGCAGCCGCTTGAGGTCCAGGCCGAGCAGCCGCCCCAGGAGCTTGGCCACCAGGCCCCCGGGCGCGGCCTCGCGCAGCGTTCTCCGCATGCGGGGCTGGGTGGGGATGGTCCGCTCGGCGATCCGGTCCATCACGAAGTTGCCGTGCCCCTCCAGGAGCGACATGAATGCCTGCAGCTGGTCGAAGAGGCTCCGCTGCTCCGAGCTCAGCATCCGCACCGCGATCGGGAGCCCGGCCTGCCCGGGCGCCTGCATCCGCTCCAGCCACGGCCGGGCGTCGAGCTCGAGCGAGCCGAGCAGCCGGCCGACCGTCGAGAGGAAATGCCCCCGCATCCAGTCGTTGCCCCCGAACTGGGCCCAGTGGGTGAGCTCGTGCAGGACCACCCACAGACGGAAGTCGCGCGGGACGAAGCCGAGCCTGCGCTCGGTGAGGACGAGGTTGGGCCCGACGAACCAGATGGCGTTGCCGGCCGGCGGCGAAGGCGGCAGCGCACGGCGGGAGGGGCCGGTCGTGCCCGAGGCCTCGAGGGCGGTCCTGCCTCCGCCGATTGCGTCGTACTGGCCGAGGACCCGCTGCGAGAGGAGGCCGAGGACGGTCCCGAGCTGCGCGCCGATGGCCGGACCGTAGGCGCGGCGGACCAGCCAGCCGGCGCCCCGGTCGCCCATCCTGCCCTCGGCCTTCTCGACGAGGGGAGCCATCAGCCCGAGCATCGGCTCGACATTCGCGACCGCCCACTCGGCGCGGGTGAGCACCATCGGAATCGGCCGCGAACCCACCACGAAGCCGGTCTCCTCGAGGACGGGCGTCTCCGCTTCGGCGACGAGGGCGGCGACATCATCGGCAAGGCCCTCCATGAGGTAGGACTGGTCGATCGCGCTTGCCGAGGCAAAGCGGGCGGCGAAGCGGGCGGCGACCGCGGCGTCGATCAGCCTCGGCCGGGGTGCCTCCTCGGATACGGCGGCCACCGCCGGCTACTTCCCGCTGATCCTCTTCTGCGCGCGGAGGTACCCGAGCCCCGTCCCGAGGACCAGCAGGCCGAAGAGGGCCCCAGCCAGGGCCGGGAAGTACTTCTGGGTCGGGGGCCTTTCGGTCGTAGGGCCCCCCTTCTTCGCCGCCGAGGTCGGCGACGCAGCCGGCGAGGGCGAGGCGGCCGCAGTCGGGCTGGCGCCGGCAGCCGCACCCCCTCCCTGCACCTCGACGCGCCCGACCATTCCGATGGTCTCGTGCAGGGTGCAGACCAGGTCGACGCTGGTCTTCACCGTCACGGTCTTCGACTCGCCCGGATTGATGATGCCCGTGTCGAACGACTTGTCCTTGGCAGTCCCGGTGTGGGGCGCCGCCCCGGTGTTCTTGAAGGTGATGGTGGCACCGGCCGGGACGGTGATCGTCGCGGGCGCGAACACGTTGTCCTTCGTCTCGACCGTGGTGGTCTCCTGAGTCGAGGCCGGCAGCGCGCCGGCAAGGAGGATGGCTCCGGCCAGGCAGGCCAGGACGACGGCTCGGCGCACTCGACTCTCCCATTGTCGATCCGGTAGGGCGCTCGGGATTCTACGCGTTGATCAAGGCCGATGCAGATGGGGACGTCTCCCGCAAGGCGAAATCGGAGGTTCCGGCAAGGCTGGGAGGTGGGGCTTCGCGATGCCGCCGGTTCGGGATCTCCTTCTGAGCGCTGCCCGCGTTGTGGGCGCAGGAGCCGCGGCGAGGCGGCAGGCCGGGGCCGCGGTTAGGCGTCGCTCGAGAACGTGCGACCGCGCACCCGGGGGAAGCGGACGCCCATGTGGGCGAAGCAGGTGTCCCTGCGGTTGTATGCCGACAGCGTCGTGATGCAGCCGGGGTGGCGGCACGTCCGGCCGGGTCGGAAAGTCGCTGAACGCCTGGGCAGCTGCCGCACTCGCATCCCCCGAATCGAACCGGCCGTCACGGGGCTTCCTCCTCTCCGTCACCCAGCAGGCACATCAACGGCGACATCAGAAGCAATGCGTGTCCGGCCCCGGTGCCGGATTGGTGGCGGAGGAACTTTTCCGCAAGAGGTGGGTCGAGCGATGTGAAGGGATCCGCAAGGGCGGGGCCGAGAGCCGGAGGGGGGAATCGAACCCCCGACCTCTCGCTTACGAAGCGACTGCTCTACCGCTGAGCTACTCCGGCCGGCCCGCCGATTGTAGCGCCGCCACCAACCGCTCCCACGCCCTCGCCGCCGAGCGCAAGCAGCACCGATTCCACCGCCAACGACGGCAGCGCGTTCTCGAGCACCGCCTTCTGACCGGCGAGCGCGGTGTCGACCATCGCGAGCCAGAACGCCGGCGAGCGCCGCCCCGCCACTCGCTCCAGATCGTCCATGCGGTCGACGGCCGAGACGCCGTCCGGGCCGGCACCCAGGGACAGCGCCGCGAGGTCTCGAACCGCCGCCGCAACCCAGCCGAGGAAGTCGACGAACGTCTGGGACTCCACCCGGCGAAGCACCCGGCGATGGCGCTCTCCGAGACGCCGCCGGATGCCTGCCGACCCCCGTCCGGTCCCTGCGGCCTCGTCCAGAGCGGCGAGCTCCGCGGCGAACGCCGCCTCCTTCTCGTCCGCCGCCTCGCGGGCGAGCGCCTGGAGCAGCTCCGACGCAGCAAACGCAAGGTGCGCCGACGGTCCAGACGAGGTCACGGTGTCGAGCGCAAGGCGGCGCAGCTTCCGGACGCGCTCCCCGGTCGCAAGCGCCCTGGCCTGCTCGAGGTCGCCGCGGGCGGCGCGCACGACCAGCTCAGCCCGCTCCGGCGCCACGCCGAGGCCCTCCCCCAGGGTCCGCCGCACCTCCTGCTCCGGGACGGCGGAGAACGCGACCACGCGGCACCGGGACAGCACCGTCGGAAGGAAGGGTTCGAGAGCGTCGGCGACCAGCACCCAGGTCACGGAGGCGTTCGGCTCTTCGAGCGCCTTCAGGAGGGCGTTCTGGGAGCGCTCGGCGATCCGGTGCGCCTCCTCGACGACGGTCACGCGCCTCGCCGCCTCGAGCGGGGTCTGCGCCGCGGCGGCAACCATCTCGCGAATGAGCTCCAGGGGGTAGGTGAAGCCCTCGGGCTCGAACCAGCTCACGTCCGGATGCAGCCCGCGCAGGGCGCGCCGGCAGCACGAGCACTCCCCGCATCCGTCCGGGCACACGATCGCGGCAGCGAAGGTGCGAGCGGCCTCAGTTTTGCCGACACCGGGGGGGCCGGCGAACAGATAGGCGTCGCCTGGGTGTCTCGCAGCGCGCCGGAGGTGATCGAGCAGCCGCTCGTCGAGAACGAGCCGGTCCCAGATGCTCACGAGGGCGAGCCGGTCGGGGCAGCGGCCGCGGCCCTGCGGCGCTCCTTCTCGAGGAAGGGCACCACGCGCCGGCGAATCTCCTCCTCGACCTCGTCGGGCTCCTCCGATGCGTCCACGATGACGAAGCGCGACGGGTATCGGCGCGCCAGCTCCCGATAGGCCCGGCGCACCCGCGTGTGGAAGTCGGTCCCCTCGCGCTCGATGCGATCCGTGGTTCCCGAGCGCCGCAGACCCACCCCCGGATCGGTGTCGAGCAGGAACACGAGGTCCGGCATCACCTCGCCGACCGCCCACTGGTTGACCTGGAGCACCTCGTGGATGCCGAGACCACGGGCAAGCCCCTGATAGGCCAGGGAGGAGTCGAGGAAGCGGTCCGACAGCACGATCGCCCCGCGCTCCAGCGCCGGCCGGATCACCTCCTCCACGTGCTGCGCCCGGTCGGCCGCATAGAGAAGCGCCTCGGTCTTTGGCGAGATCGACGGCCCGTCCGGATCGAGCAGCGCCTCGCGGATGCGCATCCCCGCCGCCGTCCCACCGGGCTCGGCGGTGACCACCACGTCGCGGCCCTGCGTCCGGAGGAATCGTGCCAGCCGCTCGAGCTGCGTCGTCTTCCCCGCCCCGTCCCCGCCCTCGAAGACGAAGAAGACGCCCGGCGACGGAACCCGCAACCCCTGCCGCCGGGCCGCGATCGCCCTCGTCGTGACGACCGCGGCACCGATGATCACCAGGCCCCCCAGCCACAAGGCCGCCCGGCTCCCGGTGAGGATGATGTGCTGGCCGAACACTCCGAAGCGGACCCGCCCGATCACCTTTGCGAGCGCAGGGCCGAGCGCCAGGGAGGCGACGAGCGACAACCGCACCATCGAGTACATCGAGGCGAGGGTGCGCCCGCGCAGCTCGTCGCTGACGTTCTCTTGCACGAGCGTGAGCCCGGACGGGTAGGCCAGCCCGGCAAAGAATCCGGTGACGCTCCCGAGCACGAGGCCCGGGGGGAGGGTGGACACGCTGGCGAAGCCGATGAGGGCGCTCCCCAGCCCGAAGACCTCCGCCGAGAACAGCACGTCTCGATGGACGAATCGAGAGACCACCGTCGAGACCGCGAAGCCGAGGCCGAGCCCGATCCCCACCGCGGTCACCAGCAGACCGAATCCGGCCGCCCCCGCGCCGAGTGTCTCGCGAACGTAGAAGACCGCGATCGCAAGGAAGATCCCGACGCCGCCGAAGATCGTTCCGATCCCGAGCACCCACGGTCGGATGTAGGGATGGTCGCGGATGAAGCGGAGGCCGTCGACGAGCTCCTGCCAGATGCCGTGGAAGTCGAGGCGGTGGGCGGCCCGCCGCGCGGCGGGGATCACCAGCGTGGAGGTGATGACCGCGCTGACGAGGAAGGTGATCGAGTCGAGGAAGAAGGCCAGGTGCTCCTCGTTGAAACGGAACGTGCTGAAAATCGGAACGCTCCCGCCGAGCCACCTCGAGGCGGCGACAAGGAGGCCGAACGCCGCCCCAGAGATCGGAAACATGCCGTAGACGGCGAAGAGCGTGAGCGAGTTCGCACGCAGCAGCTGCCGGCGCGGGACCATGTTCGGCAGCACCGAGTCCTTTGCCGGCTGCCAGAGCAGGGTGAGCATCTCGAGGAGCGCCGACACGAGCACGAGCACGAATACCGGCCGCAGAAACGGGATGACCTTGGGGATCGACTCGACGAAGGGCATGACCACGATCAGCGCCGCCCGGGACAGGTCGCAGAACACCATCAGCGGCTTTCGGCTGAACCGGTCCACCAGCACGCCGGCGATCGGCCCGAAGAAGAGGGCCGGGACCAGCCGGGCGAGCAGCATCAGCGCCACGGCAAACTCGTCCCGTGTGATTCGGCCCGCCAACGAGAGGATGGCGATCATCCCGATCCAGTCGCCGAGGGCCGAGAAGCCCTGGGCGATGAAGAACCGCCGGAACGAGCGGTGGCGGAAGAGGGCGAGGTAAGATGCCCGCTCCTCCCGGCTCGTCAGCGAGGCCGGACTTGGGGTTCCGGGGTCGATCGGATTCCTCCCGCGTCGGGACGACGCGAAAATTCTAGGACGGCGAGGCGCGTTCCCGGTAGGACGGCGGCGGCCCTGGCTACGAGGGGACCCTGGCCGGCGTCTCCAGGGAGTCCCCGGACGCGGCCGCCCTGCCGCCCGCGCCCTCCCCCGCCTCCCTCGGGTCTTGATTCTGCGTATGCCGGCAGGCCGGGTAGTGGCTGCACCCGAAGAACCGCCCCCGGCGGCCGCTCCGCTCTACGAGCTCTCCGGTCTTCCCGCCGTCGGTGCACTTCTTGCAGGGCTCCTCGAGACAGTGGGGGCAGGGGGCTCCGGTGGTTCGGACCTCCTTCTTCTTGATGTAGCGACAGTCGGGGTAGCGTGAACAGCCGACGAAGGGGCCGAAGCGGCCGATCCGCTTCTGCAGCTGGGAGCCGCATTCCGGGCACAGGTCGTCGAGCAGCTCCGGCTCCTCGCGCTCGGTTCCCGGCAGCGGGAGCGTCTTCTTGCACTCGGGGTAGTTCGTGCAGGCGAGGAACTTGCCACGGCGCCCGAGCTTGATGACCATCGGACTGCCGCACTCGGGGCACACTTGCTCCGCGACCTCGCTGATCACCTCGTCCCTCGGGACCTCCCCTGCCTTGTTGAGGCGGTCCTGCAGGGGGGTGTGGAACCCCTCGACCACCGGACGGTACGAGAGCTCGCCCTCGGCGATCTCGTCGAGCCGCTCCTCCATGTCGGAGGTGAACGTGAAGTCCATGAAGTGGTCCCCGAAGTACCGGAGGAGGAAGTCGGTGGTCACCTGGCCGGTGTCGGTGGGGACGAATCGCTTCTTGTCGAGCCGGGTGTAGTCGCGCTTCGTGTCGGTGAGGGTGGCGATGATCGAGGCGTAGGTGGACGGCCGCCCGATCCCGCGCTCCTCGAGCTCCTTCACCAGGCTGGCCTCGGTGTATCTCGGCGGAGGCTGGGTGAAGTGCTGCTCCGGACGCAGCTCGCGCAGGTCGAGGGGCTGCTCGGCCGCCAGCGGCGGGAGGCGGCGCTCCTCCTCTTCCTCCTCGTCGTCGCGCCCCTCGAGGTAGAGCCGGATGAACCCGTCGAACTTCAGCGTCGAGCCGGTCGCCCGGAAGAGATGGAGGTCGGCGCCAGCGGCCCGCGGGGTCGCGACGATGTCGGCCGAGACCTGGTCGAACAGCGCCGGCGCCATCAGCGAGGCAACCGACCGCTTCCAGACGAGGTCGTAGACCCTGAATAGCGTTTCGGCATCGCGCCCTCCCACCGCTCGGATCGCCGCCTCGACCTCCCGCCTGGGACGCTGGATCTCGGTGGGCCGGATGCACTCGTGCGCCTCCTGCGCCCCCGCGACCTTGCGGTCGTGCTGGCGATACCGGCCGCCCCAGTACTTGTCGCCGAAGGCCGACCTGATCAGCGACTCGGCGTCGGCGATCGCCACCCCGCTCATCGTCGTCGAGTCGGTCCGCATGTAGGTTATGAAGCCGCGCTCGTACAGCGCCTGAGCGAGCGACATCGCTCTGCGGGCAGTCAGCCCCAGCTTCCGCGAGGCCTCCTGCTGGTAGGACGACGTGATGAAAGGTGCCTGGGGGATCCGGCGCTGCTCGCGCGTGCGGACTTCGCGCACCTGCCACGTGGCGCCGTCGAGTGCAGCGAGGATCGCCTGCGCCCGCGCCTCCTCGGGGATGCGGTTGGCGACGTCCTCGTCGGATTCCCGGCCGAGCCGCGTGGGGATCCGGCGGTCCCCGATCTGGACGAGAAGGGCGGTGAAGGCCTGGCCTTCCTCGGTCGCGAGCAGCGCCTCGAGGGTCCAGTACTCCGTCGGCACGAAGGCGGCGATCTCGCGCTCTCGCTCGACCACAAGCCGCAGGGCCGGAGACTGCACCCGCCCGGCCGACAGGCCGTAGCGGATCTTCTGCCAAAGCAGCTGCGAAACGGGGTAGCCGACCAGACGGTCGATGCCGCGGCGCGCCTGCTGGGCATCGACCAGGCGCACGTCGACGTCGCGCGGATTCGCGATCGCCTCGGTCACCGCCCGCCGCGTGATCTCGGTGAAGGTGATGCGGCGTTGCTTCCCGGGGGGAATCCTGCAGGCCTCGGTGACGTGCCAGGCGATGGCCTCGCCCTCGCGGTCGTAGTCGGTGGCGAGGTAGACCGCCTCGGCGGTCCGGGCCGCCTTGCCGATGGCCGCGATCGCCTTCTTCTTCTTGTCGACCACGACGTACTCGAGCGCGTAGCCGCCCTCGACCTCGATCCCCAGCCGGTTCTCGGGAAGGTCCCGGACGTGCCCGACCGAGGCGAGCACCCTGTAGTCCCGGCCGAGGTACTTCTCGATCGTCTTCGCCTTGGCCGGCGACTCGACGACCACGAGATTCTTCGCCACTTCCGTCTCCTCGACTACACCCTGAGCGATTGGCGAGGGTGCGGGACATTTGCCGTCCTGTCAAGCCTCGCGGTTCTTCTTGCTGCCGCCCGGCGACCGTCGGGCCCATCGCGATGTTCGCGCCGATGGCGTCGGGGTCCGTTCGACCGAGTCCGGTTCGGTTCAGGAAGGCCCGCCGGCCCGGCTTTCCGGCGCCACCTTGCTCCGGCGCGCCCGAAGATACTCGATCACCCCCGGAACCAGGGAGATCGCGATGATCGCGATCACGACCAGCTCGAAGTTGCCCCGCACCGACTCGAGCGTGCCGAAGAAGTACCCGGCGAGCGTCACCGAGACGACCCAGAGCGCGGCGCCCACGACGTTGAAGGCCAGGAACCGGGAGTAGGTCATGCTGCCCAGCCCGGCGACGAACGGCGCAAACGTTCGAACGATCGGCACGAACCGGGCGATGACGATCGTTTTCCCGCCGTAGCGTTCAAAGAAGTGGTGGGTCCGGTCGAGGTGCTCGCGCCTGACCCACCGGCCCTTCCGGCCTTCCCGAAAGAGCCTGGGGCCGGTGTATCTGCCGATCTGGTAGTTGACGGAGTCGCCGATGATCGCGGCAGCGAGCAGGACCGAGATCAGCACGACGATGTTGAGCCTGCCGTCGCCGGCCAGCGCCCCGGCGACGAACAGCAGCGAGTCCCCGGGTAGAAACGGCGTCACGACCAGGCCGGTCTCGCAGAACACGACGACGAAGAGGATCGAGTAGGTCCATACGCCATAGAGCTCGACGAGGTGCTTGAGCTCGTCGTCGAGGTGCAGGACCCACTCGATCAGGTTGGAGATCAGTTCCACCGCCGTGCCCTCCGGGCGCCCCGTGGGAGGAAGGGGCAAGTCTAGAGGCATCCCCGATGGGGCGATGCCGGCCGGGGCTAGGAGGGTTGCGCGATCAACCCCACCTCGGCCGCGACGCTCTGAATGCCCTCGATCCCGAGGCGGAGGAGGTCGTCGAGTGTGATGCCGACCGACTCCTCGCAGGAGGTGATCTCGTCGCGGTTGACGCCGGGCGCGAACGAGCGCTCCTTCAGCTTCTTCCGGCACGAGGACACCTTCATCCCCTCGGCCTTGTCCGGCCGCACCAGCGCGCAGGCCACCAGGAAGCCGGCCACCGCGTCCGCGGGGACGATGGCCCTCGACATCAAGTCCGTCCGGTACTGGGAATGCGCGTGCGCGAGGACGCCGTTGATGATGTCCTCGTCGACGGCGGCCTCCCGGAGCCACTCCGCGCCGACGTAGGCATGACGGGCGAGGTCGTCGTGGGTCTGGTCCTGATCGATGTCGTGGAACAGGCCGACGAGGCCCCATCGCTCGACGTCGGCTTCGAAGTGCTCGGCGAGCCGCCGCATCACGCCCTGGACGGTGACGAGGTGGCGAACCGTCGTCTCCTTCTCCGCCTTCGAACGCACCAGTTCGAGAGCTTCGTCTCCCTCCACGAGGGCGAGGCTACCATCCGATGCCGCCGTGCTCCGTCCCCCTCGTGCCCTTTGTCGGGGCCGGGCAATGGAGGCAGGGCCCGCGCGAGGTTCGCGCTTCAGCGGGGCGCGTCTTGGAGCGATAATGAGGCCAGGAAACCATGCGATTCTTCAGACGACTTGCGGAACTCTCCGAGCCCGAGGAGCAGCTCCGGGCGCAGGAGGTTCGTCACCAGGTTGCCGAGCTGCCCGGTGTCGAGCAGATCGCGGTGTGCCGCCCCCGGCGGCGTGCCCGGGTGGCCGGTATCGTGCAGGCGATCCGCGTGGTCCCCCAGCAGGAGTCGACCCGGCTCGAGGTGGAGATCTACGACGGCACCGACCAGATCACCGGGGTGTGGCTCGGACGGAGGCGAATCCCCGGCATCGAGCTGGGGCTCCCGATCATCCTGGAAGGCACGATCTCCTCGATCCTCGATCACGACCTCCAGATCATCAACCCGGCCTACGAGTTCCTGCCGGCCCACGACTAACGGGTCGCTTCGCTCCCCGCTACGGGCCAGAAAAGCAAGGGGCGGCCTCCGGCCGCGGTCCTCAATGTCGCCCGCCACGCTCGGCGAGCCGAGCCTCCGGCGGCGTCGTTCAATGCCGGCAGGGCCTCGCTTCGCTCGGTGCCCGCCGGGCCCAGCCTGAGGTGCGGCTCGGTCGGCGTTGGCGCCCAACCTAGCTCATTCGCACCTTTGGCACCTCAAGGTGGGCTAACGTGGCTCCTCAACCGATCACTCCGTCGGCTCCGCCCGGCTTTCCTGCGAGGAAGGTCTCGAGCGCACCCTCCGCGGCAGGAGTCGACAGCGCGATGACCTCGTCGCCTTCCATCAGCGGGGTCTCGTCCCGCGGCACGATCACGTGCTGATCCCGGATGATGGCCACGATCGCGCAGTCGCGGGGCAGGCTCAGCTCCCCCACCACCTTGCCCGAGGCCGGCGACTCGTCGGCGAGCGTGAACTCCACCAGCGACACCTTGCCCTTCTCGAGGCGCAGCAGCCGAACCAGGTCGCCCACCATCACCGCCTCCTCGACGAGGGAGGTGAGCAGGTGCGGGGGGCTGACCGCCACGTCGACGCCCCACGACTCGTTGAACAGCCAGTGGTTCTTCGGGTGGTTCACCCGGGCCAGGACTCGCGGGATGCCGAACTCCTGCTTGGCGAGCAGCGAGACCACGAGGTTGTCCTCGTCGTCTCCCGTTGCCGCCACCATCACATCGCAGGATTCGAGCCCGATTCCCCGGAGATCGAATGGCTCGCACGCATCGGCGTGAATCCAGGTGCAGGCGATGCTGGAGGAGTCGCGCCGGATCACAGCGATGTCCTGCTCGATCAGGATGACCTCGTGCCCCCGCTCCACCAGGTCGCCCGCGATGAACTGGCCGACGTTTCCCGCCCCGGCAATCGCAACCTTCATTCCTCGTCCTTCGATTCTCCGAGGCGGTTGCGAAGCTCGTCGATCCCGCCGCGCACCACCGCGATGTGAAGGAAATCGTCCTCCTGCACGATGGTCCTGGGCTCGGGCATCGTCGTCTCGCCGAACCGCGTGTACGCGGCCACGTACATCCGACCGGCCACGTTGAGCAGCTCGAGCTTGCGTCCGACCATTCCCTTCGGGGCTCGTGCGCCCACGATCACGACCTCGCCCGAGCCGAGGGTGGACTCGAGGGACTCGAAGATCGGGAGCACCCGGGCAAGGATCTGATCCGTCGTCCACGCCACCGTCGCCACCGTCTGGATGCCCAGGCGCTCATAGATCTGGGCACGGCGCGGATCGTAGATGCGGGCGGCCACCTTGGGAACCTGGTAGTGCTCTTTCGCGATGCGGGCCGAGACGATGTTGGAGTTGTCGCCGTTCGTCACGGCCATGAAGACCTCGGCCTCGCGGATGCCGGCCTCCTCGAGGATCTCACGGTCGAAGCCAGGCCCTACCAAGGTCTTGCCCTCGAAGCTCGGGTGGAGCCGCTCGAACGCGAGCTCGTCCTTGTCGATCACCGAGACCGTGAACCCTCGCTGGCCGAGGCCGTCGGCTAGCTCTGCGCCGACCCTGCCACACCCAACAATCACCGCATGCACGGCGTGAAGATACCCCTTTCCATCCCCGGTGGCCCGTTCAATGAGCCGGTTCGCCGATCGGTGCCTCGATCCCGATCGGCGGAACCGAGGTCACGAGCCGGAGCCGCCCCCCTCGGACGGGGCGGCCTCGCCCGGGGGCGCCGCGGTGGCGGCGTCGAGCGTGTCGTGAATCGGAAAGACCTTGGTCAGTCCCGTGATGCGGAACAGCTTCAGGATCTTCTCCTTCGTCGAGATCAGCGACAGCGTTCCGTTGTGGGCCTTTACTCGCTTGAGTCCGGCGACCAGCACCCCCAGCCCCGTCGAGTCGAGGAAGTCGATTCCCTCGAGATTGACCACAATGTTGTGCGATCCCTTCTCGACCATCTCGGCCAGCTGCTCGCGCAACTTGGGTGCGGTGAACACGTCCACCTCGCCGCCGACGTTCACAATCGCGTAGGGGCCGCGCGTCTCGACGTCGACGGTTATCTCCATACGGAACCCTCACTCCCCGCCCTCGGACAGGCGGTCATTCTATTCCCCGCCTATTCCCGCGGTGCAGCCGCTCTCACGCGTCCGTCCTCCCCGGGATGCCGGGAGAGCAGGTTGAGATATGGCGCCATGTGGGGAACAATGCCTCGATGCCCTTCAGGAAGACCCCGCGCGGCGTTCTCGCGATCGCCCTTGCCGTCGGGATCGTCGCCCTCGCCGGATGCAGCAAGGACTCCGGGCCCGGCATCCTTGGCAAGATCACCGGCAAAGAGAGGCCCGCGGCGAAGGCCAGCTTCAAGGCCGGTGAGGTCCGCGGCATCAATCCCTCCGACAAAGCCGAGGCCCCCCAGCGCGCCAACGACGAGGCGCCAAAGGTCCTCGACCTGCTGAACCGCTACTACGACATCGCATTCCTCGACAAGAAGCGGTGGAAGGACGGCACCCATCCGGACCTGGCCGGGCTTTTCATCGGGGAGGCTCAGCCGGCCGTTGCGCCGAACCTCGGCGCCCTCGCCCTCGCCGACATCGCCGGCCGCTTCAAGCGCGTCGAGCCCAAGAAGCAGGAGGCGGGCCAGATCTCGGTGCTGATCGAGGATGACGGGAGCGCTCCGCTCGCCATGGTGTCGGCGTTCTTCGAGGCGAGCGGCGAGACCAACGAGAAGGCGGACGGCCCCGTCACCATCACGCACGGCGTCACGTTCGTGCTCCAGCGCGAGGGCGACGCGTACAAGATTGCGACCTTCTTCGTCGAGCTCCATGCCGATACCGTCGCCCGCACCGGCGCCTTCACTCCCGAAGACGATGCCCTCGCGATGCTGGCGGAGAAGCTCCAGTGAGCGCGGGCGTGGACATCCTCGCCGCGGCCCGGCGGCGCTGGCCGTGGGTACTCCTCGCGGTCGCGACCCTGGTGGCGTGGGCGGGCTGGTGGCTCTCGGCCCCGTTTCGAGGAACGGCGTTCTCGCAGGCGCCCGCCGGAGGAATTCACAAGATGCAGGGGGCGGCGTGGCACCCCGAGCGCGGCGACCTCCTCTTCGTCGCGGTGATCGGCAGCGACGCCCGCAACGGCCCACCGGATGCGGGGGGCGGCTGCGACGCCATCCACATCGTCGCCATCAATCCGCAACAGCGCGCCGGGACGATCCTGAACTTCCCGCGCGACTCCTACCTCAACGGCAGGAAGCTCACCGACATCTGCCGGCAGGCAGGATTCGACGGCGCGATTGGGGTGCTGAAGAGCCATACGGGCCTCCCGGTGCAGTACCTCGTCCGCACCGAGTTCAGCCACTTCATGCGGGTGATCAACGACATCGGTGGCATCGACGTCGACGTCCCCTTCCCCATGAACGACACGAACTCGGGAGCGGTCTTCCCGGCAGGCCCGCGCCATATGCTCGGCGGCGAGGCCCTCGCGTTCAGCCGGAATCGCCACATCGGTGGCGGGGACTTCAAGCGGACCGAGCATCAGGGGTTGGTGCTGCTCTCGGTCCTGCAAAAGTTCCGCGCCGACACGGTGAACATCCACAACATGCTCACCTACCTGCGCGCGGCGCGGCGCAACATCGGCTTCAACATCCCGCTCGCCGACCTGATGAAGCTGGGGCTGCTCGCCCGAGACATCGACCCCGCGAACATCAAGAACGTCACGATCCCCGGCTCGACCGGCAACGTCGGCGGGGCAAGCGTCGTGTTCGTCAACCCCGGCGACATCTACTCTCGAGTCCGCGACGACGCGATCTACTGATGCGGCGGCTGGCACACCGGTGCCGGACCGCCGGGGCCGGGTATGCGATGAGCAGCGCTGCTGCTGCCCACAGGTGATGAGATGACGAACGCCCCGTGGTACCTCTACCTGGGGTTCCTCGGATTCGTCGTGGCAGTGCTTCTGCTCGACCTGCGGCTGTTCCACTCGAAGGAGCGCGAGCCGCGCCTGCGCGAGTCGGCGACCTGGGTGGCGATCTGGGTGGCCCTCGCCGTCGGGTTCGGCGTCGCGCTCCTCGCTTGGAAGGGCGGGCGCGCGGCCGGGGAGTTCTTCGCCGGCTACCTGGTCGAGTACTCGTTGTCGGTCGACAACATGTTCGTCTTCGTCGTGATCTTCTCGTACTTCCGCGTGCCCAAGACCTACCAGCACCAGGTCCTCTTCTACGGGATCCTGGGGGCCATCGTCTCCCGCGGGATTTTCATCGCCGCCGGGGCGGCGCTGATCAACCAATTCCACTGGGTGGTCTATGTGTTCGGGGCCCTCCTTCTGTTCACCGCCGTACGCCTGGCCCGCGGGGTCGGAGAGGTCCATCCGGAGAACAACCCGGTCCTGCGGCTTGCCGAACGATTCTTCCCCGCAACCCGGCGCTATCACGGGCAGCGCCTGTTCACGATGGAGAACGGACGCCGCGTGATGACCCCGCTGTTCATCACGCTGCTGATCGTCGAGACGACCGACATCCTCTTCGCCGTCGACTCGATCCCCGCCATCTTCGGGATCACTCGGGACCCCTTCATCGTGCTGACGTCCAACGTCTTCGCGGTGCTCGGCCTGCGGGCCCTCTACTTCCTCCTGGCCGGGTCGATGGATCGCTTCCACCTTCTGAAGTACGGGCTGAGCGCAATCCTGGGATTCGTGGGGGTCAAGATGCTGCTTCCCCTCCTCCACGAGGTCGGGCTGCCCGGGGACTTCGAGATCCCCATTTGGGTGTCGCTGGCGGTGATCGTCGGGGTCCTCGCGCTGACGGTGGCGCTCTCTCTCGTCCTCTCACCCCGCGGCGGCGTGGCCCCGCCCGAGCCTGCCGCGCCCGAGGGCGCCGGCGAGGCGATCGAGCCGGCGGACGTGGCGGTCCCGGAGCCTCCGCCCGCGAGTGCCGGGGGGAGGAGGACCGAGGACCGGCGGTGATCTACGTCGCGGTGATCGGGCCCGGGGACGCCGACCGCGAAACCGAGGAGACCGCCTTCGAGATCGGAACGGACCTTGCCCGTGCTGGGGCCGTGCTCGTGTGCGGGGGGCTGGGCGGGGCGATGGAGGCTGCCTGCCGCGGGGCTCGCCGCGCCGGAGGTCGCACCCTGGGTGTCCTCCCCGGCTCGTCGCGCGACGAGGCGAACCCCTTCGTCGACCTCGCCGTTGCCACCGGGATGGGAGAGGCGCGCAACGTGATCGTGGTGCGCACGGCGGACGCGCTGATCGCCGTGGGCGCGGGCTACGGGACGCTCTCGGAGATCGCCTTCGGGCTGAAGCTCGGCAAGCCGGTGATCGGGCTCCGGACATGGGCTGCCTCGGGACCTCGGGGGCCGGCAGGCATCGTCGAGGCGTCGAGCGCGGAGGAGGCGGTGGCGACGGCACTCCGTCTGGCGGGCGAGCCGGCCGGTCAGCCGCGGCCTGCAACATAGCCCTGTCCCAGCCGGCGACGCGAGCTATTCGGATCCAGGAGAGGGGCCCTCAAGAGCCCCGGCAAGGCTGGACAGCTCCTCGGCGGCCCCCTCCTCGCGGACGACGCTCACGTCGCCGCAGGGAACGTCGTCCCCGTACAACTTGCGGAGCTGGTCACAAGGATAGAGCTTGAGGCACACCGGGCACAGGAGGTAGTCGGTCCGCCGCCGGAAGGGAACCTCCTCCCCTCCGAGGGTCTTCAGGCTCTCCTCGCCGACCGCCTGCACGAGAACCTGACCACAGTCACACTGCATGAATTGCTCCATCGACGCATTCAGGGCGTCTTCAGCCCAGAGTATGTCACCCAGGGTAGTGAGGCACCACTCCCAGATCGCCCATCCTTCGCTTCGGACTCAAGGAATCAACCCGAGATCTCGATAGTTGAAGCCGATGAGTATTGCTATCGGACACCCAAGAGCGTACTCTCCGCGCGCACGCCTGCACAGTTCGTAGTCTATGGCCGTCGTCGAGAAGGTCCTCAGAGCCACCTCGCTCACCGACCTCCGGTCGGACAAAGCGCTCATCCGCGCGGCCCAGGCAGGGAACACCGAGGCAGCTTCGACGCTCTTCCAGCGCTACTACCCCCGGATCTATCGCTTCGTCCTCCACCTGACGCACGGAAGGTCGAACGCCGAGGACCTCACCCAGGAGGCCTTCGCCAGAGCCATCGGGGCGCTCGGTCGGTTCAACGGGGAGTACAAGTTCGAGCACTGGCTCCTTCGCATCGCCAAGAACCTGTGCATCGACGAGGCCCGGAAGGACGTACATCGGCCCGAGCCGACCGACCCACACGAGCTGCCCGAGCTTCCGGCGCTCGGGGGCGCCGACTTCGTCTGGGAGTCCGTGTCCCAGCAGCTCGCCACCTCGATCGTCCACGACGCACTCGCGCGCCTGCCGGTCCGCCAACGGAGCGTGCTGGTGCTGCGCGAGCTCGAGGGAATGTCCTACGCCGACATCGCTTCGATTGTGGGGACCAACGAGCGGGGCGTCGAGGCAACCCTGCGCCGCGCCCGTGCCCGGTTCCGCCTCGAGGTGGCGAAGGCCGAATCCGACGAGGAGGAGCGGGCGGTGTGCCGCCGGACGCTGCGCCTCTTCGCGGTCGACGCCGAGGAGGCCCTTGCCTCGACCGAGGCAAGCCGGCACCTGCGGCGCTGCTTCCGCTGCCGGACCAGGATCAAAGCGCTCAGCGGTGCCGACCGACTGCTCGGACTCATCGCAATCCCGGTTGCCGTCCCGAGGCTCTCCTGGCCGCTGCAGGCAGTCGCATCGCTCCGGGCGCGGGGAAGCCGGATGCTCGACCACGTGCGCGGCAGCGGGGAAGGGTTCGTCGCTCAGGTCGCGCCGTTCACCGTCTCGGCAATGCTCGTGGCCTCGGTGGCCGCGGCGCAGGTGGTCGGGCCGGTCCGCGCGGCCCCCGTCCAGGACAACCCGGTGATGAGCGCTGTGTATCAGCAGCAGACCTCGGCCGAGGAGACCGATGCGATCACGTCGATCATCGCCGGAGGCACCGCCCCGACATCGCGGGGCCGTTCGATCCCGGCCGCGAGCGGTTCCGTCACTCCCTCTCCCTCCTCCCCCGACGGCGCCGGTGATGGGCTCCTCGGGCTCGACCTGTCCGACCTGCCCGTCCTGGGTAACCTCGACAGTCTCGAAGACCTCGAGCAGGCCCTGAGCGACCCCACCGGCGCGCTTCAGGGTGCGGTCTCCGATGTCAGCCAGACCGCGGATGCCGTCGTCCAGAACGCGGAGGCGACCGTCGAGTCGGTGGCGGACGCCACCACCGCCACCGAGGGCGTCGACGTCCCCGAGGTCCGGACGAGCCGCATCACGAGCCGGATCGCACCGGAGTAGCGTCGCGCGACCCTCGGGCCCGGCCCAGCCGGCCGAGGTCCACCTCCGCCCGGGCCACCGCGCCGACATCCTTCAGCCCGAACGCCCGCAGCAGCACGAACCGCACCGGCACGTCCACTGCGACGGTCGCGGCCTCGCCCCGTGCCGGGCAGGCACAGCGGCGGAGGCGAGCTCCGTTGGCCGCCACGAATCGCTCGGCCTGCCGCTGCGGCTCCCCGCCGGCGAGCGGCACGAGCTCGGCCGCGGCGGCGAGGGCGCCGGCATCGGCGGCGGTCTGAGCCTGTGCCCGGGCCAGCAGGAAGGCGGCCAGATCGGCAAGCGAGACGAGCAGGACCATTGCCATGGCGGCCCCTGCGAGTACGAGCAGCGAGACGTTGCCGCCGTCACCGCCGACGCGGCGCCTCATCCTCTCGAGGGCGACTCCGCTCGCATCGTTGCCGTGGCTCGAAGCAACCGGCTCTTCACGATGCTTCCCACGAGCGGAAGTTGGTGCGGTTGGGCAGTGACCACCACCTCGATCGGATCGCCCCGGTTCCGCCCGCCCCGGACACCGAACCGCAGATCGAGTCCGGGCGCTGCGCGGCGGCCGGCGTCCAGCCACCGGGCCGAGTCGGCTCCGACGGCGGCCTCCCGCGCCGCCTCGCGGGCAGCGGACACGACCAGGAGCTGGTCTCGAAGCATCACACCCACCTGCAGCAAGCCGAGCAGGAGCAACAGCACCAGGGGCAGCACGAGCACGAACTCGACTGTCGACTGCCCTCGCTCGGAGGCGGTGGGCATGTACCCTCCTGCATCGGCGCCCGCGCCGACCTACGGGCTTGGGGCGCCGTTCGTGATCTTGGCGATGATGTTGCTGAAGAAGCCGGTGATCGCCTGGTTGTCCCGAGCCCAGGTGATGAGAAGGATCGCCACCGCAGCCGCAGCAAGCAGCACCAGCGCGTACTCGACGGTGGTCTGTCCGAAGTCCCGAGTCAGTCGCCGCATCCCAAAACCCCTTTCTGCGCGGTCGAGCACCCTTTGGGGAAGTCGATGCGGGGAAGCCAGGGAAGTGGGTGAACCCGACTGGAGATTCTAGGAACCCGCGCGGGCAGGCGACAAGGGGATTCCGGCTATTCGCGACCTTTCGCGCGCCCCGCGGCCCCCCATTCTCCGTTCGGCCTCAAAACCCGAGGGTGCGAAAGGTCGCCAGCAGGAGGGGGACCACCGTCAGCAGGACGAAGGCCGGCAGGATGAGGAACACCAGCGGGAACAGCATCTTCACCGGGGCGCGGCGCGCCTGCTCCTCGGCCCGGTGGCGCTCCCCCGCCCACAGCTCGCCGGCCACGACCTGCAGTCGGGCAGCCACCTGGGTCCCCTGCCGCTGGGCGTCGGCGAGGGTCGCGGCGAAGGTCCGCAGCTCGTCGAGGTCGTTTCGTTGCGCCAGCCGCTGCAGCGCCTGGCGCATCGGCACCCCGAGGTCGATCTCCCGAACGGTTCGCTGCAGCTCTTCCCCCAGCAGCCCAGGCCTCCGGGAGGCAACCCGCCGGAGGGCCAGGGGGATGCTCAGCCCGGCAAGGGTCGAAACCATGAGCAGCTCGACGGCGTCGGGAAGCTCGGCGCGGAGCTGAGCTCGGCGGGCCGTCGTTCGCATGCGCACCAGCGCCGGCGGGAGCCGCCAGCCGGCGAGGGCAAGGGCGGGGGCGGCGAGCAGCCCGGGCATGCCGAACCGGAGGCCGACGGCGGTGGCGAGGGCGGCCGAGAGCGCCCTCGCGCCGAGGAAGGCGTCTGATCCGAGATCCGCCATGCCCGCGGCGGCCAGCGACGCGTCAAGGGCCCGCCGGTCTCCGGGCAGACGACGTCCCATCACGGCGAGCAGCCGCCGGGAGGCTCGGGGTTTCTCCCCGCCGGCCGGGCAGGCCGACACGAGCGCCGCCACCCGGCGCGCCACGACCGGGTCGCGGGCCACAAGGGGGAGCAGCGCCACCCATACGCTGGCCGCGGCCATGGTTCCGAGCACGAGCTCGGTCACGGCTTGAGCCGAAGGATGCGGCGGATCCAGAGGAAGCCGGCGATCTCCATCGCAAGGCCGAGCGCGAGGGCGACCAGCCCCACCGGCGTCGAGAAGGCTTCGGCCATCTGGGCTCTGGAGCTCAGCCCGAGCAGGAGGAAGAACGCAAGCGGCGCCGTGGCGACCACCATCCCCGACAACCGAGCCTGGGCGGTCAGGGCCCGGACCTCGCCGCGCAGGCGGGTGCGCTCGCGGAGGCGCGCCTGGAGCGAGTCGAGCATCGCCGCCAGGTTCCCGCCGGTCTGCCGGTGCACCAGCATGGCCGAGATCCATAGCTCGGCCGCTCGTCCCCCCGCGCTTGCGAAGAGGCCCTCGATCGCGGCGTCGAGCGGCGCCCCCAGATCGATCTCGCGAACCGCCCGTCCCACCTCGCCGCCCAGCGGAGGCGGGATCTCAGCTGCGACGTGTCGGAGCGCGCTGACCAGGGAGTGCCCGGCACGGAGAGCCGAAGCCTGGAGCGCGAGCGCGTCGGGAAGCTGGTGCTCGATCCGCAGGCTCCGGCGGCCCCCCCAGCGTGACGCCGCCCGGTCGGCGACGATCGGGCCGGCGAGGGCGGCGAGCACACCGAGCGGCCCCCCACCGACCAGGACGTGGCCGGCGATCGCCCCACCGAGCAGCCCGCAGAGCCAAAGTCCAAGGACGTCCGGAAAGGGGCGGCCGGGATGGGCGGACGCCGCAAGCCGAGCGAGGCGAGCTCCGGGCGCGGTGCCGGCGATGCGGCGGGCGATGCCCGCCAGGAGCGCTCGGCGCCCGGGGCGAGGGGCGGCCGTCGCGCTCGAAGGGGAAGCGAGGCGGGCCATGATGCCCCGCGACCCGGAGCGTTGCCTCACTCGGTGCACAACTTCGACCGTGCCGAATGCGGCCAGTGCTGCCGCGGCGGCGATCAGGAGGTCGGCCACGGAACCAGCCCCTCCCCGGCCCCGGCGGCGCAGATCCGATCGAGGCAGGCAGGGGCCCTCCGGCGTACGAAGGAGCCCTGCACGGCCCCGGACGAGTCCGTCCCCGACCGCTCGAAGCCGAACACCTCGTGAAGATCGAGGCCGTCCCCTCGCAGCCCTCGCACCTCGGCGATCGAGACGACCCGGCGCGAGCCGTCGGCGAACCGGGCGGTGTGCACGACGAGGTCGAGGGCGGCAGCGATCTGCTGGCGGATCGGTCCGTTCGGAAGGCCGAGCTCGGCCATCATCGCCATCGTTTCAAGGCGGACCAGGAGGTCCTGGGGAGAGTTGGCATGGCAGGTGGAGAGCGAACCCTGGTGGCCGGTGTTGAGGGCTTGGAGCATATCGAGCGCCTCCCCGCCGCGCACCTCGCCGATGACGATCCTGTCGGGCCGCATGCGCAGGGCGTTTCGGAGCAGGTCGCGAACGGTGACCTCGCCCGCACCCTCGATGTTGGCTGGCCGGGCCTCGAGGGAGATCACGTGCCGCTGGGCCAGTCGCAGCTCGGCGGCGTCCTCGATGGTGATCAGTCGCTCCCCGGCTGGAATCGACGCCGACAGGACGTTGAGCAGCGTCGTCTTCCCGCTCCCGGTGCCCCCCGAGACGACGATGTTGAGCCTCGCCCGGACGGCCGCGTCGAGAAAGCGTGCCATCGGCTCGGTCAGCGTCCCGCTCGCCGCGAGCTCCTCGAGCGTGAACGGGAGCACCGAGAACTTTCGGATCGTCACGACGGGCCCCCGGAGCGAGAGCGGGGGGATGATTGCGTGGAGGCGGCTTCCGTCGGCAAGCCTCGCCTCGACGTACGGCTGCGACTCGTCGACGCGGAGCCCGAGCGGTCCCACCACCCGCTCGACCAGATGGAGGATCTGCTCTTCCGACTCGAGCGTCAGCTCGGCAGGCTCGATCCGGCCACGGCGCTCGACGTAGATCTCGTCGGGCCCGTTGATCATCACCTCGGTGATCGTCGGGTCGCGCAGCAGCGTCTCGATGGGGCCGAGGCCGGCAACCTCGTCGGCGATCTCGCGCACGAGGGCCGCGAGCCGGGTGCCGGGAATCAGGATCCGTTCTTCGTCGAGCACCCTTCGCACGGCATCGCGCAGGCGCAGCCGCTTGTCTGCCGAGCTTCCACCGAAGATCGCCGCGTCCCGCTCCTCGAGGAGGCGACGCCGCACCCGATCCTTGAGGTCGACGGGCTCTGCCAGCCTGCTCACGGCTGTCGCAGCCGCCGCTGCCTTCGGCCGTCGCGGGCGGGCACGGCCACGCGAGGGGGGCGGCGCTGCGGCGCCGGCCGGGTCCCAGAGCCCACAAGGCGGTGGGCCAACGGCTCCAGGAGGCGGCGCCCCGACTCGGCGAGCTGCCCGCGGTCGGGGGCCTTCAAAAGACCCAGGTCAGCTCGGATCGACGCCGCCACCGGCCGGCCGATCACCGCGGCGATGTCCCGATCCGTGATGTCCCCCGGCGATGCGCGATTGACGGCAAGCTCGATGCGCCGGGTCTCGATGCCGCCGGCGTGGAGGCTGTCGACGGCCTGCTTGGCGCGACGGAGCGAGAGCAGGTCCGGCGTGACGACGACGATGAGGCTGGTGGCCTCCTCGGCGAGCGCGAAGGCGAGCTCGGAGGCTCCCGACGGAACGTCGGCAACGATGTGGTCGGCGGCGTCCCGGGCCGCGGCCACGGCGCGCATGATGTCGGGAACCTTGGTGAGGTCGGCCTCGCCCAGCGTCGCCGGGGATGGAACCAGCGCGAATCCGTCGGGGTGGCGCCACGCGACGGTTTCGAGGGCGGCCGGGGTGATCTCGTCGATGACGCGGAGCACGTCGGCCAGCGACTTCGGCTCCCGCTCGGCCCCCAGGATCGCGGCGAGGTCGCCGTGGTCGAGATCGAGGTCGAGCAGCAGGCAGCGGGCGCCGAGCCGGGCAAGGGCGGCCGAGAGGTGAGCGCAGAGGACGCTCGTCCCGGAGCCTCCCTTCGGCCCCCACAGCGCCGTGAGTCTTCCGCGCGGAGAGGGACGTGGGGGAGGCCCGGGGAGGCCGTCCTCGACGAGCTCGCGGAGGGCCTGTCGCTCCTCCGGCCAGCGGACGAAGCCCCGCGCACCGAGCGCGAGCGCGACCCGGAGGCTGTCGAGCCGTTCCTCACGCCCGACGACGACGAGATGAGCGGCCTGCCACTCCGGGCCGTCGGACGAGAGCTCACCCGCGAGGTCGACGGCGAGCACGACCGCGTCCGGGCTGTGCTGGGCAATCGCCCTGGCGACGTCGGCGGGCGAGCGGGCCGACGCCACCAGACGCCAGTGCGGAAACTCCTCGAGATGACGGATCAGCTCGTCGAGCAAGCCAAGGTCGCGGGAGGCGACCACGACGCTCGGCGAGGGCTGGCTCGTCATCACTTCTCCCCCTGCCTGGCCTGCCCGCGGGGGCACGGCCGACCGATTGGGGAAGTGCGCTCGCGTGTTGTACCCGGTCGGGCCGGCCTCGTCCAGTTCGCGAAGATTCCGTCCATCCATGACCGGAGCGGGCTACGCAGGGCTAGGCCATTTTGGGGAAGCAACCACCGCGCCGTCTGGCTCGCTTGGATCAGTGATCACGTCACCGTTTCCTGACGGAAGGAGAAGCGCGTGAACGATTGGAAAAAGGCGTTGTCGTCCAAGGGGGCCCGGCCTGCGCTCGCGGGCTCGGTCATCGTGGCGCTGGCTGCCCCGGCGATGGCCTCCCATTTCAATTTCGTCGACCCGCCCGAGGACCTCGCCGCGGCCGCGACGGCCGAGAGCTTCGGCGTCGCCTGCGCTCCTGAAGGCACGACCCCGACGACCGAGGAGCAGGGCGCCTGCGACGAGCTCGTCGCCGGCGTCGCCACGGACCTCGTCGACTACGAACACCCGGAGAACCACGGCAAGTATGTGTCGTTCCTCGCCCACTGCCTGAAGGGCATGCACGGCAAGGGCGAGCTCATGCGGCAGGTGGCCGGCGACGATGGAGATTCCACCGCCGATCTCGCGGTCAAGGTCTGCGCCGAAGCCAAGCTCGAGGCCGAGCGTGCGTCCGACTCCACCGAGTCCGAGGCCCACGGCAAGGGCAGGAGCAAGGACGAGGTGAAGGCCGAGGACGGCGACAACCAGAACGCCGAAGCGACGGGCGACCACGCCGATGGCGATGAAGGCCGGGCCGTTGAGGACCCGTCCGGGGCCGGACACGGCAAGTCCGACACCTCCCGCAGCGGTTCGAACAGCGGGAAGGGCGGCGGCAAGTCGCACGGCCGGGACTGAACCCAGAGCTTCCGACCAGGCCCCCGGAGACGGGGGCCTGGTTCGCGTCGGGGGGCGGTTGATGCGGTGCGGGCTCGGGGCGGGGGCGCGGGAATCAGGTCGTGACGGGATGGCTCTGGAGTAGCCACAGCTCATCCCTACGATCGCCCACTCGACGTCCTGGTCGCTCCCGAAGAGCCCCGCGCATCGCCGGGCACGGCGGGCGACCGCGGCGAGCGCGCTCTCGTCAAATGCAGGGCCGCCTCGCAGCGCCCGATCGACCGGCCTTTCGGCGGTGCCTCCTCGACTGCCACGACCTGCACGTCCTGGTCGGCCACGGCCGACTCGAGGATTGCGCCGTCCGAGCCGAGGACGAACCGGTCGGGGGCGACCACGCCCGAGACGATCGCCTCGCCGAGGCCCCGCGTCGCCTCGACTTTTCAGGCTTCAGGTCGACTTCTGGGAGGAGACGGGAGAGGGTCCGCAGCACAAATGTCCTGCTCAGAGGCCCCTATTGATATCCTCGCCAACGGAGGCGAATGGGGCCTGGTGGCCCTCCTGGTCTTCAACACCAGTGTGCGGGCGAGAGCTCGCTGGCGGGTTCGATTCCCGTCCGCCTCCGCGGATTGCACACAAGTCGAACCGTGGACAAGAAGTAGTACGGCTGGACGAAGCTTCGCGACTCCACCACTATCGAGTCGACCACCGCGGCGATAAGCTGCTTCACCTCCTGCGGGGTGCCCTGCTCTAGCGCTCTCTCGAGCTCGGCCCCGAGATCCTTGAGGACCGACTCGAAGCCCGGCCTCTCCGCCGCTGCCTCCAGGGTGGCCTTGTCGGCCTCAAGGACCGTCAGTTCCTTCTCGACCTCTTTGGCCCGGTACCCGCAGATGGACTCGGATAGCTGCCCGGACTCGAAGGCCCGCAGCAGACGATCGAGGGCCTTGCGCCGCTCGTTGATCTTCTTCTCCAGCCGCCCAATATCCTCGGTGCGTCCGGAGTTGGCCACCTCCCAATCCCGCAACGCACGCTCGGCGGCCTCCTCGAAGATCCGGCCGTCATCGAGTTCCGCGAGAAGTGCCTTGATCACGATCTCTTCCAGTCGGTCCGCCGGTAGGCGGTCCTGGTCACAGATGCTGGTGCCGTGACGGTGGCGGGAGTAACAGGTGTAGTAGCGGTACGTGGTGCTCCGGCCGTGGGCGACCGTGCCGATGAAGCCGTGCCCGCACCGGGAGCAGCGAAGGAAGCTTGTTAGAAGGTAGTCGGTGGGGTTGCTGCGCCGGAGGCTGTGGGTCGCACCCCGCTTCTTGAGCAACGCTGCCGCCCGCTCGAAGAGCTCGCGAGTGACGAGGGGCTCATGGCCGGCCTCGTGGAGCTGGCCGCCAAAGGGCAGTAGGCCGAGGTAGGTGGGGTTCTTGAGGAGCGAGATCACCCTGCCGGGCGTCCAGCACAATGCCCGGCGAGTGCGTTCGGACCGCTCGTTTAGCCACTTTGCGATGGTCATCGAGCCTTCCCCACGCTCCGCGTAGCGCTCGAAGATCGTTCTCACCACGGCTGCCTCGTCGTCTGCGGGGACGAGGAGACGGCGCTCGGCGTCATAGCGGTACCCGAACGGGGGGATGCCCCCAGTCCACTCCCCCCTGGCGGCCTTCTTGGCCAGTCCCATCTTGGTGCGCTCGACGATCATCTCCCGCTCGAACTCGGCGAATACACCCAGCATATGCGCCATCATCCGGCCGGCGGCGGTGGCGGTGTCGAAGGGCTCTGAAGCCGAGCGGAAGGCCACCCCGGCTCGGTTGAGCTCCTCCAAGATGTGCGTGAGGCCGCTCATCGATCTGGCCAACCGGTCGACCTTGAAGACCAGCAGGAGATCGTATGTGCGTGCTTTCGCCTCCCGGAGGGCCTGTTCAAGACCGGGGCGGTCCAGCGTCTTGCCGCTGGTCTGATCCGTGTAGGTGCGGACCATCCGCCAGCCGTTCTGGCTGAAGATGTAGGCGCTCAGGCGCTCGGCTTGCGCGTCCAACGAGTACGGCTGGCGTTCCTCGTCGGTCGAGATGCGACAGTAGGTGGCGACCTTCAACCCTCGTCATCCTCTCCGGTGGCGTCTGGGATGACCTTATCGCGCGACCATGACACGACCTCCGTGCTTGCCCTCCTCGCGAGGTGCGAGAGAAGCAGGCGGGACAGGGCCGAGACGGCCTCCTCCCGCCGCTGGGGGCTCATCGGCCTCCGGACGGGGGTACGCACGACGACCTGGTCAGGATCCAATGACCGACGCCCTGCCGGCGCGTTCGCCCGCGTGATGTAGGGGTCCCGTTGAGACTCCCTCATCAATCCCAGTGCCAGGGGAGGAGATTGCGATCGTGGGGCTGGACCAAGGTACTGGACCAATACGAACCGGCTCCCGCAGTAGTGGTGGTTGACGAACCGCCTGGCCCTCTTCATCTTCGGCGCGCTTCTCCCTGGCGAACTCTCCTCCACCGTCTCGTAGCCAAGCCCGTCGCCGGGCCTTTGCTCCAACCGGTCGTGCAGCCATGCAGACGGCTCCCCCTGCTCCGCTTGGGCGTCCCGAGCGGTCGCGGTCGGAGACCACCGCATGCGAGAGGGCACGCCCACGCGACAGAGCCGTTCATAGAGGTGAAGGGGGGATGGATGTCGTTCCCTCCGGGAGATCTCCTCGCAAGGAGAACTCGGCGCTTCAGCGGAAAGGCGGGGACTTGCCGGGCGCCTGGCGTGATGGGCGGAGGCCGTTCCCGAGGCGATTCGGCAGC
>JBOGWP010000204.1:0-16945 GCA_050693875.1 Actinomycetota bacterium
GGGTCCACAACGACGACCCCAAGCCTTTCGTGTGGACAGCCACGGCAGAGTCCATTCTGGAGAAGGTCAAGCGAGGGCGGGCGGCGCTAGCCCAAGTGTCTGGTCAATAGTGATTCACTACACTAGCTGTCGTATTCCTTGAGATAGATCAAGACCGCGGCCACGCGCCGGTTCAGGTCGTTCTCCTCCGACAGGCCGAGCTTGGCGAAGATCGCCGCGGCCCGCTTCTCCACCGTGCCGAGGGCCACCGAGAGGGAGTCGGCAATCGACACGTTGTTCTTCCCCTCCGCCATCAGCCGGAGCACGTCGAGCTCGGCCGGCGTCAGGCGGGAGAGGGGCGAGCCCGGCTTGCGGGATCGCCGGGCCAGCAGGGTCTCGACGATACGCGGGTCGAGCACCGATCCCCCCGCGGCCACCTCCCGGATCGCCCGCAAAACCTGGTCGACATCGCCGACGCGCACCTTGTGGAGGTATCCGTACCCGGCGACCCCCTTCTCGAGCAGCGCCCACACGTAGCTCTCGTCGTCGTGCTGCGACAACACGACGACGCCGGTCTCGGGGCGCTCCTGCTTGATCACGTGGGCCGCACGGATGCCCTCGATCGAGTGCGTCGGGGGCATCTTGATGTCCATCAGCACGACGTCGGGCTGGTGGGTGCGGGCCTGCTCGAGCACCGAGTCGTAGTCGCCGGCGACCCCGACCACCTCGACCCCGTTCTCCTCGAGGAGGCGCCTCGTCCCCTCACGCAGAAGGTACTGGTCTTCGGCGATCACCACTCTGATCGGACCAGCCCTCGACCGCACCGCTCTACCTCGTCGATGGGGCCCACCGAGCGTCGGATGGGCTGTGACCGAACGCTAGCAGAACCGTTCCCCGAAGGGCGTACCGCCCGGACCTCGTGCTGATCACCCCGCCGGGAAGGATTTCCCCCGCATCGTTGGGCCAGCAGGACGGCCAGGTCGGGCGATGTCCGGCTGGTGGGGTGCGGAGTGCCCCCCATATCGGATCGGGCACAAAGGGAGGTGTGTGGCATGCGAGGGGATCCGAAAAACCCGTCCGGCGGGCTGCGCCGCAGGGCGTCGCTGCTGGTGCGCGGTCGCACTCGCGGTGCTGCTGGGCCTGTGCCTCCTCGTCGTCGGCTACTGGGGCGCCCCTCCTTCGCGGGACGGGAGCTCCGGCTGGACGAGTACCTCGCCCTGGTGGCGAAGAAGCAGGTCCACCTCGCCACCATCTGGCCGTGGACGAGCGCATCGTCGGCAACTACGACCTGGGGGGAGCACTGGCTCGACTTCTCGGGCGGCCATGAGTCTACGCGAGGCTCACCGGGGCTCTCGACCAGGCGGAGTTCCCACCAAGATCGGTCGGCAGGGGTTGAAGCGAGCCATCGCGCCTGCGAGCGCGATCCTTCCGGCG
The DNA here is from genome assembly GCA_050693875.1 of Actinomycetota bacterium. Classification (GTDB taxonomy): domain Bacteria; phylum Actinomycetota; class CADDZG01; order JAHWKV01; family JBOGWP01; genus JBOGWP01. Next base: position 1,414 of record JBOGWP010000204.1, read on the forward strand.
CTGATCGTGCTCGACGGCCTCGCTCTGATCTTCCTGCTCGGTCGTGGCGCCGACCTCGGGAACCTTCGGACAAGCGGGCGCCAGGCGGGGCGACGGCGGCATGGCTGCCATCACGTTCGGCGACCTTGCCGGCGCCGACGAGGCGATCGAGGAGCTCGCCGAGATCCGTGACTACCTCGCCGATCCGGGACGATTCGCGGCGATGGGCGCCCTCGTGCCGAGGGGGGTTCTGCTCGACGGCTCCCCCGGGGGCTGGGAAGACTCGCCTGGCGAGGGCGCTCGCCGGGGAGGCGTCCGTCGATCTCGGGCTCGGATCAGGGGATCCTTGCACACGCCGAGGCGAGGGCGAAGGCGATCCTCGAGGCCAACGGCGCCGTGCTGAGCCGGATGGGCGAAGTGCTCGTCGTGGCGGAGAACCTGGAGGGCAGGGCGCTCGAGGCATGGCTCGACTCCGTCGCCGGCTTCGACGTCCGGAAACCTTGCCATCGTGACCCGACGGCCTGCGACCCGCCGCGCTGGCGCCGGCGGCCGCATCGCTCCCTTCCGGCACCGGCTGAAGCGCCTCGGCGCACCGATCTGCGGTGCCCTGGACACATCGCCGGAGTGGGCCGAAGATCGAGGTGGCGTGGATACCGGGCGCCAGCGCTGGACGATGGTTGCGGTCGTGCTGGGCTCGGCCGTGGTGTTCCTCGACTCCACGCTCGTCAACGTCGCCCTGCCCCAGATCGGCAAGCAGCTGCCGACGCATTTCTTCGGCGTGCTCGAGGCCCAGTCGTACGTCTATACGGGCTACCTGCTCGCGCTTTCGGGGCTTCTGATCCTCGGCGGGGTGCTGAGCGACCGTCACGGCCGGCGCCGGATGTTCGCCATCGGCCTCTCGGGGTTCGGGGTCACGTCGCTCGCCGCGGGGCTTGCCCCGACCATGGAGCTGCTCGTGCTGCTCCGGGTCCTGCAGGGGGCCACCGCGGCGATCCTTGTGCCGGGATCGATCTCGATCATCACCTCGTCCTTCGACGGCGAGGACCGTGGGCGGGCATTTGGGATCTGGGCCGGGGCGTCGGCGGCCACGACGATCCTCGGCCCGTTCCTGGGGGGTGCGCTGGTCGACTCTTTCTCGTGGCGGGTTGCTTTCCTGATCAACGTGCCCATCCTCGCGGTGGCCCTCTACGCAACCCTCCGTCACATGCCGGAGTCCCGCGGCGAGCAGATCGGGGCTGGATTCGACTGGATGGGCGCGGCCGCCGTAACCCTTGCGGTCGGGGGCCTCACGCTCGGGGCGATCCGTGGGCAGGAGCAGGAGTGGCGCGATCCGCTCGCCTACGGTGCGCTGGGCGCGGGTGCTGGCGCTGCCGCCGGCGCCCCCTTCCTGCTCCGGCGGGCCCGCCACCCCCTCGTCCCCTTCGTCCTGTTCCGCTCCCGGAACTTCACCGTGACCAACCTGTCGACGCTCCTCATCTATGCCGGCGTCTACCTGCTCTTCTACTATCCGGTGCTCTTCACCCAGGGTGCCCTCGGCTACACCGCGTCGGCAGCAGGGCTTGCCCCGGTGCCCGCGCTCACCTTTCTGGTCCTGTTCTCCTCGCGGGTGGGACGGCTGGCGGCGCGCCGTGGGCCGAGGGTGTTGGTGACGATCGGCCCGGCGGTAATGGCGCTCGGCCTTCTATTGTTCGTTCGCGTTCCCTCGACGAGTGAGCCGTGGGTGCTGCGGCCGGCCGACCCGGCCAGCTGGGCCCCCCCGCTTGACTATGTGGTTCATCTCCTCCCGGGGTTTGCCGTCTTCGGCCTGGGGCTGATGGCGATGGTCGCGCCGCTCACCACCGCACTGATGGCGTCGGTGCCGCCGGAGCACGCCGGATGCGCCTCGGCGCTCAACAACGCCATCTCCCGGGTCGGACCGCAGCTGGCCGGCGCACTGATCTTCGTGGCGATCACTGCCGGGTTCTACGCCGACCTCGGGCGCGCCGTCCCCGGCGTCGACGTCTCCTCGAGCGTGGTTCGCCGGCAGCTGGCTCCCCTCAACGCGCCCCCCGCCGGGGCGTCACCCGCGACCGCGCGCGCCGCCCTCGAGGCGTCCACGCGGATGTTCCATCTCGCGATGGGGCTTGCGGCCGGCCTGGTCGCCGCGGGAGGAGCCGTGAATGCGATCGGCATCCGCGACAGTCGGGGTGAGCTCCCCCGACTCCCCCCCAAACCGCAGTCAGTCGCGCGCTGATGCCGGGCGGAGGGGGCCCGATGCGTGCGCTACGATTCGCCACATGCGGACGACGATCGAGCGCGACGGCCCGACGAAGCTGCGCCTGCTCGTCGAGGTCGAGCCGGGGGAGCTGAAGGCGCACTACGACCGGACGCTCCGGCGGCTGGCGGACGAGGTCAAGGTGCCCGGCTTCCGACGGGGCAAGGTCCCGGGGCGCGTGCTCGAGACCCGGATGGGCAAGGACACGATCCGCCAGGAGATGCTGCGCGAGGCGCTGCCCGACCTGTACGACGAGGCCGCCCGCGCCGAGCAGCTCCGGCCGGTCGACGTCCCCGACATCGAGGTGACCAAGTTCGAGGACGGGGAGCCCCTGACGTTCACCGCCACGGTCGAGGTCCGACCCGAGATCGAGCTGCCCGACTATCATGGCATCGAGGTCGAGGGCTCGGACACCGAGGCGACCGACGACGAGATCTCGACGGAGCTCGACCGGCTGCGCGACCGCTTCGCCACGCTGGAGCCGGTGGCACGGAACGCGACGACGGGCGATCACGTGCTGATCGACCTCAACGCCTACCGGCACAGCGAGCAGATCGACGCGGCGAGCGCGAAGGACCTGCTCTACGAGGTGGGGTCCGGTGGCTACGGTGAGGAGCTCGACGGCGAGCTCGAGGGCAAGCGGACCGGCGACATCCTGAAGGTGAACGTCAAATTGCCCGACCGCTTCGGCCCCGAGCTCGCCGACCAAGAAGTCACCTACTCGGTGATCGTGAAGGAGGTCCACGCCAAGCGCCTGCCCGCGCTCGACGATTCCTTCGCCGCGACCGCATCGGAGTTCGACACCCTCAACGAGCTCAGGGACGAGCTCCGCAGAAGGGTCGAGGCGTTCAAGAAGGTGCAGGCTCAGATCGACGTCCGCAACCGGGTGCTCGACGCCCTGCTCGAGCGCGTCGAGGTTCCCGTTCCGGAGTCGATGCTCGCCCGGGCAACCGAGGCCCAGCTCGCCCGGCTGCGCTCCGATCTGCGCCGGCACGGCCTCACCCTCGACCAGTACTTCGCGGCCACCGAGACGGGGCGCGAGGAGCTGGTCGAGACGCACAGGGCCATCGCGCTCAAGACGCTGTCCGCCGATCTCGTTCTGACCGCGATCGCGGAGGCGGAGGGGCTCGAGGTGAGCCGCGAGGAGATCGAGACGGAGGTCGAGCGGATGGCCAAGCGAGCGGGCCGTCCCTCGAACGAAGTGCTGGAGGAGCTGGAGGAATCCGGCAGGGTCGGGTCTTTGGCCGATGATATCCTTCGTAGAAAGGCCCTGGATCACCTCGTCGAGCACGCCAGGATCGTGGGCGGCGAGTAGCCTTCCTACCGGGGGGCGCCACCGGGGGCCCACACCCGAGCCCGCTGGAACCGCTGGAGGAGGCGTATGCAGAACTACCTCGTACCCATCGTCATCGAGCACACGAACCGCGGCGAGCGCTCCTTCGATATCTACTCCCGGCTGCTCAAGGACCGCATCATCTTCCTCGGCACGCCGATCGACGACAACGTCGCCAACCTGATCACCGCGCAGCTCATCTACTGCGAATCCGAGGATCCCGACCGGGACATCTGGATGTACATCAACTCGCCGGGCGGCAGCATCACCGCCCTTCTGGCGATCTACGACACCATGCAGTTCATCAAGCCCGACGTCGCCACGCTGGTGATCGGCCAGGCCGCCTCCGCCGCTGCGGTGCTGCTCGGGGCAGGCGCAAAAGGCAAGCGATTCGCGCTTCCGAACTCACGCGTGCTCATTCACCAGCCGGAGGTTGGCGGGCTCGGAGGCCAGGCGGTGGACATCGATATCCACGCGAAGGAGATCCTCCGGATGCGTGCCCTGCTCGATGAGATCCTCGCTCGCCACTCGGGGCAGACGCTCGAAAAGGTGTCGCACGACACAGATCGCGACTTCATCATGAACGCGGAGCAGGCGAAGGAGTACGGTATCATCGACGACATCATCGTGGCCCGCGAGCAGTCCCGGGTGCTCGAGGATCAGCTTCAGGAAGCAGTGGCGAGCAGCTAGCGCGAGAGCGGGGCAACGGGGATGCCGAAGTTCGGCGACGGAGGGGACCTCCTCAAGTGCAGCTTCTGCGGCAAGTCGCAGAAGCAGGTGAAGAAGCTGATCGCGGGTCCCGGCGTCTACATCTGCGACGAGTGCATCGATCTCTGCAACGAGATCATCGAGGAGGAGCTCACCGAGACCTCCGAGCTCAAGCTCGAGGAGTTGCCGAAGCCCCGGGAGATCTACCAGTTCCTCCAGGACTACGTCGTCGGGCAGGAGCAGGCCAAGAAGATCCTTTCCGTCGCGGTGTACAACCACTACAAGCGCATTCAGGTCTACGCACGCCGCGACGGTGAGGTCGAGCTTCAGAAGTCGAACATCCTCCTGCTGGGGCCGACCGGGTGCGGCAAGACCCTGCTGGCACAGACCCTTGCCAAGATGCTCAACGTCCCCTTTGCCATTGCCGACGCCACCGCGCTCACCGAGGCCGGCTACGTGGGGGAGGACGTCGAGAACATCCTCCTCAAGCTGATCCAGGCGGCGGACTACGACGTCAAGAAAGCCGAGACCGGGATCATCTACATCGACGAGGTCGACAAGATCGCCCGCAAGTCCGAGAACCCCTCGATCACCCGCGACGTCTCGGGCGAGGGCGTCCAGCAGGCGCTCCTCAAGATCCTGGAGGGGACGACAGCCAGCGTGCCGCCGCAAGGTGGCCGCAAGCACCCCCACCAGGAGTTCATTCAGATCGACACCGCGAACATCCTCTTCATCTGCGGAGGCGCCTTCGCCGGGCTCGAGCGGATCATCGAGGCGAGGATCGGGCGGCGGGGGATCGGCTTCGGTGGCGACGTCCGCAAGCGGGAGGAGAAAAACCTGGGCCACATCCTCGCCCAGGTGCTTCCCGAGGACCTGCTGAAGTTCGGCCTGATCCCCGAGTTCGTCGGGCGCCTGCCGGTGATCTCGTACGTCCACAACCTCGATCGCAGCGCGCTGATCGAGATCCTCACCCAGCCGAAGAACGCCCTGGTGAAGCAGTTCAAGAAGGTGGTCGACTACGACGGCGTCGAGTTGGTCTTCACCGACGACGCCCTGCGCTCGATCGCCGATCAGGCCATGCTGCGGGGTACCGGTGCCCGAGGCTTACGGGCCATCATGGAGGAGGTCCTCCTCGATGTGATGTACGACCTCCCCTCCCGCAAGGACATCGGCAGGTGCGTGATCGATGCCGCCACCGTGATGCAGAAGGTCAATCCCACGCTCGTCCCGCGGACGGCCACGGAACGGCAGAAACGGGCGGAGCGCGGCGAGCGCAGCGCCTGAGCTCTCCGGTCCGACGTGAGCCGCGCGCTCGGCGTCGGCATGGAGGAGGGGCAGGCCCTCGGCGCAGGTGGTGCGACCAGGGCAACGGACTGCGAATGGGAGTCGGCCGAGCCGAGCGCCGCGAGCCTGAGCCTGTCGAAAACCCAGGTCGCTCGGGCGAGCATCCAGCCGGTGTGCGACCTGTCGAAGCAAGGGCTGGAGGCGACGCTCCCCAGCGCGGAGCGCGTGGCGGGCGTCGAGTCTGTTCCCGACCTCGCAGACAGCGCCCCCTGAAGGCTGACCGGACCACGCGCGGGGTGACCGCCGGCGACGTGATCGGCCAACTGGTCGTGTGCGTCACCAGCCGTGCGCAGGCACGGCTGCTCCTGACGGTGTTCGTGAAGGGGGCCGATGCCTCCCGCGAGAGGGTGGCGGCGATGTCTCTGGCGGCGAAGGTGGTCCCCCGCCTGTAGCGGGCGAGTGGGGTCGCCGCGCTCCGCGGTCACGGGCACGATTCCAGATCCAGGACGGGATCGCCGCCGGCGGAGAGGCCCGATAATGTGCCGATGACCCTCCAGCTCCCCGACAAGCCGTCGCTCGACGGGCTCGAGCGCAAATGGATCGAACGATGGGAGTCCGACGGCACCTATCGCTTCGACCGCTCGAAGACTCGCGAGCAGATCTTTGCCATCGATACCCCGCCCCCGACTGTGAGCGGCTCGCTCCACGTCGGGCACGTGTTCTCCTACACCCACACCGACACCGTGGCGCGCTTCCAGCGGATGCGCGGCAGGGAGGTCTTCTACCCCATGGGGTGGGACGACAACGGCCTTCCCACCGAGCGGCGCGTCCAGAACTTCTACGGCGTTCGGTGCGACCCCTCGCTACCCTACGACCCGAACTTCGAGCCGTCCTCGTCCGGTGCCGGACCGCCCGTGGCGATCTCACGCCCGAACTTCGTCGAGCTGTGCGACCGGCTGACGGTCGAGGACGAGAAGGCCTTCGAGGACCTCTGGCGCCATCTCGGCCTGTCGGTCGACTGGTCGATGACCTACGCCACGATCGACGAGCGGGCGCGGCGGGTCTCGCAGCGCGCGTTCCTGCGGCTGCTCGCAGGCCGCCTCGCCTACCAGGTCGAGGCACCGACTCTCTGGGACACAGGCTTTCGGACCGCGGTCGCGCAGGCGGAGATCGAGGACCGGCAGACGCCGGGGAGCTCCTACCGCGTCCGCTTCCACCGCGCGGCCGACGGAGCGGTCGAGATCGACACAACCCGTCCGGAGTTGATCCCCGCTTGCGTGGCTCTGGTAGCGCATCCGGACGACGACCGCTACCGCCCCCTCTTCGGCACGGAGGTGAGCACGCCATTGTTCGAGGTCCGGGTCCCGGTGGTGGCCCACGAGCTGGCCGATCCCGAAAAGGGAACGGGGATCGCGATGATCTGCACCTTCGGCGACGTGACCGACGTCACCTGGTGGCGCGAGCTGTCGCTTCCGACCCGCACGATCGTGCGGGCGGACGGCACCCTGCGTCCCATCGAGTGGGGGCAACCGGGGTGGGAGACAGCCGAGCCCGAGCGCGCGCATGGCTTCTACCGAGAGCTTGCCGGTATGAGCGTGCAGAAGGCACGGCAGCGCGTCACCGAGCTGCTCGCCGCCGAGGGGGCCCTCGCCGCCGATCCCCGACCCATCACGCACCCCGTCAAGTTCTTCGAGAAGGGAGACCGGCCGCTCGAGATCATCGCCTCCCGCCAGTGGTTCATCCGCACGCTGGACCATCGGGAGGAGCTGCTGGCGCGCGGGAAGGAGCTGCGCTGGCACCCGGCCTACATGGCCGCACGCTACGAGTCGTGGGTGCAGGGCCTCAACAGCGACTGGTGCATCAGCCGGCAGCGCTTCTTCGGCGTGCCGTTCCCCGTGTGGTATCCGCTGGACGAGCAGCGGAGGCCGCAGCACGAGCGGCCGCTGCTCCCCGACGAGTCGCGCTTGCCGGTCGACCCCTCGACCGACGTTCCCGACGGCTACTCCCCCGACCAGCGAGACGCTCCGGGTGGGTTCGTCGCCGACTCCGACGTGATGGACACATGGGCGACGTCCTCGCTCACCCCGCAGATCGCAGGAGGTTGGGAGGAGGACCCCGATCTGTTTCAGCGGGTCTTCCCGATGGATCTGCGACCCCAGGCCCACGAGATCATCCGCACCTGGCTGTTCTCGACCGTCGTGCGTTCGCACCTCGAGCACGACGGCCTGCCGTGGAACGATGCCGCGATCTCGGGATGGGTGCTCGATCCCGACCGGAAGAAGATGTCGAAGTCGAAGGGGAACGTCGTCACGCCCATCGGCCTGCTCGAGGAGTACGGCTCGGACGCCGTCCGCTACTGGGCGGCGAGCGGCCGCCCCGGAGTCGACACGGCGTTCGACACCGGGCAGATGCGGGTGGGGCGTCGCCTGGCCATCAAGATCCTCAACGCTTCACGGTTCGTGCTGTCGAGGCTCGAGGGGTCGGAGCTCGCCGACGCGGCGGAGCCCGTCACCGCACCGCTGGACGGGGCGATGCTCGCACGGCTGGCGGGCCTCGTCATGGAGGCGACCACCTCGTTCGAGGACTACGACTACGCCCGCGCCCTCGACCTCACCGAGTCGTTCTTCTGGGGGTTTTGCGATGACTACCTCGAGCTCGTCAAGAGCCGGGCCTACGGCTCGCAGGGCGAGGAGGCGGCGGCGTCGGCGCACCGGGCGCTCAGGCTGGCACTCTTAACGCTCCTCCGACTCTTCGCTCCCTTTCTGCCGTACGTGACGGAGGAGGTCTGGTCGTGGTGGCAGGACGGGTCGATTCATCAGACCGCCTGGCCGGCGCCCGGCGAGCTTCGGGAGGCCGCCGGCGACGCCGCCCCGCTGGTGCTGGAGGCCGCAGCAGCCGTGCTCTCCGAGGTGCGCAAGGCCAAGACGGCAGCGCGCCTCTCGCTGCGAACCGAGGTGGCCGAGGCCGAGGTCCGGGACACCCCCGAGCGGCTCGCGGCGCTGTCGGGGGCCGAGGGTGACGTCCGGACTGCGGGAAGCATCGCGGAGCTCCGAACGGTCGTGGCCGATCAGTTCGCGGTGCACGTCCGCCTCGCCGAGCCGGGCTCGCCTGCGTGACCCTGACGTACTCCGACGCGGCCAAGCTGATCGCCGGCCGCGGGCAGGCGATCCGGCCAGACCTCGGCAGGATGCGGGCGCTGGCCGAACTGCTTGATCACCCCGAGCGCAGCTACCCCTCAGTCCATGTCGCCGGGACGAACGGTAAGTCCTCGACCGCCCAGATGGTCGGAGCCATCCTGGCCGCCCACGGCATCACGGCTGGCATCTACACCTCACCCCACCTGCAGTCGATCCGCGAGCGGTGGGTTCTGGCCGGCCCGGGCGAGGCCCGCGAGGAGCGAGGCGTGGTATCCGGTCTCATCGCCCCCGAGGAGATGGCCTCGACGCTCGACTACCTCGTGCCCTTCGTCGAGCTGGTGGAGTCGGAACGCGACGAGGACGTCACCTACTTCGAGCTCGCCACGACCCTGGCCTTCGAATGGATGGCCGCGAAGACCGTCGACGTCGGTGTCATCGAGACCGGGATGGGAGGCGTCTGGGACGCGACCAACCTCGTCGATGCGAGCGTCGCCATCCTCACGCACGTCGCCGTCGACCACGCTCTCTTCCTCGGGCCAACGCCCCTCGACAACGCCCGGGAGAAGGCCGGAATCATCAAGCCCGGCGCCGCGGTCGTCTCCGACGCGCAGGAGCCCGAGGTCGCCGCTTTGCTCGAGGAGCGGGTAACCGCGGCCGGCGGCACACTCGCCGTGCTGGGGCGAGACGTGCACGTCGTGTCGGACCGGCAGGCGGTCTCCGGACGCCTCGTTGGTGTGGAAGGGCGCCGGGGAAGGTACGCCGATCTCTTCGTTCCCCTGCACGGGAAGCATCAGACCGTCAACGCCGCGGTGGCCGTCGCCGCCGCCGAGCAGTTCCTCGGCCGGGAGCTCGACGAGGAGGCCGTCCGCGCCGGGCTTGCCTCGGTAAGGATGCCCGGTCGGCTCGAGGTGGTCGGGCGGGAACCGCTCGTCGTTCTCGACGGGGGGCACAACCCCGCCGGGGCCGCCGCGCTGGGTCCCGCGATCAAGGAGACGTTCGGGCACCGCCGAACCACGATGGTGATCTCCGTGTCGGCCGACAAGGACATCGCCGGGATGATGGCTGTGCTGGTCCCGTACGCCGACCGTCTGATCGTCACCGCCGGCGCTGGGGCGCGGGCCGCGGATCCGGAGGTGCTTGCCGCAGCGGTGCGCCCCGCGGGAGGCGTGAAGGCGGAGATCGTCCCGCGGCTCCCGGAGGCCATCGAAGCGTCCCTCTCGGCGGCGGCGCCCGAGGATCTCGTCCTCATCGCCGGCTCGCTGTTCGCGGCCGGCGAGGCCCGGGACCTCCTGGTCGGCCCGGTCGAATAGGTGGGCGTCGTTCGCCCGCTCGACGACGAGATCCGGGCGCGGCTCGAGCGTGCGAGGACGATCGCTGTCGTGGGCGCCTCCCGTCACGAAGCGAAGCCCGCGCATCGCATCCCGCGCTACATGCAGGCCCGCGGGTACCGGATCATCCCGGTGAACCCGAACGCGTCCGAGATCCTGGGCGAACCCGCCCGGCCGTCGCTGCTCGACGTCACCGAACCGGTCGACGTCGTCGACGTGTTTCGCCCTCCCGGCGAGGCGCCCGGGATCGCCCGGGCGGCAATTGCGATCGGCGCGAAGGCGTTATGGCTCCAGTCGGGGATCGTCTCGGAGGAGGCGGCCGGCATCGCCGCGGGGGCCGGGATGCTGGTTGTGATGGACAGCTGCCTCGAGGTGGCCCACCGGATGCTCCTCGCCGGGCGCTGATCGCGGGGCTTGCTTCGCTCATGAGCGCCGTACCGATATAGCGGCCTGGCCGGAGGGACGGTATCGTCGTCCCGTCTTCTGCCGCTGGAAACGCGTCGAGGGGGAACCAGGATGCGCCGAAGTGTCGCGGCCGTCTGGCCGCGCTCTCGATGCTGGTCGCACAGAGTCAGATCCAGGGCGGCGCCCTGACGGGATCCGTGCCTTCGGGCATCGACGGCGGCGGTTTCGTGAACGCGGTGGCGTTCGATCCGGCCGGACGTGGGGTGGCCCTCGCCGGGGGCGACGTCTCCGGTTTTCATCGCTCCTCGAGCTACGGCGCCTCCGGCTGGCGCGCTGCGAACCGGTTCGCCGGCGACGTCCACGAGCTGCACGTGGCATCCATCGTCTGGTCGGCGGGAATGCCCGGCACCGCGTACGCCGGCACCGGCCGAAAGGGTTCGGCAGGAGGCTTCTACCGCACCAGGGACGGGGGGCTTTCCTGGACCAGGCTCTCGACGGCGCCGCAATTCGGGGGAGGCAACAACGACGCGCCACTTCCGACGACGCATCCGCGCTCGACGGGCAACCTGATTGCTCTCGACGAGGGCGCGCGCCGCATCTACGCCCTCACCTTCTCCGGCGGCCTCATGCGTTCGACCGACGGCGGGACCAGCTGGAGCACCATCGGCCTGGCGGGCCGGTACGGACGGTCGCTGGTCGTCGATCCAGGCGATCCCGGCACGCTGTTCGCCTCGACCTACGAGACCTCAGGCGGATCGGTGTGGAAGATCACGGACGCCGCGGGCAGCGCCGCGGCGACGCGGCTGGTGAAGTCGCCGAACGAGATCGAGGACCTTCTGGTCCTCGGCGACACGGTGTACGCGGCGGGCAGGCCCGGCATCTACGCGAGGCCGGTGGCAGGCGGTGACGTCGCATGGTCCACCCGGCTCGGCATCCAGCGATGGCTCTCCCTCGCCGGCTATGTCGCGCCCGGGGGCACCCACGTGTTGTATGCGGGCAGCTACAAGGCCGAGGACGCCGATCTGAACGGGATGTACGAGTCGCTGAAGAAGTCGAGCGATGGGGGCCTCACCTGGACGAACCTCACGAATTCTCCGCGTGCGATCGGCTTCACCGTTGCCGGCCGCTCGTCACTGTGGTGGCTGCCCGCCGGAAGCCCGCAGAGCATGCTCGGCCGCCTCAGCTACGTCGCCAGCCAGATCGCGATCGATCCGTCGGATCGAAGCAGGCTGATGGTGTCGGGCCGTTCTGGAGTCTGGCGCTCGATCGACGAAGGCGCCAACTGGACGCCCGCGGTCAAGGAGCTCAACGTCACGATCAACCGCAGCATCGGCGTCGACCCGAACGACTCGACGCGGGTGTACGTGGGCAATACCGATTGGGTGGTTCTTCAGTCGACCGACGCCCTGGGCTCGGTGAGGCAGGAGCGCACTCCTACCGGGACGAGAACGATCGACATCGCCTTCGACTGCTCGACGAGTCCGTCGCGGGTGTTCGTCGCCACCGACGCAGATGCCGCGGGCAGCGGCGAGGTCTGGTCGAAGCACCCGGCGGATCCCGGCTGGACCAGCGAGCGCCTGAAGGCCGCGACGGGCGGCCGGCGCCCGCTCGGGATCGCGCTGGGTTTGCCCGCAGGGGGAGTCAGGCCTCTGCTTGCCGCGGTCGAAGGGAAAGGCGTGATGCGACGGAAGGAGACCGGAAAATGGAGGGTCGTCTCGGGAAATGTCGCCGCCTCGGCGCAGCCGACCGGCCTGGTTCCGATGACCTGGCGATGGGGCGGGGGCGACGTCTACCTCTTCGACCGCAAGGTCGGTGTCTACCGGTCGACCGATAGCGGCACGAGCTGGACGAGAATATGGCAGGTCACCTCCAACGTCGACAGGACCGGGTACCTCGCCCACGACCCCTCTGATTCCAACGCGCACCTGGTGTCGACGATGGGCGGGCTCTACCGGCTGACCTCAGTACGTTCCGGGACGGTCGAGTCCGGGGCGGTGACGGCCACGAAGCTTGCCGCGGTGGCCAACCCAGGCCCGGTCGTGGTGGACTGGAGCGGCCGGATCTGGGTGGCGACCTATGCGGTTTCCGGTACCCCCGCGGCGCTCGTGCGGTCGAGCAACGACGGAGCGAGCTGGGAGACGCTGAGCGACCGGGCGTGGGAGGACACCGCAGGCTACCCGCAGTCGCTTGCCGTCGGGGGCGGAGTCGCCCACGCCGCCCTTCAAGGCGACGGCGCCATCAGCCGCTAGGGGGCCCGGGGGGCGGCAGCCCTCCGAGCGAAGCGAGGAGATCAGGCTGCTGCATTCCCCCGGCGACGAGGAACGGTCGGCAGGAGCGGACCTCGTCGGAACATGAGCAGGGGGCCGGGGGGGAGAGCCCAACTCTTCGACTCCCGGCCTCGGCTATCATCCCGCCCTGATGCAGCGAACCCTGGTCTTCGTGAAGCCGGACGCCGTCGAGCTGGGGCTCGTGGGTGAGGTGCTCTCGCGATTCGAGCGCGAGCGGCTGCGGTTTGCCGCCCTCGAGCTTCGGCATCTCGAGGAGAACCTCGTGCGGCAGCACTACGTGGAGCACGCCGGCCGCGACTACTACAACGATCTCGTCGCCTTCGTCTCCTCGGGCCCCGTCGTTGTGATGGCGGTCGACGGCGACGATGCCGTCGCCCGGGTGCGCGCGCTCATGGGGGCGACGGATCCGCAGAAGGCAGACCCGGGCACGCTGCGGGCCGACTTCGGCACCGACATCACCCACAACGTCCTCCACGGGTCGGACTCGGAATACTCGGCGTTCCGCGAACTGCGTCTCTTTTTCCCCGAGTTGCCCGAGGAGTAGACTTCCAAGCTCGCCGGCCTGCCGGCAATCACGACGACGAACCCCAGGGAGATCGGGGGGATCCCATGGCAGTTGACCAGGTATTCCAATTCATGGGCCGGGATATGGCCGTTGATCTCGGCACCGCCAACACACTCGTCTACGTCCGCGGCCGCGGCATCGTCCTCAATGAGCCGTCGGTGGTTGCGATCAACACCAAGAACGGCGCCATCCTCGCCGTCGGCTCCGACGCCAAGCGGATGATCGGACGCACGCCCGGACACATCACGGCGATCCGGCCGCTGAAGGACGGCGTCATCGCCGACTTCGACGTGACCGAGAAGATGCTCCGGTATTTCATCCAGAAGGTGCACAAGCGCCGGTTCCTTGCCAAGCCGCGCGTGGTGGTGTGCGTCCCGTCGGGGATCACCGGGGTCGAGCAGCGGGCGGTCGAAGAGGCGGCGATCGCCGCCGGAGCACGCGGCGCCTTCATCATCGAGGAGCCGATGGCGGCCGCCATCGGGGCGGGGCTCCCGGTGCACGAGCCCGCAGGAAACATGATCGTCGACATCGGCGGCGGTACCACCGAGGTGGCGGTCATCTCGCTGGGCGGCATCGTCACCAGCCTGTCGATCCGCATTGGTGGTGACGAGCTCGACGAGGCGATCATGGCCTATATCAAGAAGGAGTACTCGCTGATGCTCGGCGAGCGGACTTCCGAGGAGATCAAGATGACGATCGGCTCGGCGTTCCCGCTCCCCGACGAGCCGCATGCCGAGATCCGGGGTCGGGACCTGGTGACGGGGCTGCCGAAGACGATCATCGTCTCTTCCGAGGAGATCCGGCGGGCCATCGAAGAGCCGGTCAACTCGATCGTCGACGCGGTGAAGGCGACCCTCGACAAGACGCCCCCGGAGCTGTCGGCCGACATCATGGACAAGGGAATCGTCCTCACCGGCGGCGGTGCCCTCCTCAAGGGTCTGGATGAGCGGCTGAAGCACGAGACGGGCATGCCGATCCACCTGACCGAGAGCCCGCTCTCGTGCGTCGCGGTGGGCTCGGGGCGCTGTCTGGAGGAGTTCGAGGCCCTCAAGCGGGTTCTGATCGCCTCGAGCCGGCGCTGACGGCCGGCGCTCGTCCCCGGCGGGTCGAGCGTCTCGAGGCATCGGTCGTCGTCGTGCCCGAGAACGGGCATGGATAGCCGGCGCCGCGCCCTCGCCGCCATGCTCCTGGTCATGCTTGCGGTGGCGTGCTCGGGGGATCGCCAGAAGACTGGCGTCCGGGACCCCCGTCGCCCCCCTGTGTCCCCCGCAGCCGCTCCGGTTGCCTCCCCGCCCGCATCATCAACTCCGCAGGCCGCCTCCTCGTCCCCCCGAGCGCCGCGAACCGAGCCGGGGGCCGCGTCCCCAGGAGGCGCGCCGGCTGGTTCCTCTTCCCCAGCCGCAGGAGCCGATGCCCCGGCCCGGCCCGGCCGCTACATCTACGACGAGACGGGGGTCCGGCGGATCCGAGCGTGCTTCGTCGTCGACGAGCCGGCCGCCACCCCGACCTCGCTGAGGGTCGATCCTGCCGCGGGCAGCCGCCAGACGTGGGTGCGGGACCGGCGCTCGGCGTTGGGGACAGGGTCCCTGACCACGACCACGCTGGAGTTCCGTCCCGACGGCATCTTCATCATCTCCCTGCGACAGCTCGAGGTGGCAGCGCTGGCCTCCTCGGAGCTCGCGTTCGAACCCGCTCTACCGGTCCTCGCGTTCCCGGCTCGTCCCGTCGACGGTCAGACCTGGTCGTTCACGCTCGACTCGAAGGACGGCCGGGCGACGCTCTCGGCAGAGAACGCGGTCGAGGCGGCCGACGAACCCGTGGGGCTGGTCGGCGGCGGGTCGGCGAGGGCGGCGAGGATTTGGACGTCCACCCACCTGACGGGGCCGTCCGATCAGGGCAGCCTCGACATCCGGGAGACCTACGCGAGCTGGCTTTCGCTCGCCGATCGAATCGTCGTCAAGGAGGTGCGCGACACGCAGGGACGGGCAGGGGTGTGCGAGCTCAGCTGGCACCTGGAGGCGCTGCTTCGATCGCTGACCGGCGGGTGACGTCCAGCCTAGCTGACGACCCTGACTGACCTGACTGTTTTCTAGGCCGAAGTTACGTCGCCGATTTGGACCAATCCAGCACGTACAGGCGCGGAAGGACCACAGAGTGTAGTCACTAAATGCTTGAATATGAGTTGCGGGTCTGACATGATCCCCCTATGGCAACTCGGGGTCGGGCCGTCCATGTGGTGACGACCCGTCGC
>JBOGWP010000205.1:0-15687 GCA_050693875.1 Actinomycetota bacterium
TGGGGGTGGGAGCCGCCGCGGGTGCCCGCGACGGCGTGGGCCGACTGGGAACCCTCGCCACCGGAGGAACGCCGCCACTACCCATCCAGTCGCGCCGCTGAACCGAACCTTCTTCGAGTACACGAGTAGGAGGTCGGAATGGAACGTGTCGGCACCACCAAGCTGGGGATCGCGAGGATCTACGCCCTGGTCTTCGGCATCGCCTACCTTTCGGTCGCAGTACTCGAGGTCGCCCTCGGCAACTCCGGCCTCAGGATCGGCGACACGCAGATCCTGAGGGTCACCGCGGCACAGAACGCGATCCATTGGGCGGTTGGGCTCGCCGTCCTGGGTTCGTTCTTCGCCGGTGAGATCGCGGCCAAGATGACTGCCCGTGTGGTCGGCATTGTCTTCGTTGCCGTGACGGTACTCGGGTTCGTCGCTCGGGACTTCACCGGAACCCTGCTCGGCTTCGACGTTCCGCTGCCGTGGGCCTACAACGTCGTTCACCTGGCCACGGCCGTCTTTGCCCTGTTCGCAGGCTTCGCTGCAGAACGAGGCTACCGGGGCCGGCCGCAGATGGCGGCATAACGCATCACCCTGCAGCATTCGCTTGATCGGGGAGGTGCCCAACGCTCTTCACGGCGGGCCGAGAGCCGGGCTCGCCACCGAAGACCGGGGGCGCCTCTCCTCCTGCTGCTCGGAGCGCTATGCCGGGGGGCGTTGCAGCGTGAAGAAGCCGATCGGTCGCCGGGCGCCGCCGAGGCGGAAGAAGATCTTGCCGAGGAGTAGGCCGTCGGAAACCTCCACGACCTGGTCGAGCACCCGGCGAATGATGAATGAGGGGTTCGCCTCGAAATCGTAGTCGATGTTCAGCACGGTCACGTCGGGGTCTGCTGCGCCCGGGCCCACCGACGTGCGAAAGGGGAACACGTCCAACCGGTCGCCCTCCTGGCCCAACGGGACATAAGACGGCCACAGCAGGCGCATCGGGGCCCGGGCGGTCGCGGTCAGGACGTTCAACCCGGTCGAGGCCGCGGCGTCGAAGCTCTTGCCCAGCCAGGGCATCCAGACGTCACCGAGCCGGTTCACCGACGCATCCGAGGGTCCCCAGATTGCCAGCGTGACGAGTCGTCCTGCATGAAAACCCGAAGGCGGCGGATCGGGGACGCGGCTCGCTCGGAAGATCTCGTCGAGCTCGGCTAGGGTGGCGGTCCGGTTGATCGAAGGCCTGAGGCGTCGCGAGAGGTCGGCGATCCTCTGGGCGGCATCGTCCAGCATCGTGCTCATGGCGGACCTCCTTCACGAGGAAAGGCAGGGTCATTGTCGCACCGCCGGTGAGACAATACGGGGGCGGCAACAACGGGGTGAACATGGCTGCGACGAGGGTGATGCCCCGCCTTGTGCGGGCGGCTCGAGCGTCGGATGTCGAGGCCGCCGGCGTCATGGTGGTGAACCTCGACGGGCAGAGCGTCGCGCTCTTCGCCCATAAGGGGCGCATCTACGCCGTCGACAACCGGTGCCCTCACATGGGGTTCCCGCTGCACCGCGGCAGCGTTGCCGACGGGATCCTGACGTGCCACTGGCACCACGCCCGGTTCGATCTGGCCACAGGCGGAACCTTCGACCAATTCGCCGACGACCTGCCCTGCTACCGGGTCGAAGCACGCGACGGCGAGGTGTGGGTCGATCTCGCGCCCCGTGGGGATCCAACCGGATATCACCTTCGCCGTCTGCGCGAGGGACTGGAGCACGAGATCCCCCTCGTCGTGGCGAAGGCGTCGATCGCACTGGCCGCGGCCGGGATGGATCCCGCCGAACCCTTCCGGATCGGGCTCGACTTCGGCACTCGCTACCGGCGTGAGGGCTGGGGCATGGGGCTCACCATCCTCACCTGCCTCGCCAACCTGGTGCCGTTCCTCGACCCGGCCGACCGGCCCCGGGCGCACCTCCAGGGACTGGCGGCGACGGCGCGGGACGCCGGAGGCCGCGCCCCCCGATTCGCCATCGCCCCGCTCCCCGGCGCTGCCCCGGATCTCGCCACACTCACTCGCTGGTTCCGCCGCTTCGTCGAGGTCCGCGACGAGGAGGGGGCCGAGCGGTGCATCGTCACCGCGGTGCGAGCAGGAGCCGGCGACCGGGAGATGGCGGGAATGATCTTCGCCGCCGCGACCGATCACCGCTTCCTGTCCACCGGTCACGTGCTGGACTTCACCAACAAGGCCTTCGAGGCCCTCGATCGGGCGGGCTGGGAGCATGCCGAGGGGATCCTGGCATCGCTGGCGCCGGCGTACGCAGGGGCGAGCCGAAGCGAGGAGCTGAACTCATGGCGGCACCCCGTCGACCTGGTCGCGCTTCTGCAAGGCGCGTTCGATCGGCTCCCCGCCGCACTCGAGCAGGGGGCGCGACGCGACCCCTGGCCGATGGGGGCGGGACGACGCGAGCTCATCGGCGTCCTGCTCGGTGAGGATGCGGTCGCGATCGTCGACGCGCTGGTCGGCGCCCTCGCGGCCGGGTGTCCGCCGGAGCGGCTCGCCGGCATCGTCACGCACGCGGCGGCGTTGCGGATCGCCCGGTTCCCCGTGACGAACGAGTTCGGAGACTGGGATACCTCGCTGCACACGTATACGTTTGCCAACGCAGTCCATCAGGGGTTGTGCCGCGTCCACGCACCCGAACTTGTGCGCGGGCTGTTCGACGCCGCCGCCCGGGTGTATCTGGATCGATTCCTCAACGTGCCGCCGGCCCGGCTTCCCGATGCCACCGAGCCCGATGAGGACGCCGACGCGATCCTCGCCGAGCTACCTGGCCTGCTCGACCGCCGCCACCAGGTCAACGCGGCGGGAACGTTGGTCGCCCGATACCTGGGGACGGGCGCGGAGCCGAAACGCCTCCTCGCCCGGCTGGGAACGATGCTGCTTCGCGAGGACCGCGACTTCCATACCATCCAAACGCTCGAGGCGTCGGTCCGACAATGGACGATCGCCATGGAAGAGGGCCGAGCAGAGGACGGCCTGCCGCTGCTCGTCGCCGCGGCGCGCTACCTGGCTGCGCACGCGCCCACGATGCGCTCCCAGGATCAGACCTACACGATCGCCCTGCGCCTCTCGCGTGGCGAGCGGCTCTACGAGGACGTCGACTAGCGCCCGTCGCTGCTTGGCGAGGCTTGACCCGCGGGGCGCCTGGCGTCCGCTCTGCTGGTTCGCAGCCGCGGCGGCCGGGCGAGGCGTCGGGGGCCGGATGGCAGCCCGAGCCCGACGAGCCGACGAGGAGCTCTGGGTCTACCCCTCGAACGCCGGCATCGCTCGGGTAACGATCCCTTCGCGGACATACCAGGCCACCGTTCGCCGCAGGGTCTCCCCGAGCGAGCGGTAGTGCAGCCCGAGCTCCCGCTCCGCGCGAAGGCCGTCGTAGCGATGCCCGTGCAGGATGGTCCGTACCGATTCCCGGCAGAGGTGCGTGCTCCGGCCAGTGATCCGCGCCCCCGCCTCGGCGACGGTTGCGGCCGCGAGCGCGAGCCGGGGCGGGAGCATGCGCGGTCCGCCGACGAGACCGGTGAGCCGGCCGAGGAGCTCGAGCGCCTCGCCCACGGTGACGCTGGCCCCACTGAGCACGTACCGTTGCCCCGGCCGCCCATGCTCCTCGGCGAGAAGGTGCCCGTCGGCGCAGTCGTCGATGTCCACGACCGAGATCCTCGAGTCGACGGCCACCTTGAGCGTGCCGTTCAGGTATTCGATCAGCAGCCGCGCCGAACCGGTCGCCCGGCCCGGGCCCTGCACCGACGAAGGGTTGACCGAGACCACCTCCATGCCGGCCTTGCCGCCCTCTGCGAACACGGCGAGCTCGCCCTCGTACTTCGATCGCTCGTACGCCGAGAGGAACCACCCGCGATGCGGCGAGACCTCGCTCCCCACGCTCCCGGGCGGTTCGCCCAGCGTTGCCGCCGACGACGTCAGCACGAGCCGGCGAACTCCGGCGGCGGCCGCTCCGATGACGACGCTGAGGGCGCCGTCGACGTTGACCCGGAAGAGCGGGGAGGGATCCCGGAGGCAGAACGAGTTGAGGCCGGCAACGTGATAAACAACCTCACAGCCACGCATCGCGTCGATCAGGCGCTCCCGGTCGAACAGATCTCCCCGCACCGGCTCGGCCCCCCGGGCCGAGAGCATCGCGTCGCCGTGCTCGCTCCTGCTGAGCGCGACCACCCGTCGCCCCTGCGCCACGAGACGGCCCACGATCGGCCCGCCGACGAGACCCGTCCCGCCGGTCACGAAGACCGGACCCGTCACGATCGGTGGCGCGGCGAGGACGAGAGCACCGAAGCGAAGCGGACCAGGTATTCGACCGCCGACAGGACGGTGACGACCGCGGCGACGAGCATCACCCACTCGTCGAGGAGGAGGGGCCCGACACGGAGCGGCGGACGCAGCAGCGCCAGCAGGATGGCGAGGGCCTGGACGTTGAACTTCGCCTTGCCCCAGATCGACGGCGTCATCACCGATCCGTCGGTGGCGACCACTCCTCGCAGCCCCATGATCACGAACTCGCGGCCGACGATGATCACCGCCACCCACGGCGAGGCGCGCTCGACCGCGACCAGCGCGATCAGGGTCCCCGAGACGAGCAGTTTGTCCGCGGTGGTGTCGAGGAACGAGCCGAGGTTCGTCGTCAGACTCCAGCGCCGTGCCAGATATCCGTCGAGGAAGTCCGTGACCGAGGCGACCGCGAAGGTGATCGCCGCGGCGTTGAACGCAGGACGCGAGCGCGGCCCGGCGAGGATCAGAACCATCACCACGGGGACCAGCACGATCCGCAGCGACGTCAGGCGGGTCAGACGAGCGGGATCTCGGGCCATGCGAATGGATCATCCTAGTTCGCGCGTCGGCACCGTTCGCGCCGGTCCCTGGGGCGGGGTAGGTTGTGTCTGTGAGCGTCGAGCAGCCGAGAGCCCCGGAGGACCTCAGCGACGAGGAGCGCGGGCGTCTCCGCCTTGGCCACCACCGGCTGCGCAAGGCGTCGCAGGATCTCGAGGGGATCACTGCGCCGACGCCCCTTCGAGGCCGCTGGCAGCCGGCCACGGCGCCGCCCGAGGCGGTCGAGGCCGCGATCGCGGAGCTCGAGGCGGCCTACGAGGCGCTTCGGCGGCTCTACGAGACCATGGTCGGGCGGGGGGAGGCCGAGCCATGAACGACTCGACGACGATGCCGCGCCCCATTGTGAGCGCGGACTGGCTGCTCGCCCGTCTCGGCGACCCGGGGATCCGCATCATCGACATCCGCTGGCAGCTCGGCGGGCCCCCCGGGTTCGAGGCGTATGTGGCCGGGCACATCCCCGGAGCGGTCTTCGTCGACCTCCCACAGGACCTCGCCGCCCCGACCGGCCCCGGGCGCCATCCCCTCCCGTCGGCCGAGCAGCTGACCGAGGTGATGCGCCGGGTCGGGGTCGGCAACGAGACCGACGTGATCGTCTACGACGACGCCGGGGGATCGAACGCCGCGCGGCTGTGGTGGCTGCTGCGGTGGCTCGGACACGAACGCGTGGCCGTGCTCGACGGCGGCGTCTCTTCCTGGGGGGGACCACTCGAGCACGGCCCTCCGCCGCCGCCTCCGCAGGGCGACTTCTCGCCGCGGGACCCTGAGACGGCCTGGGTGGTCGAGCTCGACGAGGTGGCCGCACGCCAGCCGAACATCGTGCTCCTCGACGCCCGCCATCCCGCGCGGTACGCCGGGATCAGCGAGCCGGTCGACCCGCGAGCCGGACACATACCCGGTGCCCGCAGTGCCTTCTGGGAGGAGAACCTCGACGCTTCGGGCCGGTTCCTCAGCCCAGCGAAGCTGCGTGCCCGCTTCCGATTTCTCGGCCTCGAGACCGGTTCCGACGCGATCGTCTACTGCGGGTCCGGCGTGACCTCATGCCACCTCCTGCTTGCGCTCGAGCATGCAGGGATGCCCGGCGCTCGGCTCTACGCCGGGTCTTGGAGCGACTGGTGCTCGCGGCCGGACGCACCCGTCGCGACAGACGCCTGACCGCGGGCATCGAGCCACCCGCCACTCCGCCCGCGGGCCTGGGCGAGCAAGCCTGACAGGATCGACAGGGCGATCTCGGCAGGAGTCCTCGCTCCGAGATCGAGTCCGACGGGCGTCTGGATGCGAGCGACGGCGGACTCGGGAACCCCCAGGGCGGCGATTGCCTCGATCGGTGGGCCGGCATGGCGGGCGCTTCCCATCAGCCCGACGAAGCCGGCGCCGCCGGTGATCAGCTCGGCCAGGTGCTCCGCCACCATGGGGGCGTCGTGATCGGTGTGCACCACGTCCGAGGGCGTGTCGCCCGCGAGCTCCCCAGGTGAGGCGGCCACGACCCTCGCGGCCGCGCGGTGCTCCGGCGTCACGCGCTCGGGCCGCGGCTCGATGAGGACCGGGTCGTACCCCAGAGGGCGTGCCCACCGCAGAACCCAGAGGGCAACCGGCGTGGCCCCCAGCACCACGAGACGCCGGGGTCGCAGGTACGGCTCGAGATAGACGTCGACCGACCCCGTCTCGTGCTCGTAGGTCCGCAGAACCGATGCACCGGATGCGAGCACTGGCGCGGCGTCTGCGGCGGCCAGCTCGTCGAACTCGGCGCATCCGAGCGTCCCGGCAACCAGTCGGCCGTCGGCAAGGAGCAGCTTGCGCCCGGGACCACCCGGTGGGGCGCCCCGGGCCGACACGGCGGTCGCAAGGACGACTTGCTCGCCCCGCCGCAACCGTTCGGCAAGCTCGGCGGCGACGTCCGTCGCGGCGGGCTGCGTACCATGCGGTTCGATGGGCGGGTGCCGCTGCTGCTGCCCGCCCGCCTCGGGCTCGTGCCGCGTGTCGCCGCCGAGGAGGCGTACCGCATGCGGCAGCACGTCGAGCACGGCCTCGAGGCTCTCCACGGCGCCGAGCCGGCTCCCCGGCAGATTGAGGACGAGCGTCGAGCCGAAGCTGCCGGCCACCCCGCGCGAGAGCGACGCCATCGGCGTCTGCTCGCGTCCCGCCGCCCGCATCGCCTCGGCAAGACCGGGTGCCTCGCGCTCGATCACGGCCTTCGTGGCCTCCGGTGTGAGATCTCGAGGCCCGAATCCGGTCCCGCCGGTGCTCACGACGAGGCGCGCCGTCTCCGCCAGGTCTCGCAGGCTCGACGCGATCGCGTCCGTCTCGTCTGGGACGACCTGCCGGCGCACGACCTCGAAGCCTGCGCGCTCGAGCAGGTCGGCGACCGCGGGCCCGGCTTCGTCGGTGCGGGTTCCGTGAACGACGCCGTCGCTCACCGTCAGCACCGCAGCCGCAATCCCGCTGCCCGCCGGCGGCATCCGCTTGAGGCTCACGCGCCGAACACTACCCGAGGCTGGAAGCGGGGGCCCCACCCCGAATCCGACCGAATCCGATGGAGGCCCGGCTGCCGAATCGTCTGCAGCGGGAGGTGTCGATCTCAGCGGCCGATGGCAGTGGACAACCGGGGGCTGGCAGGCCTCGAGGCCCGGTGGCAGCGGGAGGTGTCGATCTCAGCGGCCGATGGCAGAAGGGTGAAGTCCGGATGCGACGGATGGTCGGAATCCTGTCCGGCGCGCGCAGGCGCGGCGACGCGAAGCCGGACGCGGTGGCGCCGGCGAGCCAAGAGAGACTCGCCGGGCCGCCTAGCGCTTCGGGAACCGGGAGAAGTCGGGGTCCTCTCCCAGTTGCCACTCGACCACGAACACGTTGTTCGGCAGGTCGAGGGGCGGAGGCGGAGGTGCCACCAAGGGAACCGCAGGTCGTGCCTTTGGTGCGACGATGCGAGCGCCGTTCAGCACGCGTGCGTCGCCGCCCCTGGTGGGGGTCTCCATGGGTATCACAAGAGCTCCTCCTCCCGTTCCGGGCGGTGTGCCGAGGTGGGGGGGGCTCGGTCTTGGGGGAACGCCGCCGGAATCGGGAAGACACTTTGATAGCGTAATTTGCAGGTTCTGGCAATTCGGTAGTTCTATGTAGGTACGGCCCTTTAGACCGAGGACAGCCCGTGAAAAGCCACCACTCGGTCCACGGCCGCCTGCACCTCGGAGGCCCGGCCGGGCCCACCGACCCCGTCCTCGAGGTAGGTCTCGGGCCGCCCCGGTCCAACCTCGATCGACGGCCACGAGGCGGGAATGGCACCCGGCAGGCGATCCAATCCCCCACCCGGTTTCCGTGCGCTCAACTCGGCGAAGGCGAGCGTCCAGGCCCGCGGCACCACCAGTCCCCATTGATAGCCGCCGCCGCCCGTCGCGACCCAGCGGCTCCGGCACTGCTCGTGGCCGAGGCGGTGCAGCACCTCGTAGATGCGGGGGTAGGCGCGCATCGTCAGCGCCAGGTGGGTGAGCGGGTCGCGCCAGTGCGAGTCGCACCCGAGCTGGGTCACCAGGACATCGGGCCGGAACCGCCGGGCAATGCGCATAGCCAGCAGCTCGAGGGCCTCGACGAACTCCCGGTCGCCGGTGTCGGGGGGCAGGGGGAGGTTGATCGCACTTCCGCGAGCCTCCTCACCGCCAGCCTCCTCGATCGCGCCGGTCCCGGGGAAAAGCAACTCGCCCGACTCATGCATCGAGAAGGTGAGGACCGAAGGATCGTCCCAGAAGATCTCCTGCACGCCGTCGCCATGGTGCGCGTCGACGTCGACGTAAAGCACCCGCCAATCGGGACGCTCGCGGCGGATCCAGGCGATTGCGACCGCCGGGTCGTTGTAGATGCAGAAGCCGGACGCCCGGCCGGGCAGCGCATGGTGGAGCCCGCCGGCCGGACTGAAAGCATGCTGCGCGCCGCCGCCGACGACCGACCTCGCCGCAGTGAGGCTCGCCCCCACCACCCACGCCGCGGCCTCGTGCATGTGGGGAAAGATCGGATTGTCGCCCGGACCGAGCCCGGCGAGCATGGCCTCCCGGCCCGGACGCTCCCCGGCGCCGAGCCGCTTGATCAGCTCGATGTAGTCGGGATCGTGGACGAGGCCGATCTCGGCGTCGGAGGCCGGCGTGGGTGCGATCACATCGACCTCCGGCAGTTCGAGCAGGCCGGACGCACGGATCAGCTCTACGGTGAGCAGCACCCGTTCCGGCTTGAGGGGATGCTCGGGCCCGAAGTCGTAGCGCGCCCCGGGCTCCTGCCAGATCAGCGCCGACGGATCGCCCGTGGTCTCTCCCTTCTTGCTCCCATGAGGGCGCCGCCTATCATTCCCACCCAGTGCCTGTCCACGCGTCGATCACCCCGGCGCCGATAACGGGGGAGCCCGGCGGCCGCGCGAGTGGGCTGCTCCACCTGAGCAACCCCGGCCAGCATCCGGTCTCGGTCCGGGTCGGCGTGGCCGGCGATGTCGCCGCGATCGTGTCGGTCGATCCTCCGCGGCTCGAGCTCGGCCCCGGGGAGGAGACGACCGCGACGCTGCTCGTGCGGCTCCCGCGTTCCCCGCAGCCGCCGGCCGGGGAGCTTTCCTTCGCGGTCGAGATCGGCCCCGAAGGCGACGAGCCCATCACCGTGCACGGCGCCGTCCAAGTGGCTCCGTTCACCGACCTGTTCGCCACGATCACTCCCCGCACCTCGACCGGCACGCGTGCCGCCGCGCACGTGCTGACGGTGGAGAACCGGGGGAACGTCGCAGTGCGGGCCGCAGTCTCCGTTGGCCAGGGCGGCGAGGCGCTCGACATCGAGATCGCCCCGGAGCAACTCGACGCCGAGCCCGGAGGCTGGGCCAAGGCGGTGGTGACCGTCCGGCCGAGGGCGCGCACCCAGGGGCCATCGCTTCGGCACGACTTCGTGCTGGTCGCCCGTGCGGGCCAGGTCTCCGCGACCGCACGGGCGACGATGCAGCAGCAGCGCCGGCGACGGGTGCCGCTGCCTATCGCGGCCGGCGTGATCGCGGTCGTCGTCCTCGCGACGGTGGCCGGCGCGAGCCGTTTGTCTCGTCACTCGAGAAGCCGCCCGGCGGCCGAGACGACCCAGACCTGCGTGGCGGAGGGTCATCTGCAGCCGCGCCGAAGGTCCCCTGCGCCGGCGGCTTCCGGGGGTGCGTCGCCGGCCTCGGGCGCGTCGCCCTCGCCGGCGGCTCTCCCCGCCAATTACTCCTTCCTGCAGGTGCGTTCCGACGGCTGCACGCCGGTGCGCTTCAACCCCTGCGAGGCGATCCACTACCTCGTCAACGCGAGCATGGCCCCTCCCCAGGGCGTGGCCGACTTGCAGGAGGCGTTCCGACGGCTGGGGGAGGCCACAGGCAGCGACTTCGTCTTCGAGGGGACGACCGACGAAGGCACCGGGCGCACCGATCGCGACTCCTATCGCCGCCGCCCCCATCAGCCGGAACGGTACGGCGAACGCTGGGCGCCGGTGCTGGTCTTCTGGGCGCACATGGGCGGGCCGGGCCGCGACGACGTGGTGGTGCTCGGCCGCTCCCTTCCGGCGACGGTCCGGGGAGTGATCGTCACGGGCGTGCTGGGGCTGAACCTCGACGCGGTCACCAACGCCCAGACCGGCCAGTCGCTTCCCGACGGTTTCGGCCCCGGCATCACCTGGGGCCGCGTGATGCTGCACGAGCTGGGGCACCTCGCCGGGTTGGGCCACGTGAGTGGGCGCCGGCAGCTCATGTACCAGGAGCACTCGGAGCAGACCGCCTTCGCCACCGACTACGGAATCGGCGACCGTGCCGGGCTCCGGCTGCTCGGGCGGAAGGCGGGCTGCGTGGCATCGCCGCCGCTCACCGCCGCGCCCGACGAGCCGGCGCTTCCTCCCGGCTTCGTCCCACCGTCGCAGCCCGCCGCTCCCTCCCCCCCGGGCGGATGACGTCGAAGCGCCCGGCCCATCTCGAGGAGGGCATCCGCCTCTTCCGCCGCGGCAAGTTCTTCCTCGCGCACGAGACGCTGGAGGAGCACTGGGTCGAGGTGGAGGAGGCCGAGCGAGACTTCTATCAGAGCCTCATCCACCTCTCGGTGGCGTTCCTGCACTTCGGTCGCGGGAACCGCAAGGGAGCGAGACTGCAGCTGCAAAAGGCCCGCGCACGACTCGAGGCGTATCCCGACCAGCACCACGGCATCGACGTCGCCGGACTCCGGGCATTCCTCGCCGACGCGCCCGACCGGGTCGAGCGCGGCGAAGAGGTCGGCCCACCTGAGCTGGAGCCCTGACCCTGCGGCGTCACTCCTCGGTCGGCGCCTTCGGGAAGGTCTCCACGGTGGTGTCGGCGATCGCCTTCTGGACGAGGGCCTCCACGTCGAGCGGCGCCTCGGCGACGTCGAGCTCGTCGAGCGAGGCGTGCGTCGTCACGCGGCGGGGGACGAAGAGCACGCAGCAGTCCTGATAGGGGTCGATCGAGATCTCGTAGGTCCCGATGCGCCGCGCCAGGGCCTCGATCTCGATCTTGTCCCGGCCGACGAGGGGGCGCAGGACCGGAAGGCGCCGCGCCGCCGCGTTGATCGCGCGGATGTTCGTAAGGGTCTGCGAGGCCACCTGCCCGAGGCTGTCGCCGGTGACGAGTGCCTCGGCCCCTTGGGACTCGGCCAGTGCCTCGGCGATGCGGAGCATGAAGCGCCGGTAGAGAACGACCCGGAGCTCCTGGGGAGCGGTGGTCACGATCTCCGCCTGGGCAGCGCCGAAGGGAACCAGCCACAGGCGCACGCGTCCCATCCACGCGGCGAGCTGCTTGGCGAGACGGCCCGCCTGGCGGATGCTCGACGGGTCGGTGTAGGGGGTCCCATGGAAGTGGACCAGCTCCACGCTGGCCCCGCGCTTGGCGATCTCCCACGCCGCCACCGGCGAATCGATGCCGCCCGAAAGCAGGGCGAAGATGCGCCCGGACACGCCGACCGGGAGCCCGCCCGGGCCGGCGTGACGATCGCCGTACACGAATGCCCACCGCTCGGCCAGCTCGATGTGGCAGGTCCAGTCGGCCTGGGTCAGGTCGACCCTGGCCCCGGTGGCCTCGAGCACCGCGGCCCCGACGACCTCGTTGACTCGTTGCGAGGTCTCGGGAAAGGAGGTGTGCCCCCGGCGTGCCCGGATCCGGAAGGATCCGAAGGCGACCCGCTCGGCCAGCTGAACCGCTGCGGCGACCATGTCCTCCATCGTCGGATCGGTGGCGACGGCCGGAGCAAAGCCCGACACCCCGAAGACACGTCCGAGCCGGTCGACGATTGCACGCAGGTCGGCATCGTCTCGGAGCTCGACGAGGATGCGGCCCGAGATCGGCCGGATCCGGCGATAGCCGCAACCCGAGAGCGTGGCGCGCAGATTCGAGACCAGGCGCCGCTCGAACATCTCGCGGTTGCGCCCCTTCAGGCCGAGCTCGTGGTAGTGGACGACCACGACGTCGTACCGCTCGGGGGCTGTCGCTTCGGCGGCTGCGGCCATCATGTCGAGAGGCGATGGTACCTCGGGGGACGACCCCAGCCGAGGGCGCGCTTGCGTTCCGCCCTCAGCTCGTCACGGGCGTGGGGCTCGAACGGGCCTGGTACCGAACCAACCGCGCGAGCCGAGACCGGCCGAAGAGGGAACGCAACCTGGATCCGTGGGGGCTCGTGCCACCCAGGCGGTTACAGCGAGACCATGTCCCGGAGACGGCCGGGGCTCGAGGGGTGGCGCAGCTTCGACAGCGCCTTCGCCTCGATCTGTCGAATCCGCTCCCGGGTGAGGGCGAACTCCCGTCCGACCTCCTCCAGCGTCCGCGGCTCTCCGGTGGCCAGGCCGAAGCGGAGCGCGAGCACCTTCTTCTCCCGCTCGGTGAGCGCGTCGAGCATCCGCCACAGGTCCTCCTGGCGCAGCGCGAGCGCCGCCGCCTCGAAGGGGCCCTGCGCGCCGGCGTCCTCGATGAAGTCGCCCAGCTCGGCGTCCTCGTCGCCGACCGGCTCGTGGATGGAGACCGGCTCGGGAAGCACGCGGAAGGCTTCCCGCACCTTGTCGGGCGTCATCTCGGAGGCCTTGGCGATCTCCTCGGTGGTCGGCTCGCGGCCGAGCCGCTCGACCAGCTCCGACTGGACCTTGCGCACCCGGTACAGGGTCTCGACCATGTGCACCGGAATGCGGATGGTGCGGGCCTTGTCGGCGATGGCCCGGGTGATCGCCTGGCGGATCCACCACGTGGCATAGGTGGAGAACTTGAACCCACGGCGGTAGTCAAACTTCTCGACCGCGCGCATCAGGCCGAGGTTGCCCTCCTGGATCAGGTCGAGGAGCGGCAGCCCGGCAGCAGAGTACTTCTTGGCGATCGAGACCACCAGCCGCAGGTTCGACTGGATGAAACGACGCTTGGCCGCCCGGCCCGACTCGACGCGCCGCCGGAGCTCGTCGACCTTCTTCGCCGCAATCCGCTTCTTCGGGTTGTTCAGCGCGGTGCTCGCCTCGTTGCCGGCCTCGATGGTCTTGGCTAGCTCTACCTCGTCGACGTCGGTGAGCAGAGGGTACTGGCCGATCTCGCGCAGATACTGGCGGACGAGGTCCTCATGCGGAGCCTCCTCCTCACGGAAGTCGGGCCTGGCGGGCTCGTACTCCAAGTAGTCCTTCTCTCGGCGCAAGTGGGCTCATCCTTCCCGTAGGGCCTCTAGGTGAAAAATAGCCGGGCCACCGGGATTTCCCCGGGACCGGCCTTCGGGGAAGCAACCAAGCTCTACGTGATACCTGGGAGGGGTATTGTACGTTCGATGCCTCCGCTTGACAAGAGTTTCACTGTCAAGAAACGCCCGAATACCCTCCTTTGTTCCCTTGCCAGACCACCGGATTCCGATTATGTCCCTCCTGGGCGGCTAATCATTCTCGCGCTGTGGAAAACTTTTGGAGACCTTGTGAAGATTCAGCCAAATGAGCCCCCCATCCTCGTTTCGGCCTGCCTGGCCGGGCTGGCGACCACCCACGACGGGCGGGCGAAGCCCCATCCGAAGGTCCTCGAATTGGTCCGGAGCGGCCGGGCGATCCTGGTCTGCCCCGAGCAGCTGGGCGGCCTGCCTACCCCTCGTCCGGAGGCCGAGATCCCCGACGGTGACGGCGACTCGGTGCTCGACGGCACGGCCCGGGTGATTGACATCCACGGCAACGACGTCACCGCCAACTTCCTGCGCGGGGCCCGCCAGGCCCTGAGAGCGGCGCGACTCGCCGGCTCGACGAGGGCGATCCTGAAGGCGAGGAGCCCCTCCTGCGGCACGGACCGGATTCACGACGGTAGCTTCTCGGGCTCGCTGCGCGAGGGGGCCGGCGTCACCGCGGCGACCCTGCGTCGGGCGGGCCTCGAGGTCCTCTCCGAGGAGGACCTCGACCGATCGCAGGTGTAGCCGGACCTGCGGGGCGGCCGGCCAGTTAGCCGGTGGCCATTCCCAGCCGGGTGCCGACCTCGCCCCAGTTGACGACGTTCCAGAAGGCCTCTATGTACTCCGGCCGCCGGTTCCGGTACTTGAGGTAGTAGGCGTGCTCCCAGACGTCGAGCCCGAGGATCGGTACGCGCCGTTCCATCAGCGGCGAGTCCTGGTTCGGCATGGTGACGAGGGCGAGCTTCTTCGTGGGCTCGACCACCAGCCAGGCCCATCCGCTCCCGAACAGACCCGTGGCGGCGGCGGTGAACTTCTCCCGGAACTCCTTGAACGATCCGAAGTCCTCTGAGATCGCGCTCGCCAGGGCGCCCGACGGCTCTCCCCCGCCGTCCGGCGAGAGGACCTGCCAGAACAGCGAGTGGTTGGCGTGCCCACCCCCGTGGTTGCGGACCGCCGTCTTGATGTTGTCGGGGCACGAGCCGATGTCCGTCAGAAGGTCCTCGACGGCCTTGTCGGCGAGGTCGGTGCCCTCGACGGCGGCGTTGAGCTTGTCGACGTAGGTCTGGTGATGCTTGGTGTGGTGAATCTCCATCGTCTTCGCATCGATATGCGGTTCGAGGGCGGCGTAGTCGTACGGAAGATCGGGGAGCATGTGCGGCATTGGTCGACTCCTTTCCTCGAACTGCGGATGTGAAGGATTCCTCGCGGTCGGTACTTACCCCGCTTGGGGCCCGTTTGTGCGGCAGTATATTTCCCGAGGGCGCTTAGCTCAGCGGGAGAGCACTGCCCTTACAAGGCAGGGGTCACTGGTTCGAGCCCAGTAGCGCCCACGAGGTGAAGGGGCGTGGCGGTACACACGCCAGGTGAAGCCGGGGTCCCGATGCCGAGCCTGCTCGGCCACCTTCTGCACCGGCAGCCCCTAGTCGATCAGGAAGCTGACGAAGCTGTGGCACATCGCGTGTGGCGTCGCCCCGTCGAGGCCGACCGACTCAACGGCCGGGTCCCAGTACCGCCGGCGCCAGTTGCGGGGGCGAAGAGGCTGCCCCATGGCTGGAGAAGACCAGGCCCTTCGCCGGCCCCTCCCGGGGGGGAGGGCGGGCCCGATCAGCACGGGATTCTCCTTGGCCCGCACCCATTCGAGCGATGCCACAGGTAGTCGAACGTGGCCCTGGGGATGGAGGAGGCGGCGACGTCGAAGTCCTCGACCGTCTTGGTAACCGGGAAGGCAGCGGCCTTGAGCCGGGCGCGGGCGTTGGAAGCCTCTCGGGAGGCGATCTCGGCCTCGACGAGCGTGCGCAGGAACTCCTCCGGGCTCCACCGCTGCGTCTTGGCAACCACCAGCAGCTCGGGCGCCATCGCCCGTATGGTGGCGAGCTTGAGGCGGCGCAGGCCCTGAACAAGATCGGGGGCGAGCTCGGGTACCGGGGCGGCCATCAGTCCGCTCCGATCGCGTAGTCCGCCAA
>JBOGWP010000206.1:0-5825 GCA_050693875.1 Actinomycetota bacterium
GATCCGCGAGGTCACGCTCATCTACCCGCCGGCCAAGGGCAAGGGCAACCCCCGGGTGCTCCAGAAGCTCACCCGTATGGATGAAGTCCAGCAGCGCCTCTTCGAGCTGTTCGCTCTCGACGCCTTCGCCCCCCGCGTGGGTAATACCGCCAAGTGGCGCGGTTTTTAGGCCCTGACCTGGGCTTTCAGGTCATTCCTCCGACGTAACCCGGAAACCCAGGCTAGCGTCCGGCGAGGATTGCGTCGGAGGGCTGCGGGGCGGGGGCGAGGAAGACCTGGAACGACGCCCCGCCGCCGGGGCGGTCTTCGACCCACGCCCGTCCTCCGTGGAGGGCGGCAAAGCGCGAGACCAGCGCCAAGCCGATGCCGATGCCCGGGTCGTGGGCAATGAACTCCTGGCCCCGTCGGAAGGGCTCGAAGATCTGCTCGCGGATCTCGTCTGGGACGCCGGGCCCGGCGTCCTCGACGATGAGCACCACGCCGCCATCGTCGGCGGGTTCCGTGGAATCCGGCGGGGGCTCGAACCGGACCCAGATCGGCGTGTCGGGGGGCGTGTAGCGCACCGCATTCATCACCAGGTTCTCGATCACCCGCCCGACCTGGCCCACGTCGATCTCCACCGTTGGTCCGTCGGGATCGACGACGACCTCGTGGCCGCCGAGATCGCACTCGGCGAGGACGGTTCGGGCCAGCTCGGCGAGATCGGTCTCGCGGCGGTTGGGCTCGATGATGCCCCGCGAGAGCCGGTCGAGGTCGAGGAGATCGGCGAGCAGCCGGTTCAGCTTCCGGGCGTTGACGGCGATGCGGGGGATGAGGTCGAGGATCTCCTGACGGGGCATCCGGGCCCCGGCCCGCTCGAGCGTGAGCGCCAGCCCCATGATCGAGGTCAGCGGGGTGCGCAGGTCGTGGGACAGCGCCTCCAGGAAGTGGTTCTTCATCTCGTCGAGGGCGCGAAGGTGGTTCGCCGCCTCGGTCTCCCGTTCGAGGGCGTCGCGGAGCGCCTCCTCGGCGAGCTTTCGCTCCGAGATGTCGGACAGCACGCCCTGGAGCACGATCGGCACCCCGGCCTCGTCGCGGAGCACGACCGCCTCCTCACCCACCCACACGACCCGGCCATCTCCGGCCAGGAGGCGGTACTCGCTGCGCACGCCGAACGCGGCGCGCTCACGCTCCGCCGCCACCCGGCTGCGGTCGTCGGGGTGCACACGGTCGGGCCACAAGTGACCGCCGGCCATCAGGGCCTGCGCCGGGATCCCGAGGAGGGTCTCGATCTGTGGGCTGACGTAGAGCCACTTGCCGTCGAGGCCGGCGACGTAGACGGCACCCGGGATGCCCTCGACCAGGCCCCGGTACTTGGCCTCCGTCTCGCGGAGCTGCCGCTCGGTGCGCCGGTAGTGGTTGATATCCACCATCAGACCGCCCAGGCGCAGGACGACGAGCACGAAGAGGACCAGCGATCCGCCGGCCAGGACGACTTCCTGGCTGTGATCACCGCGGATCCTCACGAACAGCTGAACGGCCGGCGCGAGCGACGACGCTGCGGCCAGCAGCACCAGCCGGTACCGGTAGGGCTTCACGAGCCGCTCCGCCGATCCGCGGTCGAGGCTCCGCATCGACGGGTGGAGGGCGGCGGCCCCCCACAGGAGGTAGGACAGAATCCAACCGGAGTCCAGGATGTCGCCGGTGCGGTAGTTGCCGTGGAGCTGGATCCACCCGTAGATGGAGTCGGTGGCGAACAGCGTCACGATGGCGAGGATGGGCAGGTAGAAGGACATCTCCCGCCTGCCCGAGCCCACCGCAAGCCGGACGGCCACGGCGAGCAGCAGGACGTCCATAAGCGGGTAGGCGGTCGACACCAGCTTCCGCACCACGCTGAGGCCCGGGTCCTGCACGTAGGGGGCCATCAGGAACACCCACGTCAACAGGCCGACGCCTCCGGTGATGATCAGCGAGTCGATCAGGCCGGCTCGGTCCCCCCCGCCGCGCCGCCGGATCAGGAGGAGCAGGCCCAGGGTCCAGACGGGATAGACCGCGAGGTAAAGGGGGTCGGCGACCGAGGGGAAGGGCAGCTCGGCGTGGAAGAAGTGCTCGTAGCTGTAGGCCACGACATCGCCGAGCACGAACAGGACCTGTCCCGCGGCGAAGAGCCACCATGCCGCGGGTGTGGCCGGCCGCCACAGGCGGAGGCCGAGCACGATCGCGACCACAGTCGAAAGCCCGATTGCGTTGTAGAGGATGGCGTTGTGGCGAACCTGGGGGACCAGGAAATAGGCCGTGCCGGCGACCGCCACGAGCCCCGCGTAGACGAGCCAGGCACGCTTCTTCAGGGTGTGCATGCTGTGGATATCGGCGTGGGAAAGCCGGTCTTGACCGGCACCCGGCCGGAGAGGCCTCCTGACTCGTCCAGCGGGAAG
Organism: Actinomycetota bacterium; assembly: GCA_050693875.1. Classification (GTDB taxonomy): domain Bacteria; phylum Actinomycetota; class CADDZG01; order JAHWKV01; family JBOGWP01; genus JBOGWP01. The sequence goes on from JBOGWP010000206.1 coordinate 2,415, forward strand.
GATCCGGCGCATCTGGCCGGCGCGCGGGCGAGTCTATAATCCGGCGGGCTCAAATCGAGCAGGGAAGGGAGGCGCGAATGGCTCTGCCACCTCCGGTCAGCGAGGAGAAGCGCCGCGAGGCGCTCGCTAAGGCGGCAGACGCGCGCCGGAAGCGGGCAGCATTGAAGGAACGGCTGAAGAGCGGAACGACCACATTTCCGGAGCTGATCGGGCGGCTCGACGACGAGGTCGTCGGGAAGATGAAGGTGTCGGCCGTGCTCGAGTCGATGCCGGGGGTGGGAAAGGTACGAGCCCGCAAGATCATGGACCGCCTCGAGATCTCGGAGACACGCCGCATGCGGGGCCTCGGGGCGAAGCAGCGTGAGTCGCTGCTCAGGGAATTCGAGAGAGCGCAATAGCTCGGTCCGCGGTCTTCATCATCTCTGGGCCTTCGGGCGCCGGCAAGGGGACGGTCGTCCAGGGTCTCCTGGCGCGCCGCCCAGAAATTCATCTGGTGGTCTCGCACACCACCCGCCCGGCTCGCCCGATGGAGAAGCAGGGCCATCACTACACCTTCGTCCCCGAGCGCGAATTCATGGCGATGCGCGAGCGGGGCGACTTCCTCGAGTGGGCGCAGGTGCACGGCAACTACTACGGCACGCCGCGCTCGCCGGTGGAGGCGGCGCTCGCCGGCGGACGCGACGTGATCCTCGAGATTGACGTCCAGGGGGCAGCATCGGTGAAGCGACAGATGCCGGAGGCGTTTCTGATCTTCATCGAGGCTCCCTCGATGGCGGTTCTCGAGGAGCGGCTTCGCAAGCGCCGCACCGAGCGCGAGAACGACCTCTCACGCCGGCTCGAGGACGCCTACGACGAGCTGCGCCGGAAACGGTGGTTCGACGGGGTGGTGGTCAACACCGAGGTCGACCAGGCGGTGGCGGAGGTGCTACAACTGATGACGAAACTGAAGGAGTCGCGTACATGATCCATCCAAAGGTCGAGGGTCTGCTGCACAAGGTCGACAGCCGCTACACGCTGGTCATCCTGGCCGCGAAGCGAGCCCGTCAGATCAACTCGTACTACTCGCAGCTCGGAGAGGGGATCCGGGACTTCGTCCCGCCGCAGATCCCGCGCCTGCCCGAGAACGCCAAGTCCCTCTCGGTCGCCCTCGAAGAGATCGCCGCCGGCAAGTTCGGCTACGAGCGGCCTCCCGAGGTCGAGACGCGGCTCAAGTAGCCGCCCAGCGCCCGACGGGGAACCGGCTGAGGTGAGCAGGGAACGGCTCCCGTCGTGGCCCCTGTGAACGATCCGTCACCTCCCGCCGGGCTCGCCGGGAGCCGGATCGTCCTCGGCGTCTCCGGGGGCATCGCCGCATACAAGGCGGTCGAGCTCGCGCGGTTGCTGACCGAGGCGGGAGCCGAGGTGCGGGTGGTGATGACCCGCGCCGCGACCGAGCTGGTCGGGCCCATTACGTTCTCGACGCTCACCGGCCGGCCGGTGGCCACCGATCTCTTTCCCGACCCCGCTCCGCCGGACATTCCCCACACCGCACTGGCCCGGTGGGCCGATGTCGTGGTCGTGGCGCCGGCGACGGCGAACGTGATCGCCCGCTGCGCCCTGGGCATCGCCGACGACATCCTGTCCGCGCTCCTGCTAGCCACCCGGGCACCGGTCGTGCTGGCACCTGCGATGCACACCGAGATGTGGGAGCACGAGGCGACGGTGCGCAACGCGGAGACGCTGCGGGGGCGCGGCGTCCGCCTCGTCGGCCCTGAGAGTGGACGGCTTGCCGGGCCGGAGACGGGGGTCGGCCGCCTCGCCGAGCTGCCGGCGCTCATCGCGGCGATCTCCGGCGCGCTGGGCCGCCGGGGGGACCTGGTCGGGCGGCGTGTGGTGGTCAGCGCGGGCGGGACGCAGGAGCCGCTCGACCCCGTCCGTTTCATCGGCAACCGGTCTTCGGGCCGGATGGGCTACGAGATCGCCGCCGAGGCCCTGCGTCGCGGCGCCAAGGTCATCCTCGTGTCCGGCCCCACCCATCTCGATCCTCCCCGCGGCGCCGAGCAGATCCGAGTCGAGACCGCCGCCGAGATGCGCGGAGCGATGCTACAGGCAGCCGAGGGGGCCGACGTCGTGATCATGGCGGCAGCGGTCGCCGACTGGCGACCCACCCGGGCGTCGGCAGCCAAGATCAAGAAGGCAGCCGGCCCACCCCGCGTCGAGCTGGAGCCGACCGAGGACATCCTGGCCGAGCTCGCCGCCCGCCGCGTTCCCGGCCAGGTGCTGGTGGGCTTCTCGGCGGAGACCGAGGACGTCGAGGAGCGTTCCAAAGGCAAGCTGTCCTCGAAGGGGATCGATCTGATCGTCGGCAACCTTGTGGGCACGTCCGACTCCGGCTTCGAGGTCGACTCGACGCGGGCCGTCATCCTGGATGCGGCCGGGACCCTCGACCTGGGCCTCACCACCAAGCGTGAGCTCGCCGCGCGGCTCCTCGACCTGGTCGCAACCCGCCTTGCTCCTTGATGCCACCCCGAAAGAACCCTCTTCGGGCCGGACAGCCCTGGTTCACCCGGGTCCGAGCTCCCCTCCCGGTATCCTTGCGGCGGGGTGTCGTCTGAGGGAGGGTGGGATGAGCTGGCGACCCGAGCAACCATCCGGTCAGGGCGAAACCGGCCCTCGGCAGGACCGGCCGCCGGTGTGGGATCCCGCCACGCAGAGCTGGACCCCGCGGGGGAGCCAGCCGGAGGTCGTGCCCGAAACCGGCGCCGCCGGACCCGCGGGCGGCCAGGTGTGGGATCCGTCCTCGCAGCAGTGGGTGGCTCCGGGCGCGCCGCTGCCGGGAAGCTGGCCCCCCATGGCCCAGCGGGCCTACCGGGGGTCGAACCTCGGGCTCCCCCCGGAAGGAGTCAACTCGATCGCCGGCATCGGCCGGCGCATCTGGGCGCGACTGGTCGACTCGGTCATCCTCGTCCTGGGGATCATCGCCATCGCGCTGGTCGCGTTCATCTCGCTGGGAGACCCGGCGGATGCGCAGAGGGCGACCCTTCTCTTCTTCCTCCCGGGCTGGGTGTTCTACGAGGTGGGAATGCTGGCCGCGAAGGGGGGAACCGTGGGCAAGCTGGCGCTCGGCATCCGTGTGGCCAGGGTCGCCGACGGCGAGAACCCCTCCTTCGGGAGCGCCTTTCTCCGGTGGCTCCTCATGAACATCCCCTACGTCTCGATCCTGGTGGTGATCTGGGCGCTCTGGGACGGGAACAGCCAGGGCCTCCACGACAAGGCCGCCAACACCGTGGTCGTCCGCTCGAGGTAGCCGCCGCGGCAGCAGGGCGTGCGCCCCTATAATCCCGCCCGTGAAAGGCCGTTATCTCTTCACCTCGGAGTCAGTCACCGAGGGTCATCCCGACAAGCTGGCGGATCGCATCTCCGATGCGCTCC
>JBOGWP010000207.1:0-7815 GCA_050693875.1 Actinomycetota bacterium
ACACCGACACCATGGCTGACCGGGGGAACTTCGACGGGATGGTCAGCGAGAGGCGGGGACTTCTACATGGCCACCAGTGGGTACCTCGTTGTGGCCACCACTGGATACTTTTTCATGGCCACGGACAGAACCTCGCGCAGTGGGGCTGTTGGTGGGGCGGGCTGGACTCGAACGACGGATTATGAGCCCGCTCCTCGGACCATATCCACGCTTCGGGAGGGTTGAGCTTGCCACCACGCTTGCGGGCTCGGCGGTTCCACCTCTCGCTTGTCGAGCGGACGTTCGCTCCGAGCCCGATCGCGAAACGGCGGTCGAGGTGGTGGTCGCCTTGGAGCCGTCGTCTCGTCCGAGAACCCCTGACCCCTCAGCACTGCCTGCCATTCAATCGAAGAAGTCGCAGAGGCGGTGCGAGCGGGACGGGTGTCGGAGCTTGGCGAGCGCCATCGCCTCGACCATTCGGATGCGCTCCCGGCTCACGTCGAATTCTCGACCTATCTGCTCGAGGGTGTGCTCGACCCCGTCCCGCAGCCCGAACCGAAGGATGATCACCGCCCTCTCGAGCTCGCTGAGCGAATCCAGCGCCGCCTCGATCTCCCTCTGCAGGGGGACAACGCAGGCCGCGCCGAGCGGGGAGGTAGCGGCGGGATCCTCGAGCAGGTCCCGGAGGAGTACGTTGTGGGACTCGCCGGCCGGGACGTCGAGGGAGTCGGGTTCCCACGCAATGGCAAACAGCCGGGCGAGCTTGTCCGGGTCGATGTGTACCTCCCGAGCAAGCTCGCTGAGCTCGGGATCCCGTCCGAGGTCCTGGACGAGCCGGTTGCGCGTCACCAGGACTTCCCCGAGAGTCGCGATGACGTGGACCGGGAGCCGGATGGTGCGTCCCCGGTTCGCGGTCGCCCGGGTGATTCCCTGGCGGATCCACCAGATGGCATAGCTTGAGAACTTGTAGCCTCTGACAGGGTCGAAACGCTCGGTCGCACGCATGAGTCCGATGTTGCCCTCCTGGATGAGGTCGAGGAGGGGGAGACCCTTTCTCACGTGACGCCGAGCAACGGAGACGACCCGACGAAGGTTCGACTCGATCAGCCTCGCCCGTGCCCGAAGGCCCTCCCGCTCGATCTGTCGGCAGGTCTCCGCAGCGCCCCTGCGGGAAGGTCCCCTCGCGGGCACCACCCCGGCCCGGCGTGCCAGCTCGGCCGCAGACCCAAATCCAGGTCACCGCTCTCGATCATCGCCGCCGCCACCCGTCCCTCCTGCATCCTCGTGGCGAGGTCAATCTCTCCTTCCGGGGGTGAGCAGCGGGATCCTCGTCATCTGGGAGAGGTACAGGTCGAGGGGTTCGGCGGAGACCTGTCCACCGGGGACCGTCGAGGCGGCCGCCCCGCGGGTTCGGGCTGGGGAATAAGGACGGCCGGCGGTGGGGTGCGCCATCAGCCGAGGCCCGAGAAGCGAAGCAGCCGCAACCAGCGTCACCCGTCCCGCACCGGGCTCGTCCCAAGGAAAGATCCCTCCTACTTCGAGACGAGTGACGCGATGACGTCGTCGGCCCCCTCCTCGTGGAGCGAGGCGATGCCGCGGATCTGGAGGTACCGGTAGGGGTACTCGGGGTCCAGAATGGAGACCGCCACTCGCGGATCCCGCCGCAGATTCCGATACTTCTGGCGGCTCGTCAGGGTGCTGAGGAGGAGGTGCGCGCCGTCCCAGCGGTACCACATCGGGGTCGAGTGCGGAGTGCCGTCGAGCCCGTTGGTGGCGAGATGAGCAAAGCGTCTTCCCTCGAGCAGGTCGCGGTGGCTTTCCGGCGGCACGAGCGTCTTCACCGATGCCTCACCCAATCGCTTCGTCGTAGGTCCAGTCCGGACGCTTGCGCGCATAGCGTCGGTCGTAGCCGAACTGGCCCGTCGCCCCGTCGAAGTCGACCAGCTTCGGCAGGAGAGTCTCTCGAGGGAGCGGGCACGGGCCTTCGAGGTGCGCGGCGATCTCACCCACGAACACCCGGACCACGCTCTGGACGAGCACCGATGCCGCGGTGGGGATGTAGCAGCGCTGGCCGTCGGTCACGAGGCGACACCGCCGCAGGATCTCCTCGACGTGACCTTCCGACCCGTTGCCGCGGTCGATGTCTTCGAGGAGATCCGTGATGTGGTCCGAGTGGCGCTTGCAGGGAACGCATTGGGCGCAGGACTCGATGTGGAGGAAGCGCGAGAACATCGCGGCGATCCGCACCATGCAGGCGGTGTCGTCGTAGACGGCAAACCCGCCGACCCGAGTCCTGTTCCGATGGCGGCCATCGAGTTGAAATCGGCGTCTCGAAGTGCGCCGGAGTCAGGACGGCGTTGGAGGCGCCGGGGATCGCCGCCTTGAACGAGCGGCCGGGCTGAGGACCACCGGCGTAGTCGTGGAGAAGGCTCGTGAGGCTCGTCCCGAGCGGCAGCTCGAAGACCCCGGGCTGAACGACGTCGCCCCCGACCGTGAAGATCATCTCCCCGGGGAGCCCTCGGTTGCGAACCACTCCGCTCCATGGCGGACGATCCCGGGCACGTTGCACAGCGTTTCGACGTTGTTGACGATCGCGGGGGAGGGATGATCTGGTCCGGCGAGGATGCATGTAGGGCGGGAGAATCCGCGGCATGGGGTCACGACCCTCGATGACCTCGAGCAGGGCCCGCTCCTTACCGAATAGGTACTCGTCCGGGCCCAGCCGGAGCTGCACCGGCACCGGTCCGGTCAGGCCGGCCTCGCTCATCTCATGCAGTGCGCGGGCGAGGGCGTCCCACCTCGGTTGCGAAGCTTGCCTTGAGCGCGATGAACACCGCGTTCGCCCCCGCGGCGTGGGCGGCGATGGCGGCCCCTTCGAGCAGGAGATAGGGGTTTCGACGCATGAGCAGACGATCCTTGAAGGCTCCCCCTCGGCGCCGTTGCAGCAGACGTACTTCGGGGCGTGATCGTCGGACCGGAGCGCTTCCCACTTTACTCCGGTCGGGAACCCAGCTCCGCCCCTCCCTCGCAGCCCCGAGGCCTTGTCCATCGCCGAAACCTCGACCGGCGACAGCTCCAATGCGATCGCCAGGCCGTTCCCGCCGCCTTGTGCGAGATATTCGTCGAGCGAACGAACCGCCCGACCCGGAAGGATTCGCCCCGCGTGAACCGCTCGACCAGGTCCTTGCTCGTGAGCTTCCGGCTCCGAGGCATCGCGGCGTCGTGGGGCGCCCGTGGTCAGAAGCCGCTCACCACCCGGTTCGCCCCCGCCATCGGTGCATTGAACCCAGATCGCCCCGGCTGCTCCATTCCCCCGGGGGCGGGAAAAGGGGGAGAAGTTCCCGGGAGGAGATTCTGCGACGCCAGACTGAGGGCTCCCCCCGTGCGGGTCACACGGCTGCGGAGGTCGAATCACCCCCGGGGGGAGGCGGGAGCGTTGCTATACGCTCGTCGAAGCTCGTGCCCCCCGACGAAACCGGCCGTGGCATCGCTCGTGGGGGCGATGAACCTGCGTACCGTCCCCGCTCGCTCAGCCACCTCGCCAGGCTCTCGTGTCGGCCCTTGCGGCCGGAAAGGCACGCTTGACGAATCCTCTGCGCGGGCGGCGATCGAGGAGGTCACGCCCGAATCAGGGGACGATCTCCTGACCGGCGTGGGGGTGGGCCAGCTCGGGCCAGGTCCGTTGTCCGTGGCCGAGGATGGGATCGGTCCTGTACCAGGCACGACCCCGGGTGTCCGCGCGGGGACCTTCGCAGGTCCCCGGTCTCAGCTCGTCGCGCCGGACTGGGTCCGAGCGGACTCCGAGATCGACCGATCCTCGAGCGGGAGTCCGACCGAGATCCGTGCCCCCTGACCGATCTCCGAGTCGATGCGGAACCACCCCCCCAGGCTTTCGGCCCGCTCGCCGATCCCCGCGAGACCAAACGACATGTCCGGCCGGGCTCGCCGGTACTGCTCGGCGTCGAAGCCCTTGCCGTCGTCGGTGATGACGATGCGGATTTCCCCGTCTTCCGACGCGATCCCAAGCTCGACGCGGTGAGCCTTGGCGTGCTTGCGCACGTTGTGGAGCAGCTCCTGGCTGATCCGGTAGGTGGCCTGCTCGGTCTCCGGCGGGATCGGCCCCTCGAGCGTGCAGGCCACGACCACCTCGACCTCGGGCGGGAACACGCGGTGAGCCAGCACGTCGATCGCTCGGGCGAGGCCCAGCTCGTCGAGGGGGCCGGGACGGAGGGCGTAGATGACCGTGCGCGACTCCTTCATGGCTTCGTCGAGGATCTCCTTCGCCGCCTTGAGCTCCGCACGAGCCGCGGCCTGCTCGCCCACGAAGCGGCGCTCGCAGGCCTGCAACCGGTACCAGAGCGAGATCAGGTGCTGGGCCAGCCCATCGTGCATATCGGCAGCCATACGGAGCCGTTCCCGCTCCTGGGCCCGGACCGTCCGCTCCGCTTCCATCGCTCGCAGGAGGTCGCGCAGGCTCACGATGCCGGCCAGTGCACCCCCGGTGAGAACCGGCAGGTGCCGAAAGCCCCGATCGAGCATGAGTTGCGCCGCCTGCGAGATCTCCAGACCTGGTGCGATGGAGACCGGGTCCGGGGTCATGCAGACCTCGACCGTGGCCTCCCAGGGCGCCAACCCCTTGGAGGCGGCCCGCAAAAGGTCGCGCTCTGTGAGGATGCCGATGACGTCGTCGCCGGCGACGACGACGACGCCGCCGACGCGCCGCGCGCTCATCGCGCTCGCGGCCGTTTGCAGGGTTGCGCTGGGCGCGATCGTGAGCACATCGCGACTCATGTATCGCTCGATCGGCGGCAAGTGAGTCTTCGCGCCTTCCCCTTCTCGCCCCGCCCCGATGGGTGAGCGTCAATCTACCTTTCTGGTGTTCCCCGTGGAAGCGCTTGGCGTTGACCCGAGGCGTGGGAGTGAGGGCCTTCGGCGTTCGAATGCTACGGCGACTGACCGCGGGCCGACTCGGGCCCGGCCGTCGCGGAGAACCATGTTCCGCGGCACGGGCTCACGATGGTGGCGACCCACAGGGGTGAGCGGCAGGACGGAGGGGCGCCACCCAGTGGATGAGGGCCCACCCCACCCGCGGGCCGTCCCCGAATCCGGCCAAAGGGGGAGTGGTCGCTTTCCGGACCTCCATCGCCAGGTTGGTCGAGTAGAACTCCGCCATCAGGGCGTGGATCCTCTCCACCAGTTTGCCCGAGGCGGTCTCTTCGATGTTCTCGCTGACCGAGCACTCTTTGCACCCCCTATTTCCGCAACGCCGCCCGGATGGCGATGTGGTCCTCGATGTTTCGTGCCAGACGGTCGATCTTGTGCTCACCACCGCCCGACTTCGCCCTGGGCGGCACGGGCGAGCATCGCCTTCAACATCGGGCGATCGGCGGATCGTGCCGACTCCCCGGCGTCGACGAACTCCTCAGCGACGTTCCAGTCCCGGTCCCGGTCCGCGACGTAATCGGAGGCAGGCCTCCCGCTGGGCGGGGGATGGAGTACCCCTCGGCCGAGTCCCCCTTCTCCGCCTGCTCTTCGTCGACACCCTGAGGTAGACCAACACGTTCATGCCGCCTGCTCCTCCCGTTCCTCCTCCACGTGGTCCTCGGCGAGCAGCGCCGGCGGCAGGTCCACCAGCGCCGCCGCCAGGGGGCGCAGCGACCCGGGCTCGGATTCTTGCGGCTCCTCTCGCCCATCTCCTCGAGATGCTTCAGGGCCTTGTCGGCCTCTCGACCTCGGTGATGACCGCAGAGAGCTCTTTCTCGAGTTTCGGGCGGGCGGCCCGTGAGCGTCGCTCGGCAACGAGCTGTGGCCTGCAAAAGGAGCTCGGGTCAGTCGAGCGTGGACAGCAAGCTGTCGACCACGCGCGTCTCCAACTCGTCCGCCCGCGCCGGGTGGTGGTCGTCCCCGCATGCGCCCGATCTACATTGTTCACTTGGAGGATTGTTCACTTGGAGGCGGGCAACAGCCTGTACGAAGGCGGGCGGTCAGCCCCCGGGATGGTTTGTCATCCAGACGAACACCCCCTGGCGCCCCGTGACCCCGTCCCGCCGGTGGGAGAAGTACCGACGGTCGCACGCCGTGCAGCCGTTCATGGCCGCCACTCGCCGCACGCCGGCCTGATGCAGCGCGGCCCGGGCAGCCTCGGCCATGTCGACGCGCCTCCGATCAACCGGCAGCCCCCGGACCCGGAACGCATCGAGCACATCATCGCCGACCTCGTAGCAGCAGGAGCCGATCGCCGGGCCGATCCACGCCCCCCATACCTGCCCCACGGCCGAGATGCCTTTGTCGACGATTCCGAGAGCCAGCCCCCGCCATCCGGCATGGAGGACCGCTATCTGGTCCTCGCCGGCGAGGACGATCGCAGCACAGTCCGCCGTAAGAAGGCCGAGCACGACGTCCGGCGCCGAGGTGATCATGCCGTCCGCCTCCTCACCGGTGTTCCCCTGCCCACGCTCGATCCTCCGAATGTGTCTGCCGTGAACCTGTTTGGAGAGGCGAAGCGCGCCGACCTCGAATCCGGCGGCGGCGGCCACGCGGCACCGGTTCTCGGTTACGTCTTCGAGCCGATCGCCGACGCTTGTCGCAAGGTTGAGCGACTCGAACGGTGGCGCGCTTACGCCTCCGATTCGATTGCTGAAGGCGACCATGACGCCTCGGTTCTGGGCCTCTTTGTCGACGAGGACCGGGGCGACGTCGAGTGCGCCCCCGGATCCGCCGTCGGGAGCATCGACACGCCGGCCAGCGTACGCGGGGTTGCCCGGCATCCTGGAGCTCGGCACCTCAGGCGTCAGCGCCGCCGGCCCGGAGCACCCGGGGGAGGAGGCGGACCTGGCGGCAGACGGCGTGCGGATCCCGAAGCCACGCGCCCATCGGCGCGAGCAACCGATCCCAACGCATCGGGGATTGCGGCCATGCTGGGCCGAAATCTATCTCGCGCGGGTGCCTCGGCGCCGTGTCTGAGACCAAGGCCGAGGCTTCTGGGAGCTCTTGGCTCCGCGGTCCACATGGCCGCCAATCGGTGGGGGGTTAGCCACACGGCGGGTGACGCCGTCTTTGCGGCTCAGGACGGCTCGGTCCTCGAAACTCCGGGCGCGGCCATCATCCGGGTGGCCTACGCCCTCGAGTGGAGGGGATAGGGATCCTGAAGGTGCTTCGCTCACCTACCCTCGCCGGCGAGGGGTCGACCAGGATCATAGAGGTGTTCCTGGGAGGTCGCCGTCGATCTTCGGGCTTGGGCCTCGTCCGGATGGCTGTCGACACGCAGGAGGCGGCTCGTTTCGGCCCCAGCCGTTGGAGGCATGCCTGGGGCAGGAATAGATACGCGCTCCAGTCGTTGACCGAGCCAGATGCGGAGACAACCGCCGGTTCGACGGGGAAGGAGGGCAGAGGGATGTTGAAGGAATGGATCCGGTCACGATGATCCCGGTGAAAGATCTCGAGAAGACCAGAAGGTTCTACGAGGACGTGCTGGTGTTCACTCCGGAATATCGAGATCCCGGGGGCATCGATACAGAAGCGGGAGCGGGCGGTTCAACATCTACCCGACCCAGTTCGCCGGGACCGCGCCGCACACGCTCATCGGCTGGCAGACGGACGATATCGAGAAGGCCGTTGACGAGCTGATGGCAGAGGGGGTGGCCTTCGAGCAGGACGACATGGGCGAGTTCAAGACCGACGCCAAGGGCATCGCCGACATGGGAGAACGAGAAGAAAGGGCTGCCTGGTTCAAGGACCCAGAGGGCAACATCCTCCGGCACTGGCTTAGGAAGTAGCGCGTCGACACGGGCCTGAGCCGTGTTACCAGGCGATCGTGCCTAACGGTGAGCGGATTCC
>JBOGWP010000208.1:0-22152 GCA_050693875.1 Actinomycetota bacterium
CACCGACACCATGGCTGACCGGGGGAACTTCGACGGGATGGTCAGCGAGAGGCGGGGACTTCTACATGGCCACCAGTGGGTACCTCGTTGTGGCCACCACTGGATACTTTTTCATGGCCACGGACACAGGGGGCCCACAGAAACCTGAGGAGTCCCCAAAGTACGGAGTTGGAAATTAATTGCTTCCGGAATCTTTCGGTGGATCCACGCAGCCAAATGTGTCCGCCGACCCAGAGCAGCCGCCTGCTTCCGATGTCAGGAGATGAAGGTGTGTCGCGTGCCGCCTGGTCGTCTGGCCGTGGTGAAGCGCTCGGGGGTTCGCTCCCCGGTCGGGCCTGAGCACTCGGCCCGGGACCAGGTCGAGCGTTGCCCCGCTGGGGTGGCTGTCCGTCGTGTAGGTGTCGGGGTGGGGCGGCACCGCGGGAGGCAGTCGATCCGAGAGCACTGTTCGGCGAATACACATGCAGGCACGCGGAGGAGGGGAGGGGGCCGGATTCCGCGACGCCGGCCACTTTCAGGAGTTATGCAGATATTGACTGTGCTGCAGAGGGTGGAGTAAAGTGGGGCGCAGTGGGGAGAGCTGGGGGGAGAGTGGGGCCCGAGAGAAGGAAATGGGATCGTGCTGCTGGGCGAGTTCCGACACTCCCTCGACGCGAAGGGCCGCCTCTTCCTCCCAGCGCGCTGGCGTGACGAGCTGGGGGAGGGGGTCGTGGTCTCGAAGGGTCTCGACCGCTGCCTTGACCTGATGCCCGGCCCGCGCTTTGCCGAGATGGCCGAACAGCTCTCGGAGCTGTCGGTGAATCGCAGGGACAACCGGGACTACAGCCGGATCCTCTTCTCCGGCGCCTCGGAGGAGGCGGTCGACCGGCAGGGACGGATCACGCTCCCGCCGGCCCTTCGGGAATTTGCCGGGCTCGAGAAGGAGGTCGTTCTCGCGGGTGTGTCGCGACGCGCCGAGATCTGGGACCGAGCCACCTGGGAGACCTACCAGCAACGAGTTCAACCGCAGTACGAGGAGATCGCCGAAAAGCTGGAGCTGTGAGCGAAAGGAGCCGCACGTGAACGGAGAGCGACGTCTCGAGACCGTCACCGCGAATCCGGGGACCGAGCCCGTCGAGCTGGCCGCCGTCGGCGCCGACGCGTCTGCCGGGGCCTCGGCCGGGCTTCTCCGCGAGGTTTCCGAGTCCATTCTGCTGCTCTCGATCGCCGCCTTCACGCTCGCGGGCTACCTGATGATCGCCCTCGCCTTCGTGGGGGTCATGAGGTGAGGCCGGGTGGAGCAGCCGGCATTCACCCACGTCCCGGTCCTCGCTCGCGAGGTCGTCGCCTGGCTGACCACCCCGGTCGCCGAGGCCGGGCTGATGGTCGATTGCACGGTGGGCGGCGGCGGACACGCGGGAGCCCTGCTGACCGCGATGGCGCACGTTCGCATCCTGGGGATCGATCGCGACCAGGAGGCCCTGCAGGCTGCCGCGGCGCGACTCGCAGGCTTCGGACGGCGAGTACGGCTCGCGCGTGCCCCCTTCTCGTCCCTGCCCTCGGTGCTTGCGGAGGAGGCATCAGGTGAGGCACCTGCAGGACTCCTCTATGACCTGGGCGTGTCATCCCCCCAATTGGATCGCGCCGACCGGGGTTTTCGGTACCGGGGCGATGCTCCTCTGGATATGCGCATGGACCGTTCACAAGCTCTCACTGCGGCGACGATCGTGAATGAGTATTCAGAGAACGCACTCGTCGACACGCTTTTCCGATTCGGCGAGGAGCGGTTCGCTCGTCGCATCGCCCACGCAATCGTCCGCCGCCGCGATCGGGAGCCGTTCACGCACGCGGCCGATCTGGCCGGTGTGGTGCGGGAGGCCATCCCCGCCGCCACCCGCCGAAGCGGCCCACACCCGGCCCGTCGAACGTTCCAGGCGCTGCGGATCGCCGTCAACGGCGAGCTAGACGAGCTCGCGACGTCGCTCCCCGAAGCGATCCGCCTGGCACGGCCGGGGGCCAGGATCGCGGTGATCGCCTATCACTCCCTCGAGGACCGCATCGCCAAGCGAGCGTTCGCAGACGCAGCTCGAGGATGCCGCTGCCCGCCGGACCTGCCGGTCTGCGTATGCGGCAGGCAGGCGATTGCCCGGATCCTGACCCGGCGCCCCGTGCGGCCTTCAGAGCAGGAGATCGCTGCGAACCCTCGCGCCGACAGCGCGCGCCTGCGCGTGGCGGAGCGCATGCAGTCCGGGGAGGCCGCCTGATGGCGAGCAACTTCTCCCGTGGCAGAAGCCCGGCCTCGGGGCGTGGAGGAGCCGGCGGACCGCGCCCTCGCCACCTCCGATTGATTCCGGGCGGGGCTGCGGCGGTGGACATGCGAGTCGAAAGGTTGCCGGTCCCCCCACCGGCCCCCGCTGCCCCCCGCCGACCCCGCCCGCAGGGCGCCCCCCGCACTCACGCGAGGGCCGACCGCGGTTCTCCCGGCCCGGCCTTCGTGGCAGTGGCGGTCTTGATCGTGGGCGTGGGCGTGTTCGGCCTGGTGCTGCTGAACGTCCTCACCGCGCAAGCCTCGTTCCGCGCGTCCGAGCTGAGCGACAGCGTTGAGCGAGAGGAGGCGCAGGGGCAGCGGCTGCGGCAGGAGGTCGCGATCCGAGAGTCCCCCGAGCGCGTGGCCGAGGCGGCCCGCTCCTTGGGACTCGTCCCACCGGAGCGGCAGATCGTCCTCCCCCCGGCGTCCGACGAACCCTCACCGTCAACCTCGACTCCACCTTCAGTTGGGGGTTCGCCTGGAAGCGCCGCAGCCAGATCCGCGGGCGCATCGGGGAGCCGTCCATGACCCGCCTGCGGGCACCGACACGCGAGGTCCGACGATGCCGTTGAGGGTCACCCGGGGGCGCGTTCTCTCGATGCTGGTCGTGTTCCTCGCGGTCACGGCGACGCTGGCGGGACGGCTCGTCTGGATCCAGGGCGTTGCCTCGGATCGGTTCGCCGCCTTGGCCGCGGCCCAGCGCGAGCGGCGCGTCACGCTTTCGGCGGAACGAGGCTCGATCCGCGATCGCAACGGCGCGCTGCTGGCGATGTCGATCGAGATGCAGACCGTCTATGCCAACCCGCGGTTCGTCCGCGATCCTAGGGTTGCCGCGGGCAAGCTCGCACCTGTGCTCGAGGTCGAGACCGCAACCCTGGAGGCGAGGCTCCGGTCGAACAAGGGGTTCGTATACCTCGCCCGCAAGGTGCCGGCCGAGCGGGCGGAGAAGGCCAAGGCTCTTCGGATTCCGGGCGTCGGCTCGATCGCCGAGTCTCGCCGGTCGTATCCCGCGGGACGGCTTGCCGCGCACGTGCTGGGCTTCGTGGGGATGGACAACCGGGGGCTGGCAGGCCTCGAGGCCCGGTACGACCGGATCCTCGCCGGCCGCGACGGCAGGATGATCACCGAGCGTGACCCGCAGGGCCGGCCGATCCCCGGCGGGACGTCGAGCCTCACGCCCCCGGTCCCCGGGGATGACATCGTCCTCACGATCGACCGGGACGTCCAATACGCCGCCGAGGTGGCCCTCGAGAACGCCACTCGCACCTATGCCGCCAAGGGCGGGAGCATCATCGTGCTGCAGCCGGAGACGGGCGACATCCTGGCCCTCGCGAACGAGCCCTCCTTCGACCCCAACCGGTTCGGATCAAGCCCCGAGGCGGCTCGCCGCAACCGGGCGCTCGTCGACCTCTACGAGCCCGGCTCTGCGAACAAGGTGGTGACGGCCGCAGCAGCGATCGAGGCCGGCACGGCCGGCCTCGCACAGGTGTTCTCGGTCCCGGACGAGATCGAGCTTGCCGGCAGGCGCTTTCACGACTCCCACCCCCACCCACGAGCCGACCTCACGCTCTCCGGCGTGATCGAGCAGTCGTCCAACGTCGGCACGATCCAGGTGGCGTTGGGCGTCGGCAAGGACCGTCTGTACGACTACCTCCGCCGATTCGGCTACGGACGGGCGACGGGAATCGATTTCCCGGGGGAGGCGGGAGGGATCCTGCCCGAGCCCCGCCGTTGGTGGAGCAGCTCGTTGCCGACGATTGCGGTGGGGCAGGGGATCGCCGCCACCCCCCTCCAGGTCGCCCAGGCCTACGCCACCGTCGCAAACGGAGGTCTTTCCGTAACCCCGCGGCTGGTCGCCGCGACGGTGGACCACTCGGGGGATCGCCACGAGCGGCCCCGGCAGCCGGCTCGCCGGGCGATCCGCCCCGAGACCGCGCGGGAGCTCACCTCGATGCTCCTGCGCGTGGTCGAGGGCGAGCACGGCACCGGCCGGGAGGCCGCGATTGCGGGATACCGCGTGGCCGGGAAGACCGGCACGGCGCAGAAGCCCAATCCGGCCGGAGCGGGCTACGAGGGACACGTCGCCTCGTTCATCGGGTTCGCCCCGGCCGAGGATCCGAAGCTGGTCGTGGCGGTCGTCCTCGACGAGCCCACGCCGATCTGGGGGGGCGCCACCGCCGCTCCCACCGCCCGTGACGTCATGACATTTGCGCTCGCCCACCTCCGGATCGGTCCGGGGCCGGTTCATCCTGCCGAAGGAAAACCCCTCCCGGCCCCGGGCCGTTCCCGTGGTGGGGCGCGCTCGGCGAACGCCTCGATCAACGCCCAGGACTGACCGGGCGTGCGATCCTTCGTGCCGTGCGACTGGATCGTGTCGTCAGCACCCTCGAAGCCGGGGGCGCCGCCGCGCGTCTGCACGGGGCCGGTGACATCGTCGTGACCGATCTTGCCTACGACTCGCGGACGGCGGGCCCGGGCAGCCTCTTCTTCGCGCTCCGGGGCCGGTACGACGACGGACACCGCCATGCTCCCGCCGCGGTCGCTTCGGGGGCGCTGGCGGTGTGCTGCGACCATCGCCTCGAGGTCCCCGCCGCGCAGCTGATCGTCTCCGACACGCGGGCCGCCATGAACGCGCTGGCGGCGCCGTTCTTCGGCGACGCCGGCCGGGGGATGGCCGTGATCGGCATCACCGGGACGAACGGAAAGACCACCACCGCTTGGCTCGTCCACGCCATCCTGGCCGACTCCGGGAGGCGGGCCGGGCTGGTCGGCACGATCGAGGTCCGCCTCGGTGACGGCCGCTCGATCGAGGGTCTGCGGACCACGCCCGAGTCGGTGGATCTGCAGCGGCTGCTCGCAGCGATGGCGGCAGGCGGGGCGGAGTGGGCGGCGGTGGAGGCGACGTCGATCGGGATCGCGCAGGGCCGGCTTGCCGGCACGCGGCTGGCCGTCGCGGTCTTCACGAACCTGTCTCAGGATCACCTCGACTATCACGGCACGCTGGAGGCCTATTTCGATGCGAAGCGCGCTCTGTTCACACCGGAGCAGGTGGATCGGGCTCTTGTGAGTGCGGACAACGTTCACGGGCGTCGACTCCTCGACGAGCTTCAAGCTCGAGGAGAGATCGAGACTTGGAGCTACGGTGCGGAGAATGCCGACTTCCGGGCCGTCGACGTGAGGTCCTCGCCGGGCGGCGCTCGTTTTCGTGCCGTCGGTCCGACCCTCGATGCCGCCGTGGAGTTTCGCCTCCCCGGCGCGTTCAACGTCTCCAACGCGCTTGCCGCCGCCGCGGCGGTGAGCCTCCTCGGTGTCGACTCGGGCGCCATCACGAATGGCCTCCACTCGGTGGCGGGCGTGCCCGGCAGGTTCGAGCCGATCGAGGCCGGAGGAGACCTCGCGGTCATCGTCGACTACGCCCACACGCCGGACGGCCTCGAGAACGTGCTGCGCGCGGCGCGGCAGATCGCCTCGGGCGATGTGATCTCCGTCTTCGGATGCGGCGGAGACCGCGACCGCGGCAAGCGTCCCGAGATGGGGACAGTCGCCGGCAGGCTCGCCGACCTCGTCGTGGTGACCTCCGACAATCCCCGGAGTGAGGATCCCCTGGCGATCATCAGGGACATCGAGGAGGGATTGCGGAGCGAGGCCCCCCGGCGCGGCTACGCCGTCGTCCCCGACCGCGCTGCCGCGATCGAGCAGGCCATCGACGAGGCCCGTCCGGGGGACATCGTGGTGATCGCGGGCAAGGGCCACGAGCGCTTCCAGGAGGCTGCCGGCGTCCGGCGTCCCTTCGACGACCGGGAGGTGGCGAGGCGCATCGTCGAGCGGCGCCGGCGAGGAGGCGCGAGCGGGTCGCCTGCGTCGCCGCATGGCGCACACCGCGGAACCGGCCTGCGACGCACGTGAACTGGACCGTCGAGGACGCAGCACGCTTGCTCGGCGCGGGGCTCGAGCGTTCGTCACGCGAACCCGTCACTTCCGTGGTGGTCGACTCGCGCCGAGCCGCGCCCGGAAGCCTTTTCGTGGCGCTGCGAGGCGAGACGCTCGACGGTCACGACTTCGTCACCCATGCGCTGCGCGCGGGTGCAGCTGCCGCTGTGACGCAGCGGCCGGTGCCGGACGCGCCGGGCCCGGTGTTGGTCGTATCCGATCCGGTCGCCGCGCTCGCCCGCCTCGCCGGATGGGCTCGGGACGCGCTCGACCCGATCGTCGTCGGGGTGACCGGCTCGACCGGGAAGACGAGCGTCAAGGACTTCCTCGCCTCGGTAGCACGGCGGGGATACGCGACCGCCGCCTCGGAGCGCTCGTACAACAACGAGATCGGGGTTCCGCTCACGCTGCTCTCCGCCCCGCCGGGGACGGAGGTGGTCGTCTGCGAGATGGGGTCCCGAGGGGCGGGCCATCTCCGGCAGATCTGCGAGTACGCCCGCCCGGTCGTCGGCGTCGTGACGAACATCGGGGTGACGCACTACGAGCAGTTCGGATCGCGCGACGCGATTGCGGATGCGAAGGCGGAGCTGATCGAATCGCTTCCGGACGGAGGGACCGCCGTGCTCAACGCCGACGACCCGCTCGTGGCCGCGATGGCACGGCGGACCGAGGCGAACGTGGTCACCTACGGCACGGGTCCGGTCGCCTGGCTGCGGGCCGAGCGTGTGCGCCTCAACCGGCTGGGCTGCGCGCGCTTCGCCCTGGTCCGCGGGTTCGAGGCGGCGGAGGTGGAGCTGACCGTGGCCGGACGCCACCACGTCCACAACGCGCTTGCCGCCGCCGCCGCAGGCCTCGCCCTCGGGATCCCCCTCTTCGAGTGCCGGGCCGGACTCCAGGAGGCACGAGCCTCGCCCTGGCGGATGGAGGTGCACGAGGCCGGGGACGTGATCGTGGTGAACGACGCCTACAATGCCAGCCCCACCTCGATGGCCGCCGCCCTCGAGACGTGCGGGGCGATCGTCCCGCCGCACGGCAGGCTCGTCGCCGTGCTGGGGTACATGGCGGAGCTTGGGGACATCGAAGAGGCGGAGCACCTTCGGATCGGCCGGCTCGCGGCCGCGCGGGCGAAGCAGCTGATCGTGGTCGGCGGAGCGGCCGCCGGCATCGCCGAAGGGGCCCGCGGAGCGGGCCTGGAGGATGTGCGCGTGGCCGAGGGCCGGGACGAGGCGCTGGGGTTGCTGGCCGTAAGGGCCGGCGATGTCGTGCTGATCAAGGCCTCGCGGGTGGCCGGTCTCGAGCGGCTGGGCGACGATCTCCTTGGCCATCTCCGGGAGGGGGCCTCGTGGCCAACCTGATGATCGCCGCAGGCGTCGGCCTGTTGCTCTCGCTGTTCGGAACGCCCATCGCGATTCGGTTCCTTCGTCGCCACGGCATCGGCCAGCTGATCCGCGAAGAGGGCCCGCGCCATCACGACCTCAAGCACGGCACGCCGACCATGGGCGGGCTCGTCATCATCGGGTCGGCGCTCCTCGGCTACGCCGCCGCCCACATCGGCCTCACCAGGTTCGCAACCTTCCGTCCCAGCGGCCTCGTGGCCATCGCCGCGATCGCCGCACTCGCGTTCCTCGGCTTCCTCGACGACTACGTCAAGGTTCGCAAGCAGCGGTCGCTGGGGCTGAACAAGACCGCGAAGCTCGTCGGGCAGCTGACGATCTCGCTGGCGTTCGCGTGGGCGTCGGCGGCCTTCACGCAGGCCTCGACCGAGGTCTCGTTCGTGCGACCGCTCGGCATCGACCTCGGGGTGCTGTTCGTGGTGTGGGTCTTCCTCGTGGTCTCCGCTGCGGCCAACGGCGTGAACCTCGCCGACGGCCTTGACGGGCTTGCCTCCGGGTCGGGAGCGATGGTGATGGGGGCCTACGTGATCATTGCGTTCTGGCAGTTCCGTCATCCCTGCTCCGCGCCGGCCGCACGCGCCTGCTACGAGGCGAGGGACTCGCTGGACCTAGCCATGGTCGCCGCCGGGATGCTCGGGGCGCTCGCCGGGTTCCTGTGGTGGAACGCCGCGCCCGCCCGCATCTTCATGGGCGATACGGGCTCGCTCGCGCTGGGCGGTGCGATGGGGGTGCTCGCGATCCTCACCAACACCCAGTTGCTGCTCATCATCCTCGGCGGGCTGTACGTGGTCGAGGTGACTTCCGTGATCCTTCAGGTCGTCTCGTTCCGGATGTTCGGGCGGCGCGCCCTGCTCATGGCCCCGCTGCACCATCACTTCGAGCTCCTCGGATGGCCCGAATTCACCGTGATCGTGCGCTTTTGGATCCTGGCCGGGCTGTCGATCGCCTTCGGGCTCGGGCTCTTCTACGCCGATTTCCTCGCCGGGGGAGGGGTGGGGTGAGACCGGGCGATCGCGTGCTGGTGGTCGGCCTCGGCGCCAGCGGCGAGGCGGCGGCCGAGGCGCTGCTCGACCTGGGGGCCGAGGTCGTCGTCACCGACGCCGGCGATTCCACCGCTCTCGCCGAACGGGCGCGGCGCCTGCGCGCCCGGGGCGCCACCGCGCAGACGGGCGGACATCACACTGCCCTTCTCGACCGCTGCGACCTGGTGGTCAGCAGCCCCGGCGTGCCTCCGGCAAGCCCCGTCCTCTCCGCGGCGCGCGAGCGTGGCATCGAGGTGTGGAGTGAGATCGAGCTCGGCTGGTCGCTGGGATCCCCGCCGGTGATCGCCGTCACGGGGACGAATGGGAAGACCACCACGACCAGGCTCGTCACCGAGATCTTGGAGGCGGGCGGGATTCCGGCCCTGGCGGCCGGCAACGTCGGCCTGCCGTTCACGACCGCGGTCGGCCGGGCCGATCCCGGCGCTGTGATCGTGTGCGAGGTCTCGAGTTTTCAGCTGGCCTTCATCCACGCGTTCCATCCGAGGATTGCGATCGTGCTCAACGTCGCCGACGACCACTACGACTGGCATGCGGGGCATCAGGACTACCTCGACGCCAAGGCCCGCGTCACGATGAACCAGGGGCCGGGCGACCTTCTCGCGGTGCGGGCGCAGGATGCTCCAGGCACGCGCATCGCGGAGATGTCGAAGGCCGACGTAGCGGTGTTCGGGCTCGAGAGGACCGCGGAGCTCGCGGGACGGTCTGCCCGCGAGCTCGAGCGTGCCCCGCGGTGGGTCGCCGGCATCGATCGTGCTTTCGTGACCATCGCCGGGGCCGAGGACGCGCACGAGGTGCTTCCGATCTCCGATATCCGCCTTCCCGGCCCTCACAACCTCGAAAATGTCCTGGCCGCCTGCGTCGCTGCCGTCGAGTGGGGAGTGGAGGTGTCCGCCATCGCCACAGCGGTACGAAGCTTCGAGGGGCTGCCCCACCGGACCGCGGTCGTGGCGGAGGTCGATGGGGTTACCTACGTCGACGACTCGAAGGCAACGAATCCACATGCCACCCTGCGCGCCCTGAGCGGGTTCCACCGGGTCGTGCTCGTCGCCGGCGGCCGGGCCAAGGGTCTCGACCTCTCGGGGCTGCGTGCGGAGGGGGACCGCCTCGTCGGCCTCGTGGTGATGGGGGAAGCCGCCGGGGAGCTCGAGCGCCTGTTCCCCGAGCTGCCGACGCGCCAGGCCCGCGACGTCGAGGAGGCGGTGGGTCTCGCCGCGTCGTTGGCGGGGCCTGGAGACGTGGTGCTCCTGTCGCCGGCGTGCTCGAGCCTCGACCAGTACTCCAGCTATGCCGAGCGGGGGGAGCGGTTCGCGCGGGCGGTGCGGGCGCGATGAGCATCACCCGAGGAGCGACGGGGACTGTCACGCGCCGGCGCACCCGCGGCACGCGGGAGGGCGCGCCGCCGCCACCGCCCCAGTCGGCGCCAGGTGTTGCGCAGCCCTACCCATTGCTGCTGGCGACGACCGGCGCGCTCGTGACCGTCGGCCTGGTCATGATCCTTTCGGCCTCCTCGGTCGAGGCGTTCACGCGGTACGGGTCGTCGTTCGTGTACTTCAAGCGTCAGGTGCTCGGGGCCGGGCTCGGCCTGGTGGCGATGCTCGCCCTGGCTCGCTTCGACTACCGCCGCCTTCGCCCCGCCGCCAGGCCGCTGCTGACGCTGGTCCTGCTGCTGATGGTGGCAGTGTTGATCCCCGGCGTCGGGCTTTCGCGAGGCGGGTCGAGCCGGTGGATCCCCCTCGGCCCGGTGACGCTCCAGCCGTCCGAGCTCGCAAAGCTGGCACTGGTGGTGTTCGCGGCGCATGTCCTCGAGGCGAAGCGGGATCGCATCCTCGACCCGCGCGAGCTCACCGTGCCGGTGATGCCGATGACGGGACTCGTCGCGCTGCTCGTCGTGGTCCAGCCCGACCTCGGAACAGCGCTGATCTGCACCGGGTCGGCGCTCGTGGTGATGTACCTCGCCGGGGCACGCCCCCGCCATCTGGCGGCGATCGTCGGAGGGGGGGCCTTGCTGCTGTTCCCCGTGATCGCCCTGGAGGGGTACCGGCGGGCTCGACTCTTCTCCTTCCTCCGCCCCTGGTCCGACCCGCTCAACACCGGATACCAGTTCATCCAGGGGCAGATCGCGCTGGGGAGCGGCGGCTGGCTCGGCGTGGGGCTCGGGGCGAGCCGCCAGAAGTGGTCGTACGTCCCCAGCGCCCACACCGACTTCATCTTCGCCATCCTGGGCGAGGAGCTCGGGCTCGCCGGAACCATCGCGGTGCTGGCGCTGTTCGCGTTTGTCGTCTACCTCGGCATCCGTGTCGCACGCTCGGCGCCCGACCGCTTCGGCTGCCTGCTCGCGGGCGGGATCACCGGCTGGATCGGGATGCAGGCGGCGATCAACATGGGCACCGTGACGGGACTGCTGCCGATCACCGGCGTTCCGCTCCCGCTGATCTCCTACGGCAGCTCGTCGCTCGTGGTCACGATGGCCGGAATCGGCATCCTGCTGTCGATCGCAAGACGGGCGCGAGGGTCGCGGGCGGTGAGCGCGACCTTGTGAGCGCGTTGCGGGTGGCGATCGCCGGCGGCGGCACGGCTGGGCATGCCTACCCCGCGGTCGCGGTTGCGGAGGTCCTCGCCCACGCCGGGAGCGAGGTGCGCTTCATCGGGACGCCCACCGGCCCGGAGGCCCGGCTCGCGGCGCAGCGCGGCTTTCCCTTCGAGCCCATCGACGTTGCCGGCCTGCAGCGCTCCCTCACCCTCTCGAACGTCGTGGCCGCAGCGTTGCTCGTCCGGGCCACCTGGCGGAGCCTGGTGCTGCTCGGCCGGATCGATCCCGACGTCGTTGTCGGCACCGGCGGCTACGTGAGCCTGCCCGTCGCGCTGGCCGCGGCGGTCCATCGGATCCCGCTCGTGCTGCACGAGCAGAACTCGGTCCCAGGGCTTGCCAACCGGATCGCGGGACGCTTTGCTCACTCCGTTGCGGTCTCGTTCCCCGGCACCGAGCCTCGCTTCGGGACCCGGGCGCGCCTCACGGGAAACCCGATTCGTCCCGAGATCGCCTCCCTCGACAAGGACGCCGCCCGGGGCGGCGCCATCGAGCACTTCGGCCTCGCTCCCGGCCGAAGGACGCTGCTCGTGTTCGGGGGGAGTCAGGGGGCCCGGCGCGTCAACGAGGCTGCGGTCGGTGCCTACAACCGGTGGCGCTCCGACGAGCGTCTCCAGGTGCTCCACCTCGCCGGCGCCCGCGGGATCCTCGAGGTCGAGCGCAGGCTAGCCGACCTTCGCGGAATCGACGACCGGGTGGTGTGGCGCGTCCTCGAGTTCACGGACCGGATGGACCTTGCCTACGCCGCGGCGGACCTCCTCGTTTGCCGGGCGGGGGCGTCGAGCATCGCCGAGATCGCCGCGGTCGGGCTCCCGGCGATCCTCGTGCCTTATCCGCACGCCGCCGAGGATCATCAACGGCACAATGCCGAGGCCGTCGCCCGCACCGGCGGAGCGGAGGTCGTTCTCGATGCAGAGTTCACCACGCCGACGATGGTCGAGCGAGTCGAAACGCTGCTGTTCGACGACGCCCGGCGGGCCCGCATGGCCGCGGCGATGCGCCGCTTTGCCGTCCCGGATGCGAGTGAACGGCTGGCCGGCCTCGTCGTCGAGTCGGCGGGGCGAGGCGGACGCGAGGCCGGCGAGGTGCGTGCGCAGAACTCCGGAAACATCGACGAACCCCCGGACTCTATGAACCCCGCGCCCGAGCCCGAGGCGGCCACGTCCACGAAACCGGCGACCCCGACCAGCGAGCCCCTCGCAGCGGGGGGAGGAACGCTCGGGGAGCTCGATCCCGAATGGCGGCGGGTGCACCTCGTCGGCATCGGCGGCAGCGGAGTGAGCGCGATCGCCCGCGTGCTGCACGATGCCGGCGCCACGGTCACCGGCTCCGACCTCAGCGACTCGTCGACGCTTCGAAGGCTGCGGGCGCTGGGCATCCGCGTCGACATCGGACACGATCCCGCTCACCTCGATGAGGCTTCGCTGGTGATCGCGTCGGCCGCGGTGCCGGACGACAACCGCGAATTGGCGGCGGCACGCGCCGCAGGAATCCCGGTCATGCCCCGGGGCGAGGCGCTGGCCCGGATCGTGGCCGGGCGGCGGGTGGTGGCGGTGAGCGGAACCCATGGCAAGTCGACGACCTCGGGCATGATCGCGACCGTCGCGGAGACCGCCGGGCTCGAACCCACCTGGCTCATCGGCGCCGCCCTCGGCGACCACGACACCGGCGGGCGGCTCGGGTCGGGCAGCGTGGCCGTCGTCGAGGCCGACGAGGCCTACGGCTCGTTCCTGTGGCTGCGTCCGGACATCGCCGTGGTCACGAACGTCGACTTCGACCACCTGGACCACTACGTGACCATGGCTGCGCTCGAGGAGGCCTTTCGCCGATTCGTGACGGCGTCGAGCCGGGCGGTCCTCTGCCTCGACGACGAGCGGGCGGCCACGCTCGCGGGGCTGGCGCAGGAGACGACCACCTACGGCTTCGACCCGCAGGCCGACGTCCGGGCGGAGGACGTCGAGCTCGGTGCGGCGGGCTCGAGGTTCACGCTCGTGAGTGGGGCGGGAAGCGCACCCGTGACCCTCGCGGTCGCCGGACGACACAACGTGCAGAACGCCCTGGGTGTTGCCGCCGCTTCGATCGCGCTCGGCCTCGACCTTCCGTCGATCGCCGAAGGCCTCGGCATGTTCCGCGGGGTGAGCCGCCGCTTCCAGCATCGCGGCACGGTGTCCGGGGCCGACCTCGTCGACGACTACGCCCATCACCCGCGCGAGATCCAGGCGACGCTCGAAGCTGCCCGCTGGGGCCCGTGGGAGCGCATCGTGGCCGTGTTTCAGCCCCACCTCTACAGCCGCACCCAGGCCCTCTTCCGTGAGTTCGGCTCCGCCCTGGTCGCTGCCGATCTCGTCGTCGTCACCGACGTATACGGAGCCCGGGAGGACCCGGTTCCGGGGGTGACGGGGAAGCTCGTGGTCGAGGCCGCGTGCGAGGCCGCTCCGGGCAGGCGGGTCGCGTATCTGCCCCGGCTCGACGAGGCCGCGGGGTTCGTGCGCGCACAGCTGCGGGCGGGCGACCTCGTCCTCTCGCTCGGAGCCGGGGACATCACCTCGCTCGCCGACCGCGTCCTGTCGGGCGCGTGACGATGCGTGCGATGCCGGGCGAGGTGATCGGAGAGGCCTTGGGCGACCTGCAGGCCGCGGTCCGGGGCCGGGTGGCGGCCGCTGAGCCGATCGCACCCCTGACCTCCCTCCGTCTCGGTGGGCCTGCCGGCATCTTCGTCGAAGCTGAGTCCGAGGACGACCTGCTCGCCGTCGCCCACGCGCAAGCCCGCCACCGGCTCCCCCTGCTCGCGCTGGGCCGGGGGACCAACCTGCTCGTCTCGGACCGGGGCTTTCCCGGCATCGTGCTGCGTCTCGGGACCGGGTTCGAGTGGATCGCCGGCGAGGGCGATGTCATCGAGGCGGGGAGCGCGACGCCCCTGCCGCGGGTCGCCAACTGGGCTGCACGCCGCGGGCTTGCCGGGCTCGAGTTCGCGACGGCCATCCCGGCGACGGTTGGGGGGGGAGTCCGGATGAACGCCGGCGCGCACGGCGCATCGATGGCCGACGTCCTCGATTCGGCGCGCGTCTGCCGGCTGCCGGAGCGGCGCATCGTGACGATGGCCGCAGCCGCGCTGCGGATGCACTACCGCGAGACGGTGCTCACCCAGGACGACCTCGTCTGCTCGGCGAGGTTCGCGCTGTCCGAGCAGGCGTCGGCCGAGATCCTCGCTCGGATGGCGGGCTACCGAGCGCACCGGGCCGCCACCCAGCCGGTCGAGGCGCCGAATGCCGGATCGATGTTCCGCAACCCGGAGGGCGACTCCGCCGGCAGGCTCATCGAGGCCGCCGGCCTGAAGGGCCGTCGGGTTGGAGGCGCCGACGTCTCGACGAAGCACGCCAACTTCTTTCTCGCCCATCCCGGAGCCACCGCCCAGGAGGTGCACGACCTCCTGGCGCTGGTGCAGCGAACCGTGCGCGAGAGCATCGGCGTGGTGCTCGTTCCCGAGATCCGGATCGCGGGGGAGTTCGATCGCGCCGAGGCCCTCGAGGTGTATCGATGAGGCCGGGTCGACTCGTCGTCGCCGCCCTGGCGACCGTTGGGATCGCCGAGCTCGGCCTCCTGGGTTGGCGGTCGCCCGCGCTGCAGCTCCGCGACATCGAGGTCCGCGGGAACCGCCGCATCGCCGACGGGCGCGTGATCGAGCAAAGCGGGCTCGGCCAGGGAGCGCAGCTCATGAAGATCCCGACCGAACGGGTAGCGGCTCGGCT
This sequence comes from Actinomycetota bacterium, assembly GCA_050693875.1. Taxonomy (GTDB): domain Bacteria; phylum Actinomycetota; class CADDZG01; order JAHWKV01; family JBOGWP01; genus JBOGWP01. The sequence continues at coordinate 14,991 of JBOGWP010000208.1, forward strand.
CGAGGCGCTACCCTGGGTCGCCACGGCACGCGTGGAGCGCATCGTTCCCTCGCGGGTGCGGATCACGATCAGCGAGCGCCGGCCGGCGGCGGTTGTCGTCACGGGAGCGGGGCCGTATCTGGTGGACGAGCGTGGGGTGATCATGGACCGGGGAGACGCCGCGGTCGTTCGCATCGCCGATCTTCCGCTTCCCGAGCTGACCCCCGGCATGCGCCTCACCTCACCCACCTACCGGGAAGCCGTCGCAATTGCATCGTCACTGCCGGCGTCGTTGCGGCACGACGTTCCGGTGGTGCACGCATCGAGCATCGACGCGCTCTCGCTCGAGCTCGCGAACGGGCTGGTGATCGTGTACGGCGCGGGGGAGCGAATCCGTGAGAAGAACCGTGTGCTGGATCGCCTCCTGAATCACCTCGGGCCCGACGCGTCTGGGCGCATCGCCATCGATCTTAGGGTTCCCGAGCGGCCGGCAGTCCGGCCGCGCTAACGCCCGCCGCGTCGCAGCTGCGGCATCGTCCGGCGAGCCCTGCCGAACGGCCGCGATTCCGCACGTGGGAGGGGCTGTGCGCCTCGGAATCCAGACACGGGGAATACCTGTCGGAAAAGGCTCCGACTTGTGACGAAGCTCCCTCGATTCAGTCCGCCGAAGGATTCTTGTCGACGTGTTGACCTTTGCCCCCAGACAGAATATATTGCTCAACCAAACCTTCAGCTTAGGACAGTCTGAAGGTTGGGTCGACACTTAGACTTCCCCGAGCTCGACGGAGGTGGCACATGGCAACGGCCCTGCAGAACTATCTCGCCGTCATCAAGGTCGCCGGGATCGGGGGCGGTGGCGTCAACGCGGTCAACCGGATGATCGATTCGGGTCTGCGCGGCGTCGAGTTCATCGCGATCAACACCGATGCGCAGGCGCTGTTGATGTCCGATGCGGACGTGAAGCTCGACATCGGGCGGAACCTGACCCGCGGGCTCGGGGCGGGAGCGGATCCCGACGTCGGCCGGCAGGCTGCCGAGGCGCACCGCGACGAGATCGAGGAGGTCCTCAAGGGATCCGACATGGTCTTCATCACCGCCGGAAAGGGCGGCGGCACCGGGACCGGCGGGGCTCCGGTCGTCGCCGAGATCGCAAAGGGGCTCGGGGCTCTGACCATCGGCGTGGTGACGCGGCCGTTCTCGTTCGAGGGGCGGCGCCGGAGCGTCGTCGCTGAGCAGGGGATCATGACCCTGAAGGACAAGCTCGACACGCTGATCATCATCCCGAACGACCGCTTGCTTCAGGTCTGCGACGAGACCACGTCGGTGCTCGAGGCATTTCGGATGGCGGACGAGGTTCTGTTGCAGGGTGTCCAGGGCATCACCGACCTCATCACCACGCCTGGGCTCATCAACCTCGACTTCGCCGACGTGAAGACGATCATGACCAACGCCGGCTCGTCGCTCATGGGGATCGGCACCGCCCGCGGTGAGAAGCGGGCGATGGAGGCGGCGCGCAACGCAATCTCGTCGCCGCTGCTCGAGTCCTCGATCGACGGCGCACGCGGCGTGTTGCTGAACATCTCGGGTGGCAGCGACCTCGGCCTGTTCGAAGTCCACGAAGCTGCCGAGATCATCGCCAAATCGGTGCACCCCGACGCCAACATCATCTTCGGCGCGGTTGTCGACGATCAGCTCGGCGACGAGGTGCGCGTCACGGTGATCGCCTCCGGATTCGACCGAGAGCAGCGCGTGGAGCGCGAACGCGCACGCGAGACCGAGCGGTGGCCACGGCGTGAGCCCGCCTTCGTTCCCAGCGCGGTCGAGGAGGAGTTCGAAGCCGTCGAGGAGCCGAGCTTCGTCCACGAGCCTGCGTACGTCTTCGACGCCGACTCGGAGGACGAGGACCTCGACATCCCGAGCTTCCTGCGGCGGACCTGATCGCGGGGAGGTGACCGGCCCGCGTCGGCGTCGGCGCTTCGTCCGGTGATCGCCCGGGGCGGCCTCCCCGAGGTCGTCGTGCTGTCGAGCTCCCCCGCGCTGGTGATCACGACGCGGCGGGGTGGCGAGAGCGATCCTCCCTTCGACTCCCTCAACCTCAGCACGGCGGTGGGAGATCGTCCGGAAGCCGTGGCGGCCAATCGTCCCTCGGTCTCCTCGGCCGACCACCGCCGGGGACCTGCCGATCGCCGTGCTCGTTGCCGACTGCGTTCCGATTGCCCTTCTCGAGCGGCAACGCGATCGCGGCCGTCCATGCGGGCTGGCGCGGCCTCTGCGCCGGTGTGGTGGAAGCCGCGGTGGCGTCGGTTCGGCGCAGCGGGGGTGATCCGGCGGCCCTCGTTCAAGCCTGGATCGGCCCCGCGATCGGCCCGTGCCGCTACGAGGTGGGAGCGGACGTCCCGAGGGAGCTCACCCGGACCCACCCCGGCGCACCCGACCTCATCCTGCCGGCAGGCGGCTCGCTGCGGTTCGATCTCCGGCGGGCAGCCCGTTGGCTGCTCGAAGGAGCGGGGGTTCGCGTGGAGCACGAGATGAAGGCCTGCACGGCCTGTGACGCCCGCCTCTTCTCGCACCGCCGCGACGGCGTCACCGGACGCCAGGGGCTCCTCGTGCGGCGTCCCACCGCTCCCATCGACCCCCGCCGGCGCTCGCGCCGCGACGACGAAGAGCGATGAGCAATCCCTCGGCGGAATCGATGGAGACGCTCGCCGAGGCCCTTGCGCGAGTGCGCGATCGGATCGCACGCGCGGTGGAGCGCGCGGGCCGGCGAGGAGAGGATGTGACCTTGGTGGCGGTGACCAAGACCGTTCCCGTGGAGCGAATCCGTGAGGCAATCGCGTTTGGGCAGCGCGATTTCGGCGAAAACCGAGTCCAGGAAGCGGCGGTGAAGTATAAGGAGATAGCCGAGGATGTCCGCTGGCACTTCGTCGGGCGCCTGCAGCGGAACAAGGTGCGTCGCCTCGTCGAGTTTGCCAGCGTCGTCCACTCGGTAGATCGTCTTGAGCTGGCCGAGGAGTTGTCGAAGCGGGCGACGGTGCCGATCCAGCTACTTGTGGAGGTGAACACGAGCGGCGAGCCCACCAAGGGCGGGCTGGAGCCGGGGGAGCTTCCCGGTTTCATCGAGCGCGCCGCCGGGTTGCCACGCGTCGGCCTCACCGGATTGATGACGATGGCGCCCCGTGTCTCCGACCCTGAGGAGGCGCGGCCGCACTTTCGAATGCTGGCGGCGCTGCTCGAGGAGATGCGGGAGCGTTTTCCGTCCTTGCCCCTCGCGCATCTATCGATGGGAATGAGCCAAGATTACGAGGTGGCCGTCGAGGAAGGGGCGACGATGGTGAGAGTGGGAGAGGCGATCTTCGGGCCGCGGCCGCTGCCGGATGCGACCGAGCCTTCTCGGCAAGGCGCGGAGGTGTGAGCGCGATGGGCGTGTGGAAGAAGACGCTCGTCTACCTCGGCCTGGTCGAGGAGGACGAGATGGCCGACCAGATGGAGACCTTCCCCGAGGCGCCCCCCGAAGCATCCTCGTCGACGATCCGCAAGATCCCTCGCGAGGAGCTCTCCACCGTCACCCCGCTTCCCTCGACTCAACAGCCGCTCGGACAGGTCCACATCCTCGAGCCGCGCTCCTACGACGACGCGAAGGAGATCGGCGACAAGCTCCGCTCCCACGTTCCGGTGATCATGAACTTGCAGAGCGTCGAAGACGATCTCTACAAGCGGCTCACGGCCTTCGCCGCAGGCCTCGCCTACGGCCTCGATGGGACCGTGCAGCGACTTGCTCCCCGCGTCTATCTCGTGACGCCGGCAAACGTGGAGGTATCCGCGGAGGATCGGCGCCGTCTCGCCCAGAGAGGGTGGTTCGATGAGATGTGAGGGGAGGGAGGAGGCCGGGTGCGCTCGCCGCCGCCTGCCCGTCGCGCGGGACACGGTTCCTACGCGGCGACGCCCCGAGATCGCGGGGCCGTGAGCGATGTTCGTGAACCCGCTGTGCTTCCTCGTCCAGATCTACGTCTACATCATGATCGCCCGGGTGATCCTGTCGTTCGTCTTCATGTTCCGCCCGGGTTGGGTTCCGCCGTCGGGGCTGCGGCCCATTCTCGACGCGATCTACCTGCTCACCGACCCGCCGGTGAACTTCCTCCGGCGGTTCATTCCGCAGCCGTTCGGGTTCCCTCTGGATCTCGCCTTCCTTGCCTGGTTTCTGATCGTCCAGTTCCTTATCGGAGGGATCGTCTGCAGGCTCGGGTTCTAGCAAGGGGATGACGATGGAGCTCACGCCGAAGGATATCGAGGACAAGCAGTTTCACGACAGCTTCCGCGGCTACAACCACGAGGAGGTCGACCTCTTCCTCGACGAGATGGCCGAGTCCTTCGCGCGGCTTCAGCAGGAGCAGCACTCGCTTCGCCAGCGCCTTCAGGAGTTGCAGGAGCAGCTCAAGCAGGCCCGCGGAACCGAGGACATGCTCAAGCGGACGATGCTCTACGCGCAGCGCACCGCCGAGGACACCGTCGAAGAGGCGAAGGTCAAGGCGCAGGGGATGGTGTCGGCCGCGGAGCGACGCTCGCAGGAGATCATCGCCCTCGCCGAGCGGCGCTCCCAGGAGATCATCAATGCCGGCGCAGCCCGCGAGCGTGAGCTCGACGCGCGCGTCGACGGCCTGCGACGCTTCGAGCAGGAGTATCGAGAGCGGCTACAGGCCTTTCTGGAGTCCCAGTTGCGTGTGCTCTCCGAGGGCCCTGCTGCCGCGCCCCCCCGGGCACCCGCCGACGGCGCTGCCCATGGAGAGTCCCGCGCGACTTCAGCCGAGCACTCGGCGGCCCCGTTCCCCAACGGCGCCGCAAGCGCTCCGGCCGGCCCAACCTCGGCCCGGGTCGGCGCCGCCGTTCCGGGTCATGGTGCGCATACGAAGATGGCGTCCAATCCGGAGTCGGCGCTCCCGGGCGTCCGGCCCGGCGGGGCGCGGATGCCCGAGCGCCAATCGCCTGGGGGCTCTCGTCCCGCAAGCCCCGCAAGTCCCCCGGCACGAACGCCTCCCCCCGGTGCCCCCCCTCGCTTGTCCGGACCCGAGGAGAGCGAACGGGAGCGTGAGGAGCGTCGCATCGAGCAGCCGATCTTCCCGGCAAGGCAGGCGCCGCGCTCCGGGCCGACCGGGCCGACGATCCCATTCGGAGCGGTGGAGCGGGAAGGTAACGACGCGCGGGGCTCCGCCGCGTCCCCGCAGTCGGGCGACGATCACCCTGCGGATGGGGCCGCATCTCCCGCCGGTACCGCAGGCCCGAGCGAGCCGCGCAAGGGTCGGCCGGAGCCGCGCCGTGAGGAGCACCCCCCGAAGGAACCCTCGATCAAAGAGCTGTTTTGGGGCGACGAGTAGCGGGGCGACGCCTCGAGCGGACGCTTACGGGTGCGCTTCGGAGCCGGGGTAGACTGCCCGTGACATCGCTGGAGGTGCGAATCCCTTGACGATTGCCTCACTTGCCGTGCTGCTCGTCGCCGGTGTCACCTTCGTCGCCGGATGGGCAGCCAAGATCAATCTGCTGATCTACGTCTCCATCGCATCGAGCATCATCGCTCTCGTGCTGCTGTTGCTCTCGGGTGGCCGTCAGCGGCGCGCCGTCACCTCGGGGGCGCCGCTGCCCGCGGGAGGCTGGACGCCCCCGGCGGCCACATCGACGCTGGAGTCATCGTGGTCCCCACCGCCCGAGACGGCACCCGTTCCCGAGCTCGCCGCGGCGGCGAGGACCGGGAGGGGGATGGGAGAGGCCGGCGCGGAGCGTCCGGCGCGACGGCCAAGAGCCAAGCCGGCCACAAAGAAGCCAGCGGCGAAGAAGCCGGCGGCGAAGAAGCCAGCGGCGAAGAAGCCAGCGGCCCGGGCTGCCGCGGCGAGGAAGAAGGCTCCGGCCGAGGCACAGCCCGCGGCTGGGCGGACGGCGAGGCCCCGGAAGGCGAAGCCGTCGCCCGCCGAGCCCGCGGTGGAGCTCTCGGTCGAGGAGGTGGCTGGCGCACAGGCGGCCGAATCGGCCGCCATGCCGGAGGAAGCTGCTCCGGTGCGGAAGCCGCGGGCAACGAAGCCCAAGCCCGCTGCGAAATCTGCTCCGGCGCGCACGCCGAGGACCGCCGCCAGGCCCAAAGCTGCCCCGCGCCGCCGCATCCCTGCACCGGAGCCCTCGGAGGGGGCCGGCTTGCCCGGCCCGATGGCGCCCGGCGGCGAGGCGATGCCCCCCGGGGAGGAGGCGCCCGCTGCACGGCCGAAGCGCAAGCCTGCGACCCGAGCGTCGAAGGCGCCGGCCAAGCCCGCTCCGACGAGGCGAGCGCCCAGGCGCCCTCCTCCCGCACCCGCAGGAGAGGGCTAGCGGGTCGCTTCGCTCCCCCGTACGGGCCAGAGAGGCGAGGGGCGGCCTCCGGCCGCGGTCCTCAATGTCGGCCCGCCTCGCCACGCTCGGCGAGCCGAGCCTCCGGCGGCGTCGTTCAATGCCGGCAGGGCCTCGCTTCGCTCGGTGCCTGTCTTGCGGTGCGCCCCTGGTGGGCTCTCGTCCCCAAACCTGACTCATTCGCACCAACTTCGGCACCTCAAGCTGGGCCACCCCGGTCCCGAGACTTCGCTCGGAACCGGAGGCCCCTTCGGGGCAGCACTGGAGTTCTGAGCGCGGGCGATCGTAGTGTCCGCGGACATGGACAACCTCAGCGAGCGGTACGGGGATCTTCTGAGGAGCAGCTACGACTGCGTGGATCGGGTCGTGCTCAATGCCTACTTCTCCCTCGGGCACAACCCGGGCGGGTTCCGCGTCTGGTGGCGACGGCTGCACGGCGACAGCGACGAGCACCTCGACGACACCCACCCGATGCGGATGGCGGGCAGGTTCTCCCGACGGGTGCGGGCGTTCGCCTGGGCGAAGGCGATCCCCGTCATCGACTGCGACCGGCAGGACCGCAAGCACCTGATCGCCGAGGAGTACCTGAGGGAGCACCAGGTGGGCCCCGGTGTGTTCCTCATCCTGGTCGCCCGTGCGCCGGCCACGCTCTGGAAGGTGAGGCGTTCCGCTGCCGGGGATCCCCAACCTGGAGAAGCAGAAGGCGTTCGTGAACCACTACTCGTTTCACATCATCGACCCGGCCTGGGGCCAGGTGACGATCAAGATGGCCGGGCACCCGCCCTTCGGTGCCCAGGTCATCCTCACAACGGCCACG
>JBOGWP010000209.1:0-11824 GCA_050693875.1 Actinomycetota bacterium
GGTCGGGTCCGGCGTGGGGGTCGGGTCCGGGGTGGGGGTCGGGTCCGGCGTGGGGGTCGGGTCCGGGGTGGGGGTCGGGTCGGGCGTCGCGGTCTCCGTTGGCGTGGGGTCCGTGGGTGTCGGGCTAGGTTCGTCGATCTGGGCGTTGGCCAGGCCGGATCCCACGACGAACAGGACGAACATCGCGAGCAGAGCGAGCAGCACCCACGCGCGCCCTCGCATGGGGGCGCCTTTGAGGCGGCGCATGCGGCCGCCGCGCTTGATCGACGCGCGATGCTGCCGCTCGGTCGAGCGGCGCCGTTGGGTCATCGGCGGCCCTGACGAGCCGCCGCGGGCTGGGAGCATCGTCAGCGCTCTGCTCCCAGCTCCTCGAAGATGCCGTGCCGGTGCACGAACGCCTGAGCCTCGAGCCGGGAGTGGACTCCGAGCTTGCCGAGGACGTTCTGCACGTGGGTACGAGCGGTTTCGGGGCTGATGACCAGCGCGAATGCGATTGCCTCGTTGTCGGCTCCCCCCGCCAGCTGTGCGAGCACCTCACGCTCGCGCCGGGTAAGGCTCGACATCCGCCGGATCGCCTCGTCCTGCTCACGACGGCGGGTGATCAGGCGATCGATCAGGGCGCCGAGCATCTGTCGGGGCACCAGGGTCTCGCCGGCATGCACCTGCCGCGTGGCCTGGATGAGCTCCGAGAGAGGGGACTCCTTGCTCAGGTAGCCGCTGGCGCCAGCGCCGAGGGCCTCGACGAGCAGGTTCTGGTCGTGGTCTCCGGCAAGCACCAGCACCCGGCAGCCCGGAACTCGCTCCTTGATCATCGAGGTGGCCTCGACCCCGTCGCGCACGGGCAGGGTCGCGTCGATCAGGGCGATGTCGGGCCTGGTGCGCTCCGCCTCGTCGACCGCCTCGGCCCCATCCGTTGCCACGGCCACCACCTCGAGGTCGGGCTCGCTCGCGAGGACCGCGCCCACCGCCTCTCGGAACAAGGACTGACGATCTGCAAGCAGGATCCGCACGCGTTCGTCGTTCATAGTTGTTTCGCCCCCTGCCGTCCGGCCCTCGAAAACTCCGACAGTGGGAGCGTACGCACGCGATGCTCCGCAGGCACGCGCGGCGATACGTATTCGCACTACGTCAAACGGACGACCGGGGGCGAAGCGGGTCCCTGGGGACGGTGGTGACGAAGTGGTTCAGGAGGGGCGGTGCTGCGGAGATCGCGTGGTTGAGGGCCGTTATGAGCCGTTTCCGCGGGGGAGCCGGACGAGTCCGTAGCGAACCGCGAACGCGGCGGCCTCGAGTCGAGAGTGGACCTGCAGCTTCGTGAGGATGCTCTGGATGTGGGTCCGGACCGTGTTCGGGGCGATGGACAGGTGACGGGCGATCTGGCGGCTCGTCGCCCCCTGCACGAGCATCGTCAGCACTTCCCGCTCCCGCGAGGTGAGGCGGTCGGCAAGCAGGAGGGCGTGGCGTTCCTCCTCCGTGCGAGCCCCGGCCGCCGGGGCGGCCAGGCGGTGGGGGGCCAGGAACAGCCCGCCGTTCACCGCCGTTCGAATCGACGCGACGAACTCCGTCATCGACGCGTCCTTCATCAGGTACCCGTGGAAGCCCGCCCGGGCTGCCTGGGTGACTGCCCGCGGGTCCTCGAGCGCCGTGAGGGCCAGGACCTTGATCCCCGGGAACTGATCCAGGATCTGGCGGCCGAGCTCCATTCCACCAACCCCCGGCATGTTGAGGTCGACCAGCGCAAGGTCCGGCCGCTGGGACCGGACGGCGGCCAGCGCCTCCTCCGCCCCTCCGGCGACCCACACCTCCATGCCCTGCTCCTCGAGCAGCGCACGGATAGCCTCGGCAAAGAGTTTGTGGTCGTCGACGATCAGAACTTTCATCGCCGTGCTCGCTTCGTCGTCTCGCATCGATATCGGATGCTCGGCCGCAATCTTTACTCGCGGCCGCTTGGGCGGAGGGACTGCCGGGTCGCGGGTGCGCCCCTCCATCCTCGCGCCGGAGCGGTCTCTTTGGCGTCATTTGGACCCGGGCAGGGGGCAGGGCCTGGCCGGCGAGGGCACCCCCCGTAGAATGACGCGACACAAGGGGGCCGACCGAAGCGAGGTGGCATGCGGATCGTCGTCACGCCTCGAGCCATGGCGGCGGCGGACCGGGCAGCGATCGACTCCGGCGTTCCTTCGCTCGATCTGATGGAGCGGGCGGGCGCAGCGGTCGCATCGGCCGTTATCGGGCTCGCGGGCGGCGCCTACGGGCGCCGGATCGCCGTGGTCTGCGGGAAAGGAAACAACGCGGGAGACGGCTTCGTCGCCGCCCGGTACCTCGCGGCACGGGGCGCTCGTCCCGCCGTGATCCTGCTCGACGACGCGCTCGGGGGTGACGCCCTGATCAATCTCCGCAGGCTGCGCGCGGTCCCCACCATGGGACCCGAGGCGCTCATCCGTGAGCTCGGCCGGGCGGATGTCGTGGTCGATGGGATCGTCGGGACCGGCATCAAGGGCGCGCTCCGCAGCCCGGCCTCCGATGCTGCGGAGGCCATCAATGCCGCGGGCAAGGCCGTCGTCGCCGTCGACATCCCATCCGGCGTCGAGGGAGCGACCGGCCAGATCCACGGCCCGGCGGTACGGGCGGACGTCACGGTGACCATGGCCGCGCTGAAGATCGGCCTCCTGCTCCACCCCGGAAGCGCGCATGCCGGGAGGATCGAGGTTGCCGAGATCGGCATCGCCGACCATTTCCTGCATGCGGATCTCCTGCTGGCCGGCGCAGGCGACGTCGCACGGGTTCTCCCTCCGCGGCCCCCGCTGGCGCACAAGCGCAGCGTGGGGACCGTTCTGATCGTGGCGGGATCGCTCGGGATGGCCGGTGCCGCGGCCCTCGCCGCCCGAGGCGCCCTCCGGGCCGGTGCCGGCCTCGTCACGATGGCGGTCCCCGGATCGCTCGCCCGCGGGCTCGACCAGACCGTGCTCGAAGCGACCACCTTGCCGCTTCCCGAGACGCCGGACGGGACGATCGAGTCCAGCGCGGTGGACCTCGTGCTCGACCATGCCGCCCGCAACGACTGCGTTGCGCTGGGGCCCGGCCTCTCGACGGACCCGGAGACGGTCACGTTCGTGCACAAGCTCGTCGCCAGCCTCGAGCGCCCGATCGTGATCGACGCCGATGCCCTCAACGCCCTCGCCGGCGCGACGGGGATTCTCGCCTCCCGCTCGACGCCGACGCTGCTCACGCCGCACCCGGGTGAGCTGGCGCGTCTGCTGGGGACGGGCACGGCCGAGGTGAGCGCGGATCGCCTCTGGGCGGTCCGCCGAGCCGCGGTCTCGACGAAGGCCGCCGTCCTCCTGAAGGGCTACCGCACGCTGGTGGCCGAGCCAGGGGGAGACTGCGTGCTGGTCGCGACGGGGGGGCCGGCACTGGCCACCGGCGGGAGCGGCGACGTGCTGACCGGGGTGACCGGCGCCTTTCTTGCATCTGGGATGGAGGCAGCCGACGCCGGATGGGCTGGGGCGTGGGTCCACGGCCGAGCCGGCGACGTGGTTGCGGCGCGCCGCGGGGTGCGGGGAACCATTGCCGGGGATCTGCCCGAAGCCGTCGCTGAGGTTCTCACCCGGCTCGCCGAGGATGGGGAGCCGGAAGCCGGGGTGGCAACGTGACCGCCGAGCTTCCCGTATGGGTGGAGGTCGACCTCGGCAGCGTCCGCCGCAACGTGGAGCGCGTCCGGTCGATGCTCTCGCCCGGCACGCGCCTCCTGGCGGTGGTCAAGGCCAACGCCTACGGGCACGGCGATGTGCCGGTTGCGCGCGCAGCCGTCGCAGGCGGCGCCGACTGGCTGGGGGTGGCTCGCCCGAACGAGGGGGCGGCCTTGCGAGCTGCCGGCATCGATGTCCCGATCCTCCTGCTTGCCGAGCCCACACCGCGCGCCGTTCACCAGGTGCCGGAGCTCGGGCTGGTGCCGACCGTTTACACGATTCGCACCGCGCGGGCGCTCTCGGACTCTGCGATCACCTCCGGACGCCGGCTCGCCGTGCACGTCAAGGTCGACACCGGGATGCATCGCTACGGGGTGCCCCTCCCCGAGGTAGCGGGCTTCTTCGACCAGGTTACGAAGCTCCCCGGCCTCGAGGTGCAGGGGATCTGGTCGCACTTCGCCTGTGCCGAGGACGTGCTCAACCCCTACACGAAGGAGCAGCACGAGCGATTCCTCGACGTGCTCGATGAGCTCGGCCCCCGGGCGAACGGGCTGATGCGCCATCTCGCCAACTCGGCGGGGGCGATCACCTTCCCCGAGGCGCACCTCGACATGGTGCGCTGCGGGATCGTCGTCTACGGGATCCATCCCTCCCCAGCGCTGCGAGACCGCATCGACCTGGAGCCGGCGCTCTCGTTCAAATCCCGGGTCGGCTACGCCCGCCGCCTTCCTGCGGGTGAGGCGCTCTCCTACGGGCAGCGCTTCCAACTCCCGCGCACGGCCACCGTCGCCACCATTCCCTGCGGCTATGCGGACGGCCTCCCTCGGGCCCTCACCAACACGGGCGAGGTCCTGATCCGCGGACGCCGCTTTCGCATCTCGGGCGCGGTCACGATGGACCACTTCCTGGTGGACGCGGGCGACCGCGAGATAGAGGAGGGGGACGAGGTGGTGATCCTGGGGCGACAGGGCGGCGAGGAGATCCTCGCCGACGAGATCGCGCAACGCCTGGGGACCATCCCCTACGAGGTGGTGTGCGCCATCAGCGCGCGGGTGCCGCGCGTCTATCGTGGAGCATGAGGTGGGGGGCGTTCCTGGTCGTCTCGATCGTGATGGCCGCCTGCGCACGCGAGCCGGCCCCCGGTCCCCGGTCGTCCCCGGCCTCGATCCCATCGTTGCCGGCGCCCTCGCCGGGCACCGCAGGGATTCCCGGAAGCGCCACGGCCCAGCTTCCCGACGTCCACCTGTCGCTGTCGGCCGATCCCTCGGAGCCCGTCGCCGGCCGGCCGGTGACGCTCACCCTTACCGTCCAGGCCAGCCGCGACCTCACCCTTCGCTTCCCAACCGGCCAGCGGTACGAGTTCGAGGCCGTCGGCCCTCCCGGCGCCTGGCGATGGTCGGAGGGCCGATTCTTCACCCAGGGGCTGGGTGAGATGGCCCTGCGATTGGGGGAACAGCTGACGTACCGGGAGCGCTGGGTGCCCGGGGCTGCCGGCCACTTTCTCCTCCGAGGGAGGGTGACGGCGGCCGGGCGGCCCGATCTCGCGGTGGAGGCCGGGATCGAGGTTTCCACGTGAGGGCGAAGCAGGAGAGGCAAGGCCTGCTCGGGCGCTGGTTCGGGCTTCCCGAGGACCCGCATGCCGGGGAGCCCTTCGGGACCCTGGAGGGCGACCGGACGTATGTCGTGGACGCGACCGACGGCGGCGAGCTGTTCGTGGAGGAGTGGGGATCCGAGGAGACGACCACCGGGGCGGTCTTCCTCCACGGATTCGGCATGGACCGCACCTTCTGGCACTACCAGATTCTCGGCCTTCGGGCGCGGCTCTCCCGGCCCGGCGCTGCCCCGAGACGGCTCGTCTTCTACGACGCCCGGGGCCACGGGCGTTCTGCGTCGTGCCACGGCCCCGACGACATCACGCTGCTTGCCGACGATCTGAAGGACGTCCTCGACGCGGCGCGGCTGGAGCGCTGCGTGCTCATCGGCCACTCGCTGGGTGGCATGACCGTCCTCGAGTTCTGCCGGACCCACCAGGCCGAGCTGAACGACCGGGTGGCCGGGATCGTCCTCCTGAGCACGACCTACACCGAGGTGCTCAAGACGTTCTGGATCGCGCGGTTCTTCGGCTCGCTCGAGCGAAGCAAGAAGATCGTGGCGTGGATCCTCGACAAGCCGAGCCGGTGGCGGTGGGCGCGCATGCGCTCGGGGCCCGTGTCTCGCTTTCTGGTCAAGGCCATCGGCTTCGGCCAGGGTGCGTCCCCGGCACAGGTCCGGTACTCGCTCAAGCTCATGCAGAGCTTCCCGTCACCCACGCTGATCGACGTCCTGAAGGCGGTCATCGCCTTCGACATGTCCGAGGCAGTCGGCGCGGTCGACACCCCGACCCTCATCGTCACGGGGGACCGCGACCGCATCATCGCCGGGACCGCGTCGCGCCAGTTGGCCAGGCAGATCCGTGGGTCCAAACTCATCGAGTTCGAGGGGGCCGGGCACAACACGATCATGGAGCGCCACGAGGAGGTCACCGAGCTCGTCGCCGTGTTCCTCGACGACGTCTGTCCGGGAGGGATGGCGGACGACGGCGAGCACGCGGCCGGGGCCCCTGCGGCAGGCGACACCGGAACCCCTGAGGAAGCGACGGCGCCGGTCGGGGAGCCGCAGGCCGCAGGGTGATCACCGACGTCGAGGGGGTTCGGGTCGGGCACTGGACCGACACGGTGGGAGTCACTGGATGCACGGTGGTGTTGCCGCCGGACGGAACGGTCGGTTCCTGCGAGTGGCGCGGGGGAGCGCCGGGCGACCGCGAGTGGGTGCTGCTCCAGCCGGAGCAGCGCATCGACCGGGTCCATGCCGTCGTCCTGGCGGGCGGCAGCGCTTTCGGACTCGCTGCGGCCGACGGCGTGATGCGCTGGCTGGAGGCTCGGGGCATCGGATGGGACGTCGCCGGCCGCTTCCGCGTGCCGATCGTCCCGGCGGCCATCCTCTTCGACCTCGGTCTCGGCGACTCGGGCGCTCGCCCCGGGGCGGGGGAGGGCGCACTGGCCTGCGAGGCTGCCACGGGGGGGATGTTCGAGACCGGCAGCGTCGGCGCCGGGACCGGGTGCAGCGCCGGGAAGCTGTACGGGCTGGAATACGCCGTGAAGGCCGGGATCGGCTCCGCCTCCATCCGGGAGGGCGACGTGGTGGTCGGGGCGCTGGTCGCGGCCAACCCAGTCGGCGACGTTCTCGACGAGCAGGGGGCGCTCCTCGCCGGGAGCCGGGCCCCTGCCGGGACGCCGATGGCGTTCCTCCCGGCGGCTACGAACACGGTGCTAGGGGTGGTGGCGACCAATGCCTGCCTCACCAAGCCGGAGGCCTACCTGGTCGCCCGGGCGGGTCAGGACGGGGTCGCAACCGTGGTTCGGCCCGCGCACACCCGGTATGATGGCGACGTCGTTTTCAGTCTCGGAACCTGTCGGGTGGAATCCTCGGTCGACCTCGTCTGTGCGCTGGCGGCGCGGGTGGTCGCAATGGCAATCCGCCAAGGGGTGCGGACGGCAGCGGGCGTCGGCGGGGTTCCAGGGCTCGCCGGGTGAGATTCCAGGGCATGGGCGCCGGCGCAGGCCGGGCGGCACAGGGCCACGGGAACCTGTGCCGGAAGCACTTTCCCCGAGGCTGCGGGTCGAAAAGACACTTCCCCTCGGATCGGGAGGTGGCGCGTGTCGTGGACAACGTTGGAGGAGGTCCGGACCGAGGCGCTGGCATGCACCAGGTGCCGCCTCGCATCGGGCCGGACGCAGGTCGTGTGGATGGACGGCAATCCCCGATCGGACCTGATGTTCGTGGGGGAGGCCCCCGGATTTCACGAGGACCGGCAGGGCCTCCCGTTCGTGGGGGCCGCGGGTCAGTTGCTGGACGCCATGCTGCGTCAGGTCGACCTGAGCCGGGCCGACTGCTGCATCTGCAACGTGATCAAATGCCGGCCGCCGGGAAACCGTGACCCGATGCCGGACGAGCTCGAGGCTTGCCGACCCTACCTCGATGCTCAGATCTCGATGATCCGTCCCCGCGTCATCGCAACCTTGGGCAATTTCGCCACGCGCTTCGTGCTCGGCCGTCAGGTCTCGATCTCCCGGGTGCGCGGGCAGCGCTTTCGCGCCTTCGGGGCCGAGGTCATCCCCACCTTCCATCCCGCCGCCGTGCTGCGCGGCGGAGGGATGGCGTCGACGACGATCAAGGCCTTCGAGGGGGATTTCCGCCTGATCCGGCAGGTCCTCGAGGACGCGCGGGAGCGGGAGGCCGCTGCGACCGCGGTCCCCGTTCCCGATGCGGTGCCCGTACTGTTGCGGGAGCAACAGGCGCTGTTCTGATCCTCCAACCATGTCCACTTCCCCCAGCCCGCGAGGCTCGAGGTTCTTCACCATCGAGACGCGCTCCCCCGAGGAGACCCGGCGTCTGGGCGTTGCGCTGTCGCCCCTCCTGCTGCCCGGAGACGTGATTGCGCTGGCCGGGGATCTGGGGGCAGGCAAGACCACGTTCGTGCAAGGGCTCGCCGCCGGGCTCGGCGTCCCCGAACGGGTCACCAGCCCGACGTTCATCCTGATGAAGGAGTACCTCGGGGGCCGCTATCCGCTGATGCACATCGACGTGTACCGTCTGGACACGGTCCAGGAGGTGATCGATCTCGGGTACGACGAGTTCCTCGACCCGTCGCACATCGTGGTGGTGGAATGGGGCGATGTGGTCGAGCCGCTGCTGCCCAAGGACCACCTGCTCGTCGACATCGCCGTCGGGGACGGGGATCTCCTGCGGCGGGTGACGCTGTCGCCGAGGGGTTCCCACTGGGAGGATCGGATGGAGACGGTGGGTGTGCTGGCATCCGAGCTGTTCTCGGTCGGCCGGGAGGACGAGCCCGAGGCTCCGCGTGGGTTCGATCTTCTCGCGCCGCCGGCGGGGGGGCCCGGCGGGATCGACGGCTCCACCAACGGGCATCAGGAGGAGAATTAATGCTCCGTCCCGGCAGTAGGTCAGGCATCGAGAGCGCCTCCTGCGCCAGCGCAAGGCGCGAGGAGCGCCGCGTACCCGCAGGTACGCAAGCGACGAGCAACACAGCGATCGGGGATGCAGGGGCGCTCGAATGCCAAGGTATTTTCGGGACCGAGCACTAATAGATGCTTGTGCTCGGCATCGAGACCTCGACGCCTCAGACCTCGGTCACGATCGGCTCCGAGCAGGGGATCATCGGCTCGTGCCAGATCTCCCGGGGCGCCTCGCACGCCGAGTTCTTGCTTCCCGCGGTCGAGTTTCTCCTCCAGCACGCCGGGCTCTCCTATCGCAACCTCTCGGGGGTGGCGGTTGGGCTCGGCCCGGGCCTGTTCACCGGGATGCGCATCGGCGTGACGACCGCGAAGACCATTGCCCAGGCGCTGTCCATCCCGATCGTCGGGGTCCCGTCGCTCGACCTGCTGGCCTTCGACGTCCGCTATTCGCACAAGGTCATCTGCCCGGCCCTCGATGCGAAGCGGAGCGAGGTCTTCTTTGCCTTCTACCGTCAGGTTCCCGGCGGCGTCTCCCGCATCAGCGAGTACATGGTCGGCTCGCCCGAGCACCTCGCGGCCGAGATCGAGGGGCAGGCGTCCGAGGTCCTGCTGGTGGGCAGCGGTGCGCTCCTGTACCGGGATCGGCTCGAGGAGGGAGCGCAGCACATGGAGTTCGGGACCCTCTCGGGAGCGTTCCCGCGCGCCAGCTCGCTGGTGGAGCTCGCGGTGCCGCGGCTCTACCGGGAGGACTTCGACCGGCTGCTCGACGTCGAGCCCATGTACATGCGGCGGTCGCAGGCCGAGCTCAACTGGGAGCGGAGGCGAGCGGTATGAGCGCGCTGCCCTCCGAGCCGCAGATCACGCCCGGCGAGGTCGATCTCGTCCCGATGCGCCGGCGGCACCTGCGCCAGGTGCTCCGCATCGAGAGCCTCGTCTACCCCCGGCCGTGGAGCGGCACGCTCTTTCTCCAGGAGATCGCCCGCAAGTCCGACCGGGTCTATCTCGTGGCCCGGAACGAGGGACATGTGATCGGCTACGGGGGCCTCATGCTGGGCGCGTCGGAAGGCCATATCACCACCATCGCAGTCGATCCGGCATTCCACCGGCGACACATCGGCATGAAGCTGATGTTGGCCCTCGTCGACGCGGCGATCGAGCGCGGAGCGCGCTCCATCTCGCTCGAGGTCCGCAAGTCGAACGACGGGGCGCAGCGCATGTACGAGCTGTTCGGGTTCCAGCCGGTCGGCATCCGTCGCGGGTACTACGTCGAGACCGGCGAGGATGCCATCGTGATGTGGGTGGACGCCGTCGACACGCCCCGGTACTCCTCGCTTCTCGCCGGGCTGCGGCGACGGGTCGCCGGAGAAATAGGAGCCCCGTGAGCGATCTGGCGGTGGTGCCCATCGAGCTGGCGCCGCCGGTCGTTCCTGCCGTCGCCCGACCCGAGCCGAACCCGCTTCCCAAGACGCTCGAGCCCGACCCCGACGTGCAGCTCACGCTCGGCATCGAGACCTCCTGCGACGAGACGTCGGTGGCGGTGCTGCGTGGGGCGCGCGACGTCCTCGCCAACGTCGTCTCGTCCCAGGCCGCGCTCCACGAGCGCTACGGAGGGATCGTGCCGGAGCTGGCCTCCCGCGCCCACGTCCAGTCGATCAATCCCGTGATCTCGGAGGCGCTGGGCGCCGCCGATGTCACGCTGTGGGACCTGGGCGCGATCGCGGTGACGCTCGGCCCGGGGCTCATCGGCTCCCTGGTGGTGGGCGTTGCCGCCGCCAAAGCACTGGCGGCCGTCCTGGAGGTGCCGATGATCGGCGTCAACCACCTCGAGGCCCACCTCTACGCCAATCTCATCGAGCACCAGGACGCCGTTCCGCCGGCGGTTGCGCTGATCGTCTCCGGTGGCCACACCCTGCTGGTGCGGATGGTCGACCACGGGATCTACGAGCTGATCGGGCAGACCCTCGACGACGCCGCGGGGGAGGCATTCGACAAGGTGGCCAGAATGCTCGGCCTTGGATTTCCCGGCGGGCCGGCGATCGACCGGCTGGCAAAGGAGGGGGATCCAAGCAGGGTGATGTTTCCCCGCGCTCTGCGGGAGGAGGGGTACGACTTCTCGTTCTCGGGACTCAAGACCGCGGTCAAGAACTACGCGGCCAAGGAGCAGCGGGCGGGGCGCGCCCTCGCGCTCCCCGATGTTTGCGCCTCATTCCAGGAGGCGGTCGTCGACGTCCTCACCGTCAAGACCGTGCGTGCGGCGCTCGAGCTCGAGGTGCCCGCCGTGTTCCTCTCGGGCGGGGTTGCGGCAAACTCCCGGCTGCGGGAGGCGGCAACCGAGGCCTGTGCGGCGCGCGGGCTGCGCCTCTATTACCCCTCGGTGGCGGGCTGCACCGACAACGCCGCCATGGTGGCGTGCTGCGGCTACCATCGCCATCGGAGGGGCATCCGGACCGAGCTCGACGCCGATCCGGACCCGAATCTCCCGCTCGTCTGAGGCTGTAGACGCTGCCGCGGCCAGGGCGCCCGCCGGCCGGCGACCTGTTGACGCTGTCTGAGCCCTCGGGTAGCATGCGCCTTAGCACTCGATGGTCAAGAGTGCTAATCAACCGCCAACAACCTAGTTCGCCACAGGGGGTTTTCGAATGAGCATCAAGCCGCTCGGTGACCGTGTCGTCGTACGCGTCGAGGAGGGCGAGCAGGCCCTTCCCTCGGGTCTGGTGATCCCCGACACCGCCAAGGAGAAGCCGCAGGAGGGCACCGTCCTCGCCGTGGGCCCGGGCGCTTACGTCGACGGAAAGCGCGTCCCTCTCGACGTGAAGAAGGGCGACCGAGTGATCTTCTCGAAGTACGGCGGCATGGAGGTGAAGGTCGACAACGAGGAGGTCATCATCCTCAACGAGCGCGACATCCTCGGCGTCATCGAGAAGTAGCCGCCTGCACCACCAGCCCTACACCGAGGGGCCCTCCCGGGGCCCCTCTTCGCTGCTCCCTGGAGGCGGGCGTAACTGCTCAGCTGGTGTCGGGAACGGCCACGCTGGGTAGCCAGGCACCGGTCGGGGTCCACAGGTCGGTGAGCAGCTGGAGTGCCCGCCGGCCATGCTTCGCTCCCGTCCCGAGGTAGCTCCT
>JBOGWP010000210.1:0-8477 GCA_050693875.1 Actinomycetota bacterium
TGCCCGGGCCGAGGCGATCGTCGACGAGCTGCGGGCCGAGGCCTCGGAGGCGGTCGAGACCCTGCGGGATCTGGCCCGGGGGATCTATCCCCCCCTGCTTGCCGACCAGGGAGTGGCGGCTGCGCTGCGGGGCCATCTCGCCAAGGTCGGGGCGGAGGCCTCGGTCGAAGACCATCTCGAGGGGGCCCGCTTCGATCCCCAGGTGGAGGCGGCGGTGTACTTCTGTGTCCGGGAGGCGGTCCAGAACGCCTCCAAGCACGTCCCCGGGGCCGCCCTCTCGATCCGCCTGGAGGCCGAGGAGGGCGAGCTGTCGTTCGAGGTCCACGACGCCGGGCCGGGCTTCGATGCCTCCTCGGTCAGGCGGGGGGCAGGGACCCAGAACATGTCCGACCGCATCGAGGCCCTCGGGGGGTCGATTCGGATCGAGTCCGAGCCCGGCAAGGGGACGATGGTGGTGGGGCGGGTGCCGGTGCGGGCACTGGAGCCGATGGGATGAGGGCGCGCGCCGCCTCGCGACTGGCGTGGGGGCTCTGGGCGGCAGCCCTGCTCCTCGCCGTCGCGGCCGCCACCTTCCTGGTGCTCGGCCGCTCGGCATCCCAACCGGGCGGGACCTTCGGATTCCGGGGGTTCTCCGCCCTCTTCGCCGTCGCCTTCGGGACGGTGGGGGCGATGGTCGCCTCCCGAAGGCCGGAGAACCCGATCGGGTGCTCTTCCTGGCGATGGGGGTGGCGTCCGGCTTTCAGGAGCTCTGCCACCAATACGCGATCTACACCGTGCTCGCCCGCCCCGTGAGTCTGCCGGGCGGCGAAATTGCGGCCTGGTTCCCCTCCTGGATCTGGATCCCGATCACCGGAGTGGGCACGACGCTGCTCTTTCTTCTCTTCTCCACAGGACGGCTTCTTTCCAAGAGGTGGCGGGTCGTCGCCTCGCTCGCGGTGCTGGGAATCGCGGCCTCCTCTGCCGGCTTCGCCCTGGTTCCGGGGCCGCTCGAGAACTTCCGTCCGGTCGACAACCCGTTCGGCGTGGGGCGAGTGGCCGACCTCAACCTTGTCGGGACGTGGGGGCTGTCGCTGTACGGAATGGCTGTCGTGGTCTCGGCGGGCTCTGTGTTCCTTCGCTTCCGGCGGGCGAGCGGGGTCGAGCGCCAGCAGCTCAAGTGGTTCGCCTTGGCGGCGGCGCTCGTCGCCATCGCCCTCACCCTGAGCTTCACGCTGGCCGACCCTGCCGCTCATCCCGGGGAGGAATGGCGCGGGATCGACGTGGTTGTCATCCTCTCGTTCCTCTCCGTCCCGATCTCGACCGGCATCGCGATCCTGCGTCACCGCCTGTTCGACATCGACGTCGTGATCAGCAAGGCGCTGGTCTTCGGCATCCTCGCCGCGTTCATCACGGTCGTCTACGCCGTCGTCGTGATCGGCATCGGGGCCATTGTGGGTTCCGGGAGCCGAGCGAACCTGTTTCTTTCCGTAGCCGCTACCGCGCTCGTGGCGATCGCGTTCGACCCGGCGCGCCGGCGCGTTCGCGCATTCGCCAACCGGCTGGTCTACGGGCAGCGGGCGACCCCGTACGAGGCGATGTCGGAGTTCTCCCATCGCATGGCCGGCGCGCTCTCGCCGAAGGAGGTCCTGCCGAGGATGGCCGAAGCGGCGGCCCGCGGCGTGGGAGCCACGAGAGCTCGCGTCCGTGTCTTCTTGCCCGACGACGACGAGCGGTCCGCGGTCTGGCCGGCAGGCGAAGAGGCGATGTTCGTCAGGACGATCGCCGTCGATCACCAGGGCGGGGCCGTCGGCGAGATCGCCGTGGCCAAGCCCCCTTCCGAGCCTCTCACCCCCGCCGAGGAGCGGCTCCTCGCCGACCTCGCTTCGCAGGCCGGCCTCGCGCTGCACAACGTTCGCCTCACCCTCGAGCTCCAGGCCCGCCTCGATCAGATCTCCGCCCAGGCCGCGGAGCTCCGGGCCTCTCGGCAGCGGATCGTTGCGGCACAGGACACCGAGCGCCGGCGCCTGGAGCGCGACATCCACGACGGTGCCCAGCAGCAGCTGGTCTCGATGGCGGTCAAGCTGCGCCTGGCGAAGCAGCTGATCGGGAGGGATCCCGTCAAGGCGGAGGGGATTCTCGACGGACTCGGCATCGAGGCGGCGGAGGCGATCGACTCGCTGCGCGACCTCGCCCGCGGGATCTTCCCGCCGCTCCTCGCCGACAAGGGCCTCGTGCCGGCCCTCTCTGCGCACATCGCCAAGCGTGAGCTTCCCGCGCGCATCAGCGCCGGCGACGGTCTCGCTGCGGAGCGCTTCGACCCGCACGTCGAGGCGGCGGTGTACTTCTGCTGCCTCGAGGCCCTGCAGAACGCTGCGAAGCATGCTGGCGGCAGCTTGATCGAGCTGCGGATCGCCCACCAGGATGGCTGGCTGGAGTTCGTGGTGAAGGATGCAGAGCCGGGCTTCGACCCCTCCTCGGTGCGGCGCGGATCCGGCCTTCGGAACATGGTGGACCGGGTGGAGGCGCTCGGCGGCACCCTTCGCCTCGACTCGTCGGGTCTCGGGACCGAGATCGTGGGGCGGATTCCCGTGCGGCCGGTCCGGATGGAAACCCTGGTCCCCGTGCCCTGACCGGCGAAGCGGGAACGGGACGAGATTATTGCGGCTTCGCCGCCTCCCAGGCATCTGCGAGGCGGTCCGGCCCGAACACCGACTTCGGGATGTAGGCGGAGGCCCCGCACTCCGCCGCCCGCGGCGCGTACTCCTCCTCCTCGTACGTCGAGAGGAGCAGGATCACCACCCGCGTGGAGTCGGAGATGATCTGGCGGGTGGCGTCGAGGCCGTTGATGCCGGGCAGGTTGACGTCCATGAGGACGAGGTCGGGGTCGAGCTCGCGGGCCATCCGTACCGAGGCCTCGCCGGTGTCGGCCTCCCCCACCACCTCGAAGCCGTCAGTCGCCTCCACCACCATCCGCGCGGCCATGCGGAAGGGCTCCTGGTCGTCGACGATCAGCACGCGCACTTCGCCATTCTCCATTTGTCGCAATCGTCGCACCGCCCGGCGGCATTGACCATCGTGCTCTCACGTCTATTCGTGGTGGGGCTAGCCCCCCTGCAATCCGGTCACGGCGCGGCGGCTCCCTGGTCGGCGAGGAACAGCAGCACGGCCTTCACCCGGCGATGGACCTCGGTCTCCTCGGCAAGCCCGAGCTTGGCGAAGATCGAGTTGATGTGCTTCTCCACCGCGCGGTCGCCCAGCATCAGGGCCGAGGCGATGGCGGCGTTGTTCGAGCCTTTGGCCATCTCCGCAAGCACCTCGCGCTCGCGCGGAGTCAGGTCGTGCAGGGGCGAGTGGGCCTCGCGCGACCGGGCGGCAACCAGCGCGTCGACGATCTTGGCGTCGACCACCGATCCGCCTCTGGCGACCTCCCGGACGGCCGCGACCAGGTGATCCAGGTCGGCTACACGTTCCTTCAGCAGGTAGCCGCGCCGCTCGGATCCCTTGTCGAACAGGCTGAGCGCGTAGGAGGCCTCGGCGTACTGGGACAGCACCACGACCCCGACCTCCGGGCGCTCCCGGCGCAGCTGCTCTGCCGCCCTGATCCCCTCGTCGGTGCCGGTCGGGGGCATTCGAATATCCGTCAGGACGACGTCGGGGGAATGCTCCTCGACCGCCGCGAGCAGGGAGTCGAGGTCCTCGCAGACGGCGACGAGCTCGAGATCGGGCTCGCTCTCGATGAGCTTCCGTACTCCCTCACGGAGCAGGTAGCTGTCCTCGGCGAGGATGACGCGGACCCCCACGCTCAGGAGCTTATCCTGACGCCGTCCCGGCACGGCGGACGCCGGGGTTATCGGGATGCCTATTCGGCGCCGCGCGCCTTCTGCAGCTTGATGCGAGCGACCTTGACGTAGTTGCGGGCCAGGGCCTGCTGCTGGGCCTCGAGTGCGTCGAGGGTCATCTTGAACGCCTCGACGGCATCGTAGAGCATCTGCTCCGCGGGATCCTCGATGCTCTCCCAGGCGTAGAGGCCCCAGGGCACCACGTTCTGCAGCGAGGCGAAAACCACCCGGGCGTCATGGAGGCTGACCGTACCCTCGACGGCCGCCTCGAAGGTCGGGATGGCCTCCTCGATCGCATCGGGGGCGTTACGTTCGCTCGATGCCTGACTCTCGCTGGGAGCCGCGTCGGGGGGTGCGGACTCGGCCGGCTCGATGGGGGCGCTGCCGTTCCTGGTCCCTTCGGGTTCCATGACGGACCATCATAGACGACGCCATCAACTCGCCCGGCCGCCGTATATTCGCGAAACGCAATCGATGACGGGAGTAAAGAGGAGGACACCGATCACGACTCCTCCGACGAACCTTCCGGGGAGGCTCCCCGGCCACGATGCCTTCGAGGCGCTCCAGCAGCGCCTCGTTCCGCTCTGGGCGTCGATGGGCAAGATGAACCAAGACCCGCAGACCATCGTGGTGCTGCCGTCGCTCTCCTTCGACCCGCGGGCCCTCTCGGGACTCACCGGCATCTCTCACTACGAGGAACGCTTCCTGTTCCTCCTGATCCTGCTGCGCCAGCCCAACGCAAAGGTCGTCTACCTGAGCTCCGAGCCCATCCTGCCCAGCATCATCGAGTACTACCTCCACCTGCTGCCGGGCGTGATCCCGAGCAACGCCCGCCGGCGCCTGTTCCTGGTCTCGCCCATGGACGGCTCGGTCCGCCCGCTCACCGAGAAACTGCTCGAGCGGCCCCGGCTCCTGGATCACATCCGCAGTCTCGTCGACGACCCTCACCGAGCCCACATCGTCCCGTTCAACACCACCGAGCTCGAGCGCGAGCTGGCGCTGCGGCTCGACGTCCCGATCTACGGGCCCGACCCGAAGCACCTGTTCTTCGGGACCAAGAGCGGAGGCAGGCGCCTGTTCGCCGACGAGGGGGTCCCGCACCCAGCCGGACGCGAGGACCTGACCAGCCTCGACGAGGTGGTCAAGGCCATCGTGGAGGTGCGGACGGAGCGGCCCGGGATCGAGGAGATCATCGTGAAGACGAACGGGGGGCTGAGCGGGCTCGGCAACGTCGACGTCGACCTGCGGGGAGCCCGTCCCCCGGGCGACCCCGGCGAGGCCATCGATATCGAGCAGCGCTTCCGATCGGTCCTCGGCGACCATGCCGAGGGCTACCTGGAATCACTCGGCGCCGAGGGTGGCGTCGTCGAAGAGCGCGTCGGCGGCGAGGAGGTCCGCAGTCCCAGCGTCCAATTCCGTATCACTCCGCTCGGCGAGGTCGAGATCCTCTCCACCCACGACCAGGTGCTCGGGGGCGACACCGGGCAGGTCTACCTCGGTGCGCGGTTTCCTGCCGATCCCGCCTACGCTCGGAGGATCACCGACGAGACCGCCAAGGTCGCCGATCGGCTGGCCCGAGAGGGCGTGATCGGGCGAGCGGGGGCGGACTTCGTCGTGGTCCGGAGGGGCGGCACCTGGAAGCCGTGGGCGATCGAGCTCAACCTGCGCCGCGGCGGCACGACCCACCCCTTCCTCACCCTTCAGTTCCTGACCGACGGCGTCTACCGGCGAGACGAGGCCGTCTTCGTGGCGCCGAGCGGGAAGCGGAAGTACTTCGTGGCGAGCGACCATGTCGAGGCCCCGACCTATCGCGGGCTCACTCCCGAGGATCTCTTCGACGTGGCAGTCCAGCACGGCCTCCACTTCAACCCGACCTCCCAGACCGGCATCGTGTTCCACATGATGGGCGCGATCTCCGAGATCGGACGCACCGGGCTCACCGCGGTGGCCGACTCGCCCGCGGAGGCCGACGGCCTCTGCGAGCGGACGCAGCGCGCGCTCGACGAGGCGGCGCAGCACACCTTCGTCGAGCGCTGGAGCCGGTGACGGGATGTGCGAGCTCCTCGGGATCTCGGTCCACCCTCCCGCCACGATGGACGTGTACTTCAAGGCGTTCCGGTCGCGGGCGGTCGAGAACCAGTCGGGATGGGGGGTCGGCTGGTACGAGGGGCAGGTCGCCCACGTCATCAAGGAGCCCGCACGCGCCGACCACAGCGAGACGGCCACCGCGCTGATCGACACTCCCCCGTCCAGCGACCTGTTCCTGATCCACGTGCGCTACGCGACGGTCGGGCGGGTGTCGGTTGCGAACACCCACCCGTTCCTAGCCCGGCTCGGTGATCAGGAATGGATCTTCGAACACAACGGCACCGTCGAAGACATCGATGGGTTGTCGACGGGGATCTTCCGCGTCGAGGGCGACACCGACTCGGAGGTTGCCTTCTACTACCTGCTCACGAGGCTCGGCCACCTCCCCGAGGGGGCCGGCGACACCGAGGCTGCCTCCGAAGTCCACGAGGTCGCCCGCGAGCTGTCTCGTCGCGGCCAGTCCAACTTCCTCCTGAGCGACGGGAGGACCCTCTACGCCTACTACGACGGACACCGGACGCTGCATTACGTCGAGCGCCACGCCTCCTACGGCAAGGTGCGCATCGCCGACGACGAAGACTACACCGTCGACCTGGAGATCCCCTTCGACCCCGATGAGCGAGCCGTCATCGTCGCGTCGCTCCCGCTGACGAAGGAGCGGTGGACCTCCCTCCGCCCAGGCGAGCTGCTGATCTGCCGGGACGGCGCGGTCGTCGACGTCTTGCCGCCCGAGGGCCCGCCCCTCGACGGGCCGCGGCCGGGCTCGGCGGAGGCGGCGGGCCGGACGTCTGCGGGAGCGCGCGACTAGCTGCGCTCAGGCGCGCTCTCGCCCGGGAGCGATCGCCGCGGCGGCCAGCAGCGCCGCCGCCGAGGGGAGGAAGAAGATCCCCACCGAGAGGATCGCCAGCAGGCAGAACGCGAGCGAGAGAACCCCGATCACGACGAGGGCCACGCGCAGGTGGAGGGACGCGGCCGCCGCGCCCGCCGCGGCCAGCACCACGGGGATCGCCAGAACTCGGCGCACGCCGGGGCCGTTCGCCTCCACCAGCGAGACGCACCTGGTGCTGGTTTGCGCAACTCCCCCCTCGCCGGGGCTTCGTACGGTCGCGGTCTGGCTGTGCCCCATGCACGGGAACCACCCAACGAAGAGGGCGGCGACGGCGGCGAGCGCCAGGGCGATCAGCGCGGCCAGATGGTGCCGGGCCCGATTGAGCATGTGCTCAAATCGTACGCCGTCTCGCTCTCCCGCACTCGGTCAGGGCTTGTTGGCCCTGACGATCCCGTACCCCCACAGCCCGCGCTGGAGCGCCCGATACTGGTCCCGCGCTGCCCGGACGTTGCCCTGCTGCAGTTCGGTGCGCAGGCCAAGCTTGTGCAACGCCACCGCCGTCGGGTACGCGGCCATGGTGACCATGTAGAGGCGCCGGCACGAGCGGCGAACCTTGTCGGTGCAGTCCTCCTGCTCGACATCGACGAAGCCCGCCTCCTTCGACCAGGTGGCGAACTCGTCGAGCGTGGCGAGGTTGGGGACGATCCACCCGCTCAGCCACGACTCCTGCAGCTTCTCCTCCTCGAGGTTGAGCGGCCGCGGCGAGCGGAAGCCGTCCTGCACGACAAGGCGGCCCCCGGGCTTGAGCACTCGGTACGCCTCGGCGATGAAATCGCGCTTGTCCATGGCGTAGCAGATCGCCTCGAGACCGTAGACGGCGTCGAAGGTCTCGTCAGGGAGCGCCATCCGGGTGTAGTCCTGCAGGCCGAAGTGGACCCGCCCCGACAGGCCGCGCTCGTCCGCGTACCGGTAGGCCCGCTCGACCTGGTCGGGGGTGATCGTTACGCCGGTGACCTCCACGTCGTAGCTCTCCGCGAACCACATCGCCGTCCCCCCGACCCCGCAGCCACAGTCGAGGATGCGCCACCCGGGCTTCGGGTCGATCCCGGCGGCCAGGACCCGGTTCATGTTCAGCAGCGAGTCGGAGTGGCTCCTGGTCGAATCATCGAAGTACCCGAAGTGGATCGCCCGGTTGCTGGCGTTGAGCCAGATCACGCGGTAGTCGAACCAGGTCTCCTTGTAGTAGGAGGCGATGGTCTGGCGGTCGCCGGGAACGATCGGTGTCTTCGGCATAGGGGCGTATTGTACGGGCGGCGGTCGCTTCGTTGCGCCGCTAATTACTCAAAGGGGCTATCCATTTAGGTGGACTAGACTCAACATGTTGTGATTGAGCCCAAAGGCCCCAATCCTCGTTGGCGTCGATTATCCGGGTAGCTGGCGAGAGTTCCTCGCGTGGTTCCCCGACGAGCGGGCGTGCCTGTCGTACCTGGAGCACCTGAGGTGGCCGAAGGGCTTCGTCTGCCCTCGGTGCTCGGCCACCGAAGCCTGGTTGGTCGCAGGCCCGCGCTGGAAGTGCTCCGTCTGCGGCCGCAAGACGTCGGTGACGGCAGGAACCATCTTCGACAAGACCCGTACGTCGATGACGACCTGGTTCGCCGCTGGGTGGTACGTCACCAACCAAAAGCACGGGGTCAGCGCGCTCGGTCTTCAGCGAGCACTCGGGCTCGGCAGCTACCAGACCG
>JBOGWP010000211.1:0-13192 GCA_050693875.1 Actinomycetota bacterium
CAGCAGGTTGTGCATCGCCGTCGTGATGCCTTCCTTTGCGCCGAAGATCGCCGAGCCGGCGACGAAGACGCGGGCGCCGGCCTTGCACGCCTCGCCGATGGTGTGCGGCTCGATGCCGCCGTCCACCTCCAGGTCGCAGCCGGGCCGCGCCCGGTCGATCAGCTCGCGCACCCGGCGGACCTTCGGCAGCACGCCCTTGATGAACTGCTGCCCGCCGAAGCCGGGGTTGACCGTCATCACCAGCAGGTGGTCGACCGAGCCGAGGACGTGGCGGACCAGTTCGAGCGGCGTGTGGGGGTTGAGCGCCACCCCGGCGCCCGCCCCGAGCCGGCGGATCTCGTTCAGGGTCCGGTGGAGATGGACCTGCGCCTCAGGATGCACGATGACGATCTCGCAGCCGGCGTTGACGTAATCCTCGATGTAGCGCTCGGCGTTCTCGATCATGAGATGGGCCTCGAACATGAGGGACGTCGCCGTTCGGCAGGCCTTGATCACGTCGGCGCCGAACGTGAGGTTGGGGACGAAGTGCCCGTCCATCACGTCCCACTGAATGGCGTCGACGCCCGCGGCCTCGAGCTCCTTGCAGGCGTCGCCCAGGGCCGCCTGGTTGGCGTTGAGGACGGAGGGAACGATCTTGGGAGATCTCACCGCGCGAACCCTCTCCAGCTCGGAGGCCGCCCGAGCTGCTCGCTCGTCCGTGTGCCGAGGTAGAGATCGGTCTTCATGCGCCTCGCTCCCATGGTCGGACGCTTACCTTCCCGATGTATGTGCCCAACATCGCGGCCACTTCACCGCCCAAATCCCGAAGTGGCGCGCGGCGCCAATGGCTCGGCGGGCCCGCGAGGCTGCGTCGTCCTAATAAGGTACCCATTCGCGGTCGCGCTCGCCCATTCCCCGGCGGGCGGATTTGCTTCGACAGCTGAGGGGGAGGCCGTCTCACCCCTCTGTGCGGTGCGCCTCACCCCACGGGTGGAGGCGCCGGCCGGGAGGGCCCACGACGGGACTCCGGAATGGGGGGTGGCTCGCCGGGCACGTCCTCCGGAACCTGCGCGAAGACGGAAGGGTACATCGACCGGATGCTGCCGCTGAGCTTCACCACGTCGTCGTTGCCGGTCTCGAGTTGGGCGGCCTTCTTGATCGCCCACACCGCGCCCTCACTGTCGCCGGCGCGAGCGAGCATCTCCGCCGCCGCAGCGAGCACCTTCCAGACCTCCGTTCCCCTGCGGTAGCGGCGGGCCGCGTCGACGGCGAGGTCGCGGATCTTCGGCACAAACTCGGTGGGCTGGCGCGCCTCGGCCAGCCCGAGGATGGTGGTGACGGTTGCGTAGGTGTAGGCGGCGAGGGCGTGGGCCCGGTCGAAGGAGGACAGCATCGCGCCGCGGCCGAGCAGCCGCACCGCCTCCTCCCGAAGCTCCGGGGCCTTGGCGAGAGCCTCCTCGACCTCGCCGGTCCCGAGCTGGCGCTGCGCCGCCAGCACCCGCTCGAACAGCTCTTTCGCCCTCGGCATCATGGGGCAAAGCCTACGACGCGAACGCGCCGTCGCGAAGGGCCGCGACGCGGTGGTGTCGTCGGACGAGTTGACGCAGGCAAAGCCTACGACGCGAACGCGCCGTCGCGAAGGGGGTGAGCAGGTGCCGGAAGGAGAGCGAGAACCTGCCCGCCCTCGACCACCCCGACGCCGAGTCGCGAAGGGGGTGAGCAGGTGCCGGAAGGAGAGCCGCCCCGGAACCACGGTTGCACCCGGAGGGGGGTGGGGATGATAGATTTCGCCACTCACGTCTTTGTTGAGGGGCGCCCGCCCCCCGGATTTTGAGGGTCACTCCGCGAGGGGAGGACTATCTCCTCCGGCGGACCCCCCTCGGCGGGTGATGCGTGGCGCCCGCAGCAATGCCTAGCCTGGAGGTGAGAACATTGGTCACAACGCGCGCCACCATCGGGAGCACCAGGGCATTCGTCCCGCACCGACAGCTGCGGCCGGTGATGCTCGGAGTCGTGGGGGATTCGGCCGCAGGCAAGACGACACTCACCGACGGGATCGTCAACATCTTCGGCGCGCACCGCGTGACCGCGATCTGCATCGACGACTACCACAAGTACGACCGGGAGGCGCGCAAGGAGCTCAACATCACCCCCCTCCACCCGGACTGCAACTACATGGAGATCATGGAGCAGCACCTCCAGCTGCTCGCGCTCGGCGAGCCGATCCTCAAGCCCGTCTACAACCACAGCAACGGGACGCTCGACGCGCCGGAGCTCGTGGAGCCGAAGGACTACGTCGTCACCGAAGGGCTCCTCGCCTATCACACGAAGGTGCTGCGCGCCGCCTTCGACGTCAAGGTCTACCTCGACCCCTCCGAGGACCTCCGGCGGGCGTGGAAGATCAAGCGCGACACCGCGAAGCGCAACTACACGGTGGACCAGGTCCTGGCGGACCTCGAGAAGCGCGAGCCCGACTCTCAGGCCTTCATCCGTCCGCAGCGGGGAAGCTCCGACATCGTGGTTCGCTTCTATCCGCCGAGCGGCGATACCGACGCCGATCCGGGTCACTACAACGTCCGGCTGGTGCTCCGCCCGACGCTCCCCCATCCCTACCTTGCCGAGATCGCTTCGGAGACCCGCACCTCCTCCTACGAGCCGATCCGATTCCACCTCGCCCGCGACCGTGGGATGCCCGTCGACGTGCTGGAGATCGACGGGACGGTGCCGCCCGACGTCTCGCAGGCGGCCGAGAAGATCATCTGGGAGCGCATGCACCCCTCGGGCGACGGCGAGATCCTGAATCCCGATGCGATCGGGGTGTTCTACGACGGAAACAAGACTCGGCGCTCCGAGTCGCTGGCCCTCACCCAGCTGCTCATCGTCTTCCAGCTGATCGGCGCCCGCGCCTCCTCCTCCGAAAGCTGACCGCGGGGAGCCCAGGCTCCCTTCCGCAGACCGCCTGACGGGCGCCGAGGCGTTCCTCCATGCGCGCTCTATATGCGGCCGGCACTTACGCAGGCGGGCGCGGTTGTGGCTTGATTGCGCCCATGAGCCTTCACCCCGCCAGGGCCGCGGCGCTTGTGGCCCGTGCTCGAGTCGGAGTAGCCCAGGCGGGCAGCGTTGAGGAGGCGCTCGAGGTCGTCGCCGCCCTCCTCGAGCCCCATCTCCCCGTCTCGCGGATCAGCCTCCTGAAGGGCCCCAGCGAGCGGCGGCTCACCGTCGCCGGGGTCTGGCCTCCCGGGCCCCGCAGGCTCGGCCGGGGGACCGAGATCTCGCTCGCGGTCACCTGTCTCGCAGCCGCGGTCCTCGAAGACCGTCCGATCGTCGAGGGGGAATGTGCGTCTCCGCCGCTCCTGGCCGAGTGGGCGCTGGCCTCCGAGGGCCTCAAGGGGTGGATTGCCGTCCCGGTCCACCAGGGGGCCCGCATCCGGGGAGTCCTCTGGTTTGCGGCCGAGGCCACCGATGCCTTCCGCCTCGAGCACGTCCCGGTCTTCCGCGAGCTCGCTGCTACGATCGAGGCGCAGGTGCTGAAGCTCGGAGAGCGAGCCGCGTCGAACCCCTAAGGCTCCGGCGCCCTGGCGCCGGCTCAGCCTGCCCGGAGCCAGTCGCGGACCGCGCGGCTGCCCTCCCCCGAGCGAAGAAGGTCGAGAAAGGCGAGGGCGGTTCCGGCAAGGCGGTCGCGTTCGAGGTAAAGGACGTACCACGACCTGCGCAACGGGGTGCCCCGGACCGGGATCTGGATGAGCGCGCCCGAGGCGAGCTCGGCGTTGGCCGCATGGTGGGAGAGCAGCGTCACCCCGAGACCGGCCGCCGCGGCCTGTTTCACCGCGCCGTTGCTTCCCAGCGTCATGATCGACCGCGGCTCGATCCCGGCGTCGGCGAAGAACTCCTCGGTGGTCTGGCGCGTGCCCGATCCCGGCTCGCGCAGAAGCCAGGTCTCCCGGGCCAGGACGAGGGGCTCGACGACGCGCTGGGCGGCCAGCGGACTTTCGGGGCCGCCGACGACGACGAGCTCGTTGTCGAGAAAGGGCTCCCCGACGATGCCCCGCTCGACCGGCGGCCGTCCTCCCACCGCGAGGTCGGCGTCGCGGGACAGCAGCCGCTCGAGCACCCAGGCCCGGTTGCCGACCTCGACTCGGAACTGAACCTCGGGGTGGCGCTCGCGAAAGAGCTTCAGGATGGGCGGCACGACGTACTCCCCTGCCGTGGTGACGGCGGCGAGGTGCAGGTGCCCGGTGCGGCCGGCGACCTCCTGGACGCGGCGGACGGCCTGCTCGGCGAGGCCGAGAATCTGACCGGCGTACCGCGCAAGCTCCGTCCCGGCCGGCGTGAGCCGGATCCCTCGGCCTTCGCGCTCGATCAGCTCGACGCCCATCTCACGCTGCAGCGCGGCCACGGTCGCCGAGACGGAAGGTTCGGTCACGACCAGGGCGGCGGCTGCGCCTCGGATCGACCCGGAGCGGGCGACCTCGAGGAACGTTCGCAGCTGCCCGAAGGTCATTCCGCCTCCCTCCTCCGACGCTCAAAGATAACCTAAACCCTAAGAATGCTCTCCATAGTTTAAATTGTTTTCTTCTCCATCGGTGGGTACGGTTACAGCGTCAGGGAGGCAAGGTCCTCGCGGCGACGACCGGACGGAGGTGGAGATGGCAGGCAATGGAAGCAGCGGTGACGGCCAGAAGAAGGAGCGTTCCCGCTTCACGTCGGGGGTCATCCCCTACAAGGAGATGGGTTACTACCGGCCCGACTACGAGCCCGAGGACACCGACATCCTCGCGGCGTTCCGGATCACTCCCCAGCCCGAGGTGGAGGCCGAGGAGGCCGGTGCCGCGGTCGCCGGCGAGTCCTCGACGGCCACATGGACCGTGGTGTGGACCGACCAGCTGACCGCCTACGAGAACTACCAGGGCAAGTGCTACAAGGTGGAGAAGGTCCCCAACTCCGACCCGCCCCAGTACATCGCCTACATCGCCTACAAGCTCGACCTGTTCGAGGAGGGCTCGATCCCCAACCTGACCTCCTCGATCATCGGGAACGTGTTCGGCTTCAAGGCGCTCAAGGCGCTCCGCCTCGAGGACATGCGCATCCCGCCCGAGTACGTGAAGACCTTCCAGGGGCCGCCGCACGGCGTCATCGTCGAGCGCGAGATGCTCAACAAGTACGGCCGGCCGCTGCTCGGCGCCACCATCAAGCCGAAGCTCGGCCTGTCGCCCCGCAACTACGGCCGTGTCGTCTACGAGGCGCTCCGCGGCGGGCTCGACTTCTCCAAGGACGACGAGAACATCAACTCCCAGGCGTTCAACCGCTGGCGTGACCGCTACCTGTACTGCATGGAGGCCGTGAACCGCTCGGTCGAGGAGACCGGCGAGATCAAGGGTCACTACCTCAACGTCACGGCAGCGACCATGGAGGAGATGTACAAGCGGGCCGAGTTCGCCAAGGAGGTCGGCAGCATCATCATCATGATCGACCTCACCATCGGCTTCACCGCGATGACGTCGATGTCGAAGTGGGCCCGTGAGAACTCGATGATCCTGCACCTCCACCGCGCCGGGCATGCCACCTACACCCGCCAGAAGACCCACGGGGTCAACTTTCGTGTCATCGCGCAGTGGTGCCGCTTGCTCGGCGTCGACCACATCCACGCCGGGACCGTCGTGGGCAAGCTCGAGGGCGACCCCAACGCCATCAAGGGTTACTACAAGCGCTGTCTGGAGGACTACAACAAGAAGGACCCGCGGATCGGCTTCTACTTCGACCAGGACTGGGTCCACCTGCCGGGTGTCATGCCGGTCGCGTCGGGCGGCATCCACGCCGGCCAGATGCACCAGCTGCTCCACTACCTCGGCGAGGACGTCGTGCTCCAGTTCGGTGGCGGGACGATCGGCCACCCGATGGGCGTCGCCGCCGGGGCGGCGGCCAACCGGGTCGCCGTCGAGGCGATGATCCAGGCCCGCAACGAGGGTCGCGACTACATGAAGGAAGGGCCGGACATCCTGAAGAGGGCAGCCAAGCACTCGAGGGAGCTGCAGGCAGCCCTCGACATCTGGGGCGACATCACCTTCGAGTACGCCTCCACCGACACGCCCGATGTCGTGGAGACCGCGACCCCCACGGGTTAGCAGCTCGATCACGACCGAGCGAATACGGCGCCCCGACGAGGATAAGACCAGAAGAAGGAGGAAGTGGCGAGATGCACATAACCCAGGGAACGTTTTCGTACCTCCCGCCCCTCACGGACGAAGAGATCCACAAGCAGATCCAGTACGGCATCGACAACGGATGGGCGGTGGCAATCGAGTTCACCGACGACCCGCACCCCCGCAACGTCTACTGGCACATGTGGGGAATGCCGATGTTCGACATCAAGGACGCCTCCGCGGGCGCCTACGAGGTCAACCGATGCCGCGAGGCCTACCCGAACCAGTACATCCGGGTGTCGCTCTACAACCCGGCGCTCACGAAGATGACCACCGCGCTGCAGTTCCTGGTCAACCGGCCTGAGAACGAGCCCGGCTTCACCCTGGTGCGGCAAGAGGCGCAGGATCGCGTGATCCGCTACACCGTGCGGCCGTACGCGACGGAGAAGCCGCACGGCGACCGGTATCCCGACGCGGGGTACGAAGGCCACGGCAACTGAGCCGGGCGGCCCAGATACAAGGAAGGTGACGGATGGCTGACGACCGCAACGACGACGGCCCCGCCCCCGAGGTCGGCACGACCATGCCGACGAAGGGACAGGGATGGTCGGGGCGCGACAAGGACGGCGGCGGCCCCGCCGTGAAGGAGAGGCGCCGCAGGCCCAAGCCCCCTTCCATGGGGACGGGTGTGGCGAAGCCGGAGGTCGAGCGCTTCGGTGAGGTCGAGGTCGACGAGCGATTCGAAGACATGGACGATCCGCTCCGCGACATCCCGGACGACGCCGACGTGGACGCGGAGGGGCTGGTCAAGGATTCGAAGATCCACGACATCCTCAACCGGCTCGACCGCGAGCTCGTCGCGCTCAACGTCGTCAAGGCGCGGATCCGAGAGCTGTCGGCCCTGCTCCTCATCGACCGTCTTCGCCGGCAGATCAAGTTGGAGTCCGACGTTCCGACGCTCCACATGACCTTCACCGGCAATCCCGGAACGGGCAAGACCACCGTCGCCAGCAGGATGGGCGAGATCCTCTTCAAGCTCGGCTACGTCCGGAAGGGGCACCTCATCACGGCCAGCCGGGACGATCTCGTCGGCCAGTACGTCGGGCACACCGCACCGAAGACCCGTGAGGTGCTGAAGCGGGCGATGGGGGGCGTGCTCTTCATCGACGAGGCGTACATGATCTACCGGCTCGACAACGAGCGTGACTACGGCCAGGAGACGGTCGAGATGCTCCTGCAGGTGATGGAGAACCAGCGTCAGGACCTCGTCGTGATCTTCGCCGGGTACAAGGACCGGATGGAGCGCTTCTTCAACGACGTGCCGGGCCTGTCGTCCCGGGTGGCGCACCACCTGGACTTCCCGGACTACGACCTGGAGGAGCTGCTCGATATCGGCCAGCTGATGCTCGAGACGCAGCGCTACCGACTCTCCGGCGATGGCGAGAAGGCATTCCGCGAGTACATCGAGAAGCGGATGGAGCAGCCCCGCTTCGCCAACGCCCGGAGCGTGCGGAACGCCCTCGAGCGGGCGAGGATGCGCCAGGCGGTGCGCCTCTTCAATGCCGCGGAGAAGGGAAGGAAGCTGACCAAGGCGGACCTGGTGACGATCGAGGCCGAGGACATCTACAAGAGCCGGGTCTTCGAGCAGGACGCCGAGGGCATCAGACTGGGCGACTGACCGACGCGAACTGCGACGGCGCCGGGCCCTCGGGGGCCCGGCGCTGTTGGTTTGTCGAGGGTCCGTTCCTTCGGTCGGCCCGGGGCAGCCTTTGCCCGCAACGCCGACGCGGACCAACGCCCAGCCCCGCCCGGCATGCCAGCCGGGCCGGCGGGTCAGGAGGCCCGCCGCTGCTGGTCTTCGAGGAAACGCTCGACGAGCCCCCGGATCACGACCGCCATCGAAAAGCCGTGCTCCTTGCACCACTCCTTCAGCCGGCGGTGCTGCTCCTCCGCGAGCCTGACCGGGACCATTTGCCGCCCCGAGGCGGCCGCGGGGGGCATACGGAAGACCTCCGGCTGGGGCGCCAGAATGTGGACCAGATGGGCGGCGGCCTCCCGGTCGGCCAATCCCTCGACGGCCATCTGGATCTCCTCCTCGGAGAGGCCCCCGCGCTGCGCCGCCGCCGCACGGTCCAGGCCTTCGCCGAACAGCCGGAGGATGTCGGCTTCTCGGGGGGAGACCGAGGGGAGCCGGGCCAGAACGAGGAGGTTGAGCCTGACGGCCTCCACGGGCAGGCCGAGGCGTTCCGCGACCTCGTCGTGCGAGTGTCCGGCCCCGAGGAGCTCAACGCTTCGCAACTCGAGCGGACCGACGCTCGCGGGGACGAACGAGTGCGGCTGCCTTCGGCCCGTGAGCACGTCGGGAGGGGGCGAAGGCACCAGAGTGGAGCCGGTGGCCAGCAGGCCCCGGCCGACCAGGTGCTCGAGCACCGCATCGCGCTCGCGGTCGGGAAGCTGGAGCACCGCCTTCACCAGGAGCCGGGCAACGCGGTCCGGATCGGACGTCGGGCGGGCCACGCTATCACCTCCGAAATTCGGGATATCGTGAACGATATCTCCGCGAGCCCGGACGTCAACACCCGCCCACGTTTCTCCCCTCGGCGACGACGAGCTACCAACCGGACGCCTCCGCGCGGGTAGGCTCCGGCCGTGCCGACACGACAAGAGCCGGCCGAGCGCGACCGCCGGTCGCTTCTGAAGCCCAGCCTCAACTGGCTGCTGGCCCTCATCCCGGTTTCGGTTGGGGCCGAGGTTGCCCATGCCGAGGTGCTGGTCTTCGTCAGCGCCGCCGGCGCCATCCTGCCGCTCGCCGGAATCATCGGGCGTTCCACCGAGCAGATCGCCGCGCACGCAGGCCCCCGCCTCGGCGGATTCCTGAACGCCACGTTCGGCAACGTCGCCGAGCTGATCATCTCGGTCTTCCTCATCCTCGACGACGAGATCGAGGTGGTGAAGGCCTCCCTCACCGGCTCGATCCTCGGCAACCTGCTTCTCGTGCTGGGGCTCTCGTTCTTCGTCGGGGGCTTGCGGCACCGGGAGCAGCGCTACAACGCCCAGGCAGCCGGGGTCCACTCCACCTCGCTCGCCCTGGCCGTCCTCGGCCTGCTGATGCCGGCGCTCTTCGTCCTCACCACCGGCGAGCGCGACTTCCTCCATCGCGAGGTGGTGAGCGGCGTCGTCGCAGGGCTGCTGATCCTTCTCTACATCGGGGCCCTGCTCTTCATGATGGTCACCCACCAGGACCTGTTCCGAACCCAGCACGAGGCCGAGGCGCACTGGTCGCTGCGCAGGGCCGTGACGATCCTCGTCGGGGCGACTGCGTTCGTCGCGCTCGAATCCGAGTTCCTCGTCGGGGCGCTGGATCCGGCGATCGAGCGGCTCGGGCTGTCGAAGTTCTTCGTGGGCCTCATCGTCGTGCCCATCGTCGGCAACGCCGCCGAGCACGGCTCCGCGGTGCTGTTTGCCGCCCGGAACAAGCTCGACATCACTCTCGAGATCGCGACCGGTTCGTCGACGCAGATCGCCCTCTTCGTCGCCCCCGCCCTCGTGTTCATCAGCCTGGCGGTGGGGCATCCGATGGACTTCATCTTCACGCCGTTCGAGATTGCCGCCGTGGGCGTGTCGAGCCTGATCGCGACCCTTATCTCCCTCGACGGCAAGAGCAACTGGCTCGAGGGGGCGCAGCTCATGGCCGCCTATCTGATCGTCGCCATCTCCTTCTTCTTCGTCACCGCTCCCTCGTGACCGGACCCGGGGCGGACCCGAGGCTGCGCTGGGCCCGTGTCATCGCCCTCGAGATCGGCGATCTGCTCCTCTCCCGATTTCGAACCGGCGTCGGGGCGGAGCGGAAGGACAAGGGCATCGTCACCGAGCTCGACTGGGCCGCCGAGGCGAGGATCCTCGAGGCGCTCGAGCAGGCGTTCCCCGGCGACGGCGCGGCGTCGGAGGAGGGGAGCCGGCTCGAGCCCGCCGAGGGCGGGATGCGCTGGATCGTCGATCCCCTGGACGGAACGACGAACTACGTCGTCGGCCTCCCGACCTTCGCCGTGGCCCTCTGCTGCCTCGACGCCGACGGGCCGCTGCT
Source organism: Actinomycetota bacterium (assembly GCA_050693875.1). Lineage (GTDB taxonomy): Bacteria > Actinomycetota > CADDZG01 > JAHWKV01 > JBOGWP01 > JBOGWP01. The sequence goes on from JBOGWP010000211.1 coordinate 10,204, forward strand.
CGCAGTGGTGCACGCGCCGGCCCTGGGCGAGACCTTCACGGCGGTGCGCGGTGCGGGGGCGCACGGGCGGGATCGCCTGGCGGTGAGCGGAACGAGCGAGATCGGCGACGCCGTCTTCCTCGTGAACAAGGCCTACCACCCCGCGGATGAGCTCTGGGACCTGGCGGGCAGCCTGATGGGACGCGTGCGCGCCTTCCGCACCTTCGGTTGCGTCAGCCTCGATCTCGCGCTCGTCGCCGCGGGACGCGCCGACGGCGTGGTCATGCTGTCGACGGACCCCTGGGATACCGCCGCCGGAATCCTCCTGATCGAGGAAGCCGGGGGACGCGTGACAGATCTCGAAGGTGACCCGGCGCACACCGGAGCGCGCGGGATCGTGGCGGCGAACCCCGCGCTTGCCGATCAGGCCCTCTCGCTCGTCTCGACCGGGCGGTAGGGCACCTCCTGCAGGGCCGGCCCTCAGCGCGTGGGGCGCTGGACGGTCGAGATGATCGTTCTCGACCTGACGTCGTGCCGGCCCATCGCCCCGTCTTCAGGGATGGCGGCGTCCTCCTGGGTGCAAAGGCACGACCCGTCCGGCAGGTAGTGGGCCGGGTCGAGCCTGGACCTGGGGCACCGGCGCACCGCATCCATCGAGAGGGTCCGGTTGACCGTGTGGTACAGACTCGACAGCCGATCGTACTGTGGGCTCATCTGCGCGCTCCCTCCTTGTGGCTCTTCTCCCGATCAGTGGACGGCACAGTTCATGCATGGGTCGAAGGAGTGGATGACCCGAAGCGCGTCGATGCCCGTGAGAGATCCGTCGTCGCCGGGCACCTCCATGATCGGGCTTCCCACGAGCGCCTCCTCGAGGGGTCCGAGCTTGCCCGACGCGTCCCGCGGCGAGACATTCCACGTGCTCGGACCGAGGATCTGGTAGCCGGTCATCCGGCCCTTGTCCATGCGGACCCAGTGCACGTTCATGCCGCGGCCCGACTCCCACAGTCCAACCCCGGCCGAGGGCCCCTTCTTCACCTTGAAGGACACGTGCCGGTCGACCTCGCCCGTGCGGGTCAGCTCGAAGCCGCGCAGCAGCGAGATCGCCGCGCACAGGCCGGCAAAGGCGATGCCGTAGGCGTCGGCGCGCAGGCGCTCGAGGGCGTTGGCGCGATCGGGGATCCTCCACTCGACCACCATCTCCGGGTACATGTTCAGCGGCACGAGAATGCGGACGCTCTTGCCAGTCGACTCGATGAACTCGTTCGGGGGAAGGTCGTTTCGCAGCGCCGTGAGCCACAGCCGGCCGAGCGGGGTGCTCTCGACCACCTCACCTCGCCACCGCGGCGCCGTCGACCAGGAATACGAGCCGTTCGGATCGGCGGGTGCCGGCTTCGGGATTGTCCGCTTGGACCAGGGGTGGCCCGAGGGGAGGCTCGCCCCGACCGGGTCGACCCCACCCGACGCCTCCCAGCGCTCATAGAAGGAGTGGGAGACGTCCTCCTCGATCCCGTTATGGACGTCGCTCAGACTCTCCGTGACGAGCTGCCCGTTCACCATCACGCCGGGGCCGGCCAGCCGACGGCGACCGGTCTCGTCGAGAGCCCCAAACGCGTTGCTGGCACGGACGTCGTCCCAGCATCCGGCGTGGATGAAGCTCGTCGGGCGCGTCCCGAGGTCCATGAAGCGCGGATCCGCCTCGTAGAGGAAGTCGATGAGGTCGTCCCACAGCGCCACGACCTCCTTCACGTAGTCGACGGACAGGTAGATGCGGGTGAAGTACTCGGTGAAGGTCCCGATGGAGAGGGTCTGGGTGAGGCCGCCGGGAATGAGCACCGACGGGTGCGGATACTTGCCGTAGAGGAGGTTGATCATCTGCTGGACCCGCCGGCCCGCCGGGATGGTCTCCGTCCAGTACCGGCCGGAGGCCGGAATCAGCCCCTCCATCAGCTCGCCGATGGTCTTGTAGCCGTGGATCGCCGCGCCGGGGGCACGGGTCGAGGCCGCCCGCCGCCACAGACGGGGTGAGGTGCGCTGGACGACCGGGGCACAGTAGTCGGGGGCGGCGCGCACCGCCAGATGGGCGGCGTGGATCCAGATGGCCTCCGTGGCGGTTGCGATCGACCGCATGGCGCTCGCCATCGGGGGGACCTCCATGCCCCACGCCATCTCGAGCGCCATCGACGACGTGGTCATATGGACGGCCCCGCACCAGCCGCACGCCCGGGACGTGACCATGAGAGCGTCGCGGGGGTCCCGGCCGCTGACGATGTTCTCGTACCCGCGGAAGAGATTGCCCAGGGCATAGGCGTTGGTGATCAACCCGTCGTCGACCTCGACCTTCACTCCCAGCGACCCGCCGACGCGGGTGACCGGGTTGATCGACATGAGACGCGGTCCGGCAGGCGCGTCGGTGCGCGCCCGGCGTTCCTTCGTCGTGGTGGCCGTCGGAGTCATCCAATGCCTCCTCGTGGTTGGCAGCGAGAACAGTTAGGCAGCAATATCCAGGGTGAGCTCATCCGGTGCAAGAGATGGAAAACGCACCTATGTAGTCGTAGAGACTGTGCAAAACTCCACCTAGATGCAGGTACACCAGCCAGGAGAAACAGCGCTATAGCAGCGCGACATATAGGTGGAGAAATGCGCGGAAAAGTCACCGTGAGCGATCGGGGCCGGTCAAACAGGCCTTGCGCCGCGGTCGCCCGCCGTCCGACAATGCGGGTCGCCCGCCGTCCGACAATGCGGGTCGCCCGCCGTCCGACAATGCGGGTCGCCCGCCGTCCGACAATGCGGGTTGATGGAGATCGGCCCTCTAGTCAACCAGCCGGTCGTGAGTGTGGGCCCCGAGCACACCCTGCTCGATGTCGCCTCGATGATGTGCGACCAGAAGGTCGGCTCGGCGATCGTCCATACCGACGAGGGCTACCCGGGAATCATCACCGAACGTGACCTGCTGCGGGCGATCGCGCGGGGAGCCGACCTGTCGAAGGCCAGGGTCGAGGAGTTCATGACC
>JBOGWP010000212.1:0-8301 GCA_050693875.1 Actinomycetota bacterium
GGCTGGAACCTCACCAACTTCTACGTCGACGGCCCTCCGGAGCGCGTTCAGGCTGAGCGAGCGACCATCGAGGAGCTTCTGCTCCGCCACCCCATGGTCACGCGGGTGCTGCTCGAGGAGGGATCCGACCTCGACGCGGTGATGACCCCCGAGGAGTTCTTCGAGCGGCGGCTCCGGACCCCCTAGCCCAGCCTGAGGTGCCCAGTTGAGGTGCCGAAGTTCGTGCGAATGAGTCAAGTTTGGGGACGAGACCTCACCGGGGGCGCACCGCAAGCGGGGCCCGGCAGGCACCGAGCGAAGCGAGGCCCTCCCGACATAGAGGACTGCCGCCGGAGGCGAGGCCCGGCAGGCACCGAGCGAAGCGAGGCCCTGCCGGCATTGAACAACGCCGCCGGAGGCGGCCCCATGCTGTACCGGGGAGCGAAGCGACCCGCTAGGGGGTCGTCGGCGGGGCTATCCGCCGGTTGTGAGGGTGCGCTGCCGGCGCGCGTCCAGCCCCGGCTGCAGTGACCGCACCGGCGCGAGCCGCTCGTCGTCGAGCCCGAGCTTCTGAAGCCCCGACAACTGCGTGATCTCCGACAGGCTCAGCGACTCGCGCTGCAGGAGGCCTTCCGCGACCGCGCGCAGCCGGTGCGTGTTGTCGTTGAGGATCGTCGCAGCCGCCTGCTCGGCGCGGGCCAGCAGGCCGTGTACCTCGCGATCGGCGGGGCCGTCGCGGTTGCCGAACGACGGGCCGTCCTGCTCGCGCCGGGTGAGCTCGAGCCGCCCGGTCATCGCCCAGCGTTCGACCATCCGGCGGGCCAGCGTCGCCGCCTGCTCGAGATCGTCCTCGGCACGGGTGCTCGGCTCTCCAAAGGTGTTCCTTTCGGCAGCCCGCCCGCCGAGGAGCACCATCAGCTGCGCCATGAGCTCACGCCGGGTCAGAACCTCCTTGTCCTCCGTCGACGTCCACTGCGACTTCCCGAACGTTCCGGCGCGCCCGACGAGCGAGATCCTCGAGACCGGCCGGATCCCTCGGAGCAGCAGGGAGAGGAGCGCGTGCCCGGCCTCGTGGTAGGCGATCAGCCGCTTCTCGTCCTCGCCGAGGGGCCGGTTCGTCCGGGGGCCGCTCATCATCCGGTCGAGGGCCTCCTCGACGTCCTCTTCGCTGATCTTCTGGCGGTGCCTGCGCGCCGCCAGGAACGACGCCTCGTTCACGATGTTGGCCAACTCGGCCCCCGACAGTCCGGCGGTGCGGTGTGCGATCTCACGCCAGTCGACCTCCCACGCAAAGGAACGGCGAGAGGCGTGCAGCCGGAGGATCGCCTCGCGGCCTGAGAGATCGGGGCGGTCGACGTTGATCCGGCGGTCGAAGCGGCCCGGCCGGACCAGCGCAGGGTCGATGAGCTCCGGCCGGTTGGTAGCCCCGATGATCAGCACGCCCGCGCTCCCGGCGAAGCCGTCGAGCTCGACGAGCAGCTGGTTGAGGGTGTGGTCGAACTCGCGCTCGCCGGGGACGTCGGAGTTTCGCCGGCGGCCCACCGCGTCAAGCTCGTCGATGAAGACGATCGAGGGAGCGTTCCTCTTGGCCTCGTCGAAGAGCTGTCGGACCCGAGCGGCGCCCACGCCGACGAACATCTCGACGAAGCTCGCTGCGGAGACGAAGTAGAAGGGGACGCCTGCCTCTCCCGCGAGGGCGCGGGCCAGGAGGGTCTTGCCGCTTCCCGGCGGCCCGTACAGCAGGATGCCTCGCGGCAGCTCGGCACCGAGGGCGCGGAAGCGGTTCGGGTCGGTCAGATACTCCTTGACCTCCCGGAGCTCCTCGACCGCCTCGGGAAGGCCGGCCACGTCGGCGAAGGTGACTTCCGGCTGGGCGGAGGCCGTCTTCGCCTTCTGGGGACGGAAGGGGGCGACGGGGAGCCTGTTGCGGGCCCCCTGGCGACGGACTGAGAGGAACCAGGACAAGAGGCTGCCTCCGAGAATGAGGGATGCCGGGATCCAGAATGCCGGCTTCGAGATGATGTCAAAGATACTCATGCATAGCCCGCCTTGTCCCCTCGAGCCCCCCGGGGCGGGAGCCCGGTACCGTCACCGAGCACTCCAGCAGCTACGATCCTCCGGCCGCTCCTCCCCGAGCAGCTCCTCGAGTGTCATTCCGATGGCCGAGTCGTCGATGCCTCCGGACGCCGCTGCCGCCTCCAGGGCGACGGTGTCGCCGCCGACCGCAGCTCGCTCCAAGTCGCGCTGGGCATCTCCGGGCTCGTTGCCCCACAGGTCCCACACCCCCCCTCGGATGCCGGTGACCTGAAGCGCCGCGATGTCTCCCAACCGCGCATCAGGGTCGATGGGCCGTAGCCCCCTCGAGCGCAGATGCGACTCGACCGCATCCTTCAGGACGAGCAGGTCGGCCGGAAGGTCTCCCCGGACCAAAAGCGACTGGCGGCCCAAACGGACCCCGAAGGGCACCATTCGTTCCGCCAGCAGCATCGCATCCTCTATGTGAAGCTCCTGCGAGTGGCCGGTCCTCGCCCCCTCCAAGAAGGCGTCGAGCACCTCCTCGCGCGGGAGCTCGGGCCCCGTTGGCGAGGCGTAGGGAGGGAGGATCGCGCCTGGCATCCCTCCCTACTGAATCAGCGCGTCGCCAGTCTTTCGGCCTCCGCCGCCAGCCCCGGCAGTGCCGAGTTCAGCTGCCCCAGGGTCCCGTTGAGCTGGGTGACGCCGGGACCGATGACGGCGCACTGCGAATCGACGGCACGGACGCCGAAGGTGACCTTGGCAAGCGTCGCCGAAATAGACCGAAGGTGTCCGGCGATGACCACCAAGAACCCTCCGAGGACGACGACCAACGCGACGATTTCGATGACAGTCAACGTTACGAGAAGTCCTGGACTCATCGTGCCCTCGAGAGAAGTTGATCGTGGAGCATTGCCTCATCTTTAACGTCTTGCAGTACGTTGTCGGTCTTGGCCAGCATCCAGGTGGTCGCGGTGTTGGCGGCGACCCGCTTCGCCATCTCCCAGACGCCGAAGACGTTCACGTCGATCCCCTGCACGATCCGGAGCAGCAGCGTCAGGAGGGCGATCACAACCAGGATCACGACGAGCCCGATCCCCAGGGCGATCGTCCAGGCGGTGAGCTCCTCCTGCGCAAACGTCAATACCATCCCATCACCCCCCTAGCGCGATTCGTGCCTGCTGGAGCCCGTCGAGGATCGAGCGGGCCGACTGCTCCACCTTCTGCACGTCCCAGAGCGGGAGCGTGTTGACCCTGCCCTCGTCGAGGGCTGCGATCGCCTGCGTCGCCTGCACCTCGATGCGGCGGGCGAGCGTGAGGATCGCGGCGACAACGATGACGACGACGACGATGATCGCGAACGCGACCGCAAAGCCGACGTACCACCCGAACATGTGCCCCTGGCCGTTCACATGCTCGGCCAGTTGCATCGCAACTGCCATGGCTCCCCCTTACGATGCGTGGACCGGACAATATGCGCCAGCTCCCGAAGGCCGGTTGAGCCTCGACCGGGCATTCGGTGTGAACTGGCCCTCCTATGTGGGCGTAACATATACTCCGGCCCGCCGGCGAGTCAACGCTGCTTTATTTTCCGGTTCCATAGTTCTAAGATGCGGCCCCACGCACTTTCTGGGACCGAACGACACAGGGCGGAAACAGGGCAAAGACGGGATGGGCGGACCGTCGCAAGTCCACATCTACGGGGATGTCATGGACAGCTACGAGCTGCTCCGCGCCCCTCCTCCGCCGACGCCGTTTATTGGTCGGTGGGGTCGCTCGCCACCCGGCATCGCCTCCGTCCGACGCAGATGAGCTGGTCGATTCACAGCACCAGGCAGCAACCGTATCGGGTCGAACGAAACGGCATTTCAGGGGGGATAGGCCTCCCTGGAGAAATTGGAGGGAGCATGCTCTCAAGCTTGCGGAGGGTTCTCAGGGACGATCGAGGCCAGGGCGCCATTGCCCTGGTGGTCGTCCTGATCGCAGTCGTGGTCTCGGCTGCCCTTCTGCTCACCACGATGCAGACCGCGGTGAGCATCAACAAGAAGGCCGAGACCATCCGGAAGACCGGTCGGGGCATCGACACCGCCACCGACTCGGTCCTCCAGCTTCGGAAGACGAACGAGCTGGCCACGTCGATCCTCAACACGGCCAAGCCGCTCGACGGACAGGTGGCCGAGATCGTCCGCCTGGCCAAGTCCATCGACGGACTGGTGATCTCGATCAACGGCACCGCCGGGACGATCAACGCCACGGCCAAGGGCATCAACGCCACGGCGACGGACATTCTCGGCACCGCCAAGTCGATCCAGGCCGGAGTCGTCCAGATCAACCGGAACCTCGATTCCACGCTGGCGCTGGCGCGGTCGATCCGCGGCCACACCCAGGCCATCACGGGGTATGCCCGGCAGATCCACCACACGGTGGCGAAGGTCGCCGGGCCGGACGGTCACTAGGCAGAGCGGTTGCATCCGTTGCAGGCTCACTAGAGGAGGAACGAAGGCATGGCTCAGCAACCAATGACGGCACCCCCGTGGTCCCGCGTCGGGGCCGGGGCGGGTGCTGACGTCTCTGTCGCCCGCTGGATGCGGGTATGGGTGACCATCGGCATCCTGGTGGTGCTCGTGGTCATCGGCTTCTTGTTGGGAATCATCTCGGCCCTCCAGGGGATCGACAACTCGCTGGCGTCGGCCACGCAGTCCGTGGTCGGCATCGGCGGTGACGTCGACCCGCTGCCGGGCCACATCGCACAGGCGAACCAGACCCTTACCGGGATCGACCAGGCTCTGAAGAACATCCCGGCGCAGGCCAACTCGATCATTGGCTCGCTCACGTCGATCAATAGCACGCTGGTCACGGCCGACGGATCGCTCAAGAACACTTCAGCCACGCTGGTTACGGTGCTGAACGACGCCAAGGAGATCGCGACGGTCCTGCGGGCGGCGGACGACCCGTCTCCGGGCATCACCGGGTTCGGCGTGCAGAACATCCACCGCCGTGTGGCTGTCATCAATGACGTTCTGAAGACGGCGGACGGCGACGCCGCCAGCATCGACATCGACCTCAACTGCACCGGCGGCGGGGCGTGCCAGCACGTCACGACCCTGCTCGGTACCTAGGGACAGGAGGCCGACGTGATGATGCGCTCCGATAGAGGACAGGCGGGCATCGCCCTGATCATCATCATCGCCTGGGCGCTGACCGCGGTCCTCATGCTTACGGTCACCCTCGTGACCGCGCAGCAGATCAACACGAGGGTGAAAGACATCACCAACTCCGTTGGTGGCATCAAGGGGGAGACCGCGCTCGTCGCGATTCTGACCGAGACGAACCAGATCGCCTCGGGAATCCTCGACGCGGCCGACCAACTTTCGCCGAAGCTCGACGAGGTCGATAAGTCGGCGAAGAGCATCAACTCGAACGCTTCGACCATCCTGAGCAGCGCCCAACAGATCAACTCGACCGTTAATTCCGGGATCGCACCTCAGGTGAAGTCGATCCTCGCGGAGGTCAAGAAGATCGCCGGGACCGTCGGCGCTGCCGATGGGCTCGGGGTTGCGGACATCAACGAGCGGGCAGCCACCGGGGACGGCATCGTGCGTCAGATCCGGAGCGACACGCTCTCGATCCGTGACGACGTCGCATCCAAGGCGACCACCGGCGGGACCGGGATCCACTACCACCTGTGCTCCCTTCTCGGCTCGGTGCTGCCGGGGCTCGCACTGGTGCCGGGGACGGCAGACGGTCACTGCTAGAAAGCTCCAGCGTTCGGGAAGTTGATACGGCGCCCCCGATGGGGGCGCCGTATCGTTGTGGTAAGTGGTGCGCCCGACCCCGACGCCGCCGCACATGGCGCTCGTTGCAGCGGGAGCGCTGCGGAAGGAGGGGTTGGTTAGCTCGGCGAGGGGCTGGGAGGGGGCGCCGACTCCGTGGGACCGGGTCGCCGGGTGCTCTCGAACGAGTCGATGACCGCGTCGAAGGTGGAGGCGACCTTCTTGAAGTCCTGCACGGGGACGGTCTCGAACAGGATCCGAACCTGCTTCGCGCCGTGATACAGGTAGTACTGGGAGCGGATGCCCTCCTTCGTGCCGTCAGCAGTCACGAAGGTGTACAAGAAGGAGAAGCCGGGAACGGCGTTCGCGAAGATGAGCTTCGGCTTGCATTCGCCGGCGGCATCTCGCTCTTCGTCGCTGCAGATGAAGGTGACGAGGCTTCCCTGCCTTCTGATGGTCTCGCGGAGAGGCGTCCCCAGCGCCACGAACTCCGTCGGCTGTATCTCCCCGGGGAGCTCGTTGACCGTTACGGCGATCCTGCTACCCCCCTTTTCGAGGAGCAGGCGGGTCTGGGGCGTACTTGGTTTGAGACGCTTCCAACCCTTCGGGTACGAGATCGCGATGCCCCCTTCGGTATCGTGAAAGCGAACGAGAGGGATGGTCGACGATGGGCTTGCCGTCGCATTGGTCTTCGGCTCCCGCCCGGGCAACGATCGCTGCCCTATATAGAAGGAGAGGGCGACGACGGCGATCACGCCGGCGCCGATCCCGCCTCGCCGGAGGGTCTTCGCGTTCAGATCGAGGGTGATCCGCATGCCCGGCGCATTGTATGCATTCGCCGCCGGATACTCGGCACGTCGAGTTGTCCGGTTTGTCGGATCCCGGTTTGACCGATTTAGGGCCGGCGCGGGTCGCCTAATCGCGGTTCTCAGGGGGTCCGAATAGGAGTTCGCAGACCCAAAAAAGGGGCTCCTGACCTGGGCAAACGCCTCTATTAACTTTGTGTTGCTCAAAAGCACCTAGGTGCTAGAATCACCTACCGCTGAGACGTTCCGTCTACAGGGAGGTATTTGTATGGCCCATACTTCGCACGGCAAGAGGCCGGATCAGCTGACTGCGGATGACCCGTTTGCACCAATCGGGATCCGCAGCCAGGGGGCCCCGGTCGAGAGGCCGGCGCAGGTCCGCCTCGGTCCGCTGGACAAGATCTACCTGATCTGGATGGTCGGCGGCTCCTGCGACGGATGCACCATCGCCGTTACCGGCGCCACGAACCCCCCGGTCGAGCACCTGCTCGCCGGCATAGTGCCCGGCATGCCGAAGGTTGAGCTGATCCACACGGTGGTGTCCGTAGAGTCGGGCCCCGAGTGGGTCCACAACCTCTTCATGGCCGAGCGGGGAGAGCTCGACTCTCCGTTCGTCATCGTCTGGGAGGGCTCGATGTTCGACGAGACCCGCTCGGGCGACGGCTACTTCATGGGCCTCGGAGAAGACCCCGAGAGTGGCCGGACGATCACTTCGGCCGAGTGGATGCGGCGCCTGGCCCCGAAGGCCGCCGCCGTCGTCGCCATCGGAACCTGCGCCACCTGGGGCGGCATCCCCGCCGCAGAGGGCAACCCGACCGGGTCGATGGGCGTCATGGACTACCTGGGGAAGGACTTCCGGTCCGCGTTCGGCGTCCCGGTGGTGAACATCCCAGGTTGCTCGCCCGTGGGCGACAACTTCATGGAGACGGCAGCCGCCGTCGTCCTGTTCCTGCAGGGCCTTGCCCCGCTTCCCGAGTTCGACGAGCTCGGCCGTCCGGCATGGATTTACGGTGAGACCGTTCACCGCCACTGCCCGCGTGCCGGCTACTACGAGGAGGGCGTGTTCGCCAAGGAGTACGGCGACAAGGAATGCCTCGTGGAGCTGGGCTGCTGGGGTCCGGTCGTGCAGTGCAACATCACCGAGCGCGGCATCGTGAACGGCACGGGCGGATGCATGCAGATGGGTGGCATCTGCATCGGCTGCACCATGCCGGGCTTCCCGGACAAGTTCTCGCCGATGTACTCGCCGCCTCCCGGCTCGATGCTGTCCTCCACCACCTCACGGGTGGTCGGCGGCTTCATCCGCCGGATGCGTCGTGTCTCGATGGCCGACAAGAACCGCACCGCCCGCTGGGAAGACAGCGAGTCGCACTCGGGCTGGGCTCGCTACCAGACGGGACCTGTCGGGGCGCAGAAGTTCATCCACAAGATCTACAACGCCTACCAGCACTCCAAGGAAGGCAAGGTTCCCTGGTAAGTCGACACGGCAGGCAACGCATGGGGAGGGAAGGCAAAGGAGAGGTGAGGTCCTATGTGTTTTAAGAACCTCCCGGTCGAGTTCGACGAGAACGGCCGGGCGCGGTTGAAGGAGGGGATGGCGGAACCCTGGTCGCTCGAGGGTAACGGCGTCAAGCGTTACACCAAGACGGTCCGGCGGCCGGTTTCCGGCGGCGCCATCGCCACGAAGGGCCGGGTTCGTGACTGGCTGATCGACCCGATCACCCGCGTCG
>JBOGWP010000213.1:0-24821 GCA_050693875.1 Actinomycetota bacterium
CGACGCGGGTGATCGGGTCGATCAGCCAGTCACGAACCCGGCCCTTCGTGGCGATGGCGCCGCCGGAAACCGGCCGCCGGACCGTCTTGGTGTAACGCTTGACGCCGTTACCCTCGAGCGACCAGGGGTCCGCCACCCCCTCCTTCAACCGCGCCCGGCCGTTCTCGTCGAACTCGACCGGAATGTTCTTGAAGCACATTCACATCACCTCCTGCTCACTCGATGGACGAGATCGTCTCGACATGGGAGCCCGGGTGACCGGCCGGCGAGCGGAGCCTCTCCCGGCACGCGCGTGGGCCCGCGAGAGGTCGTGCGGCGGATTTCGAGGGAACCTTCGGATCGACCGTGGTCGATCGATTGGCGAAACGAGGCCTCATGATGCGACATGCCTCCCGCCCCCCAGTCCAGGGCCCTGGTCGTCCCGGACGGATTATTTTACAACAAGATAGATATTTTGCACGTCATCTAGCGTTAAATATGGGGCGCTGGCTCATCCACTGCCGGGGGGCGCTGCGACGCGAGGGGCCATGTCGCTTCCGTTTCCTCCCCGAGAGCCCGTGGTAGGCTGAGTCCGCAGGCAGACCTGCCCCTTGCCCGGGCCCTACTGGTGCCCTTGAGGGACTTTTCAACCCGACCAAGGTACATATGGCACTCGACTCGGCCGTCAAGCAGAGCATCATCCAAGACATCGCCCGAAGCACGGGCGACACCGGCTCCCCGGAGGTGCAGGTGTCCCTGCTGACTCGGCGCATCGGCGATCTGACCGAGCACCTGAAGAGCCACAGGCAGGACCACTCCTCGAGGCGGGGCCTGCTCCAGATGGTCGGACGCCGCCGCAGGCTCCTCGAGTACCTGCGTCGGGAGGACATCAGGCGCTACCGCGCGCTGATCGAGAAGCTCGGACTCCGCCGGTAGGCGGGGGAGGGAGGTCGCCAGACGCCGCGAGCCGCAGCCCGATCCAGTCGAGGCGGGGCATGGCCACGATCAGTTGTCAGTTGCGAGGGCTTCTTCCGTGCGCAGGAGCCCTGACCACTGAGAACTGGCGGGCCGGCCCAGCCTCCTGAACACATGGAGGTTTGACATGGAGACTACCGCTACTGCTCACGTCGTAGAGCGCAAGATCGGTGAGCCCGTCTTCTCGTTCGAGACCGGACGCCTCGCCCTGCTCGCCGACGGTACGGTGCTTACGCAGGTCGGCGAGACGACGGTGCTCGTCGCGGCCACCGCGTCGAAGAGCGCCCGCGAGGGGGCGGACTTCTTCCCGCTCACCGTCGACGTCGAGGAGCGCATGTATGCCGCTGGAAAGATCCCCGGCGGCTTCTTTCGACGGGAGGGACGGCCCACCGAGCGCGCGATCCTCACCGCGAGGCTGATCGACCGGCCGCTGCGCCCTTGCTTCCCCGATGGCTTCCGCAACGAGGTGCACGTCGTCGCCACGATCATGGCGGTCGACCAGACCAACCCGCCCGACATTGCCGCGATCAACGGCGCCTCGGCGGCCCTGATGATCTCGGGCATCCCCTTCGAGGGGCCGATCGGCGCAGCCCGCCTGGCCCAGGTGGGAGGGGTCTGGTCGGTAAACCCGACGTTTGCCGAGGTCGCGCAGGCCACCTTCGAGATGGTCGTGGCAGGGCGCCGCAATGCCACCGGGGGCGCCGGCATCCTGATGGTCGAGGCGGGGGCCACGGAGAACGCCCTCGACCTCGTGGAGGCGGGCGCGACCCTCGTCACCGAAGAGGTGGTGGCCGACGGGCTCGAGCAAGCGAAGGCGGCGATCCTCGATGCGATCTCGATGCAAGAGGACCTGGTCGCCACCGCCGGCGTGCGGAAGCAGACCAAGCAGTGGGTCATCGACCGGGAGTACGGCGAGGACGTCTACGCCCGAGTCGTCGAGCTCGCCGGTGACCGGCTCGGATCGGCGCTCACCGAGGCCGAGAAGCTGACCCGCGACGCCGCCGTCGGCGCGATCGAGGACGAGGTCGCCTCGTCGCTGGCGGAGCAGTTCCCCGACCGGGGCAAGGAGGTGGCCGCAGCCTTTGGCAAGCTCACCAAGACGCTGATCCGCGAGCGGATCATCCGCGAGGGCCTGCGCATCGACGGGCGCGGCACCCGGGACATCCGCCCGATCTCCTGCGATGTCGGGATTCTGCCCCGGGTGCATGGAAGCGGTCTGTTCGCCCGTGGACAGACGCAGGTGCTCTCGACCGTGACGCTCGGGATGCTGCGCATGGAGCAGATGCTCGACGACCTGGGGATCGCAGAGTCCAAGAGGTACATGCATCACTACAACTTCCCGCCGTTCTCGACCGGCGAGACGGGGTTCATGCGGGGGCCAAAGCGGCGTGAGATCGGACACGGCGCCCTCTCCGAGAAGGCACTGCTCCCGGTGATTCCCCCGGAGGAGGACTTCCCCTACGCGCTGCGGGTCGTGAGCGAGGTCCTCTCATCGAACGGCTCGACCTCGATGGGCAGCGTCTGTGGGTCGACGCTTGCGCTCATGGATGCGGGCGTGCCGATCCGCGCTCCCGTCACCGGGATCGCGATGGGTCTCATCTCCGAGGGTGACACGTTCGTCACGCTCACCGACATCCTCGGCGCCGAGGACGCCTACGGCGACATGGACTTCAAGGTCGCCGGCACGGAGCAGATGGTGACGGCGCTGCAGCTCGACACGAAGATCTCCGGGATCCCGTCGGAGGTGCTCGCCGCGGCGCTGCAGCAGGCTCGCGAGGCGAGGCTGTTCATCCTCGGAAAGATCAGGGAGGCGATGCCCACGCCGCGCCGCGAGGTGTCACCGAACGCCCCGAGGATCATCGCCTTCAAGATCCCCGTCGACAAGATCGGCGAGGTCATCGGTCCGAAGGGCAAGCGCATCAACGAGATCATCGCCACCACCGGTGTCGAGATCGACATCGAGGACGACGGAACGGTCCGCATCGGATCGAAGGACGGCACCGGCGCCGACGACGCCCGGCGCCGCATCGAGGAGGTCGCCAACCCCCGGATGCCGCAGCTGGGGGAACGGTTCATGGGAACGATCGTCAAGACGGCCCCCTTCGGAGCCTTCGTCTCGCTGACCCCGGCGAAGGACGGGCTGGTGCACATCTCGAAGCTCGGCGGCAGCACGAGGCTGCGACGGGTCGAGGACGTCATCTCGGTGGGCGAAACGCTCGAGGTCGAGGTCACCGAGATCGATCCGATGGGCAAGATCTCGCTGATCCCGGTCAACCCGCCGCCCCGGCTGGCCGAGCTACCCGCAGACTACGGGCAGCACGAGCCTCGCGAGCGCGGCGAGCGCCGCGAGCGCTTCGACCGAGGCGACCGCGACCGGGGGCGTCCGAGCCGGCCGCGCCGGCCCCGCGACGACCACCCCCGGGGCGAGCGAAGCGATCGGGGCGAGCGAAGCGATCGGGGGGAGCGAAGCGATCGGGGGGAGCAGGGAGAGCGGCAGGAGGGCACGGAGCGGTAGGCTCCGCCCCCCGATGATCGTCTCCGAACGATGATCTTCTCCAAAACGGACCTGCCCGGCGGGATCCGGATCCTGACCGAGCGAATGCCCGAGATCCGATCGGTCGCCCTCGGGTTCTGGATCGGGGTCGGCTCCCGCGACGAGGCGCCGGACCTGCAGGGCTCTGCTCACTTCCTCGAGCACCTGCTCTTCAAGGGATCCGCGGCGAAGAACGCCGCCGACATCGCAGAGGCGTTCGACGCCGTCGGGGGAGAGGCGAATGCGTTCTCGGCGAAGGAGTACACCTGCCTCCACGGGCGCGTGCTCGATGCCGACCTGGGGATGGCCACCGACCTGTGCTCCGAGATGCTGTGGTTGCCGGCCCTGCGACCCGACGAGGTGGAGAGCGAGCGCAAGGTGATCTTCGAGGAGATCTCCATGCACGAGGACACCCCGGACGACCTCGTGCACGACCTGTTCGCGGAGGACGTCTTCGGGAACCACGCGCTGGGCCGGTCGGTGCTGGGCACGAACGAAACCGTTGGGCAGATCTCGGTCGAGAGCCTGCGCGCCTTCCATCAGACCCATTACCGGGGCAGGAACGTCGTCGTGGCTGCGGCAGGGAGCGTCGACCACGACGAGCTGGTGGATCGGATCGCGCAGCTCTTTCCTCGGGACGACGGGACGCTTCCCCCGCCGGAGCAGAGCGCGCCGCTACCCGCACGGAGGATGCGGGCCATCCACCGGAGCACCGAGCAGGTGCATCTCGTCGTGGGAGGACCCGGGTATTCGCGCCAGCACCCCGATCGCTGGGCGTGGGGCGTGCTCGACACGCTGCTCGGCGGCGGCATGTCGTCCCGTCTCTTCCAGGAGATCCGTGAGAAGCGGGGCCTCGCCTACTCCGTGTACTCCTACCGCAATCTGTTCCGGGAGACCGGCCTCTACGGGATCTATGCCGGGGCGACGCCCGCCAACGCCGTGGACGTCCTCCAGCTGATCCTCGAGGAGATGGACCGGATGGCGGAGGAGGGCATCACCGAGGAGGAGCTCGAGCGCGGGAAGGGCCATATGCGGGGCAGCATGGTGCTCTCGCTGGAGGACCCGTCCTCGCGGATGAGCCGCCTCGGCAAGTCCGAGCTGGTGCAGGGCGAGATCCTCTCGATCGACGAGCTCGTCGCCCGCATCAACGCCGTGACGCTCGAGGACGTCGCTCGGGTCGCCGCCGATCTGCTGGGGCCGGAGGCCCGGGTGCTCTCCGTGATCGGGCCGGCCGCCGAGGAGGATTTCGTCCCCTGGTTCGGCAATGCCGAACCCGCGAGCGCAGCGTCCGGGGGCCAGCTGAAGCCAGACCGCCGCCCCTAGCCCCCATGCTGCGCGTGGGCGTGTTCGGCGCCGCCGGCAAGATGGGGCGAGAGGTCTGTCGAGCCGTCCACGAGGATCCGGAGTGCACGCTGGCCGCGGCGGTCGACCCCCCCGCATCCGGCAGGCGGGTGGCGTCTGTGGCGGGAATCGCCGACAACGCCCTCACGATCTCCGACGAGCCTTCGGCGATGCTCGACGCCGGCTGCGATGTCGCCGTCGACTTCACCGTAGCGGCGTCGGCGCTCGACAACATTCGCTGGTGCGTCCGCCATGCCATGCATGCGGTCGTCGGCACCACCGGCCTCACCGGCGGGCAGCTCGAGGAGATCGCCGCGCTGATCGAGGAGGAGGGCGGCGAGTCGAACGTCTTCGTGGCGCCGAACTTCGCCATCGGGGCGGTGCTGATGATGCGCTTCGCCAGGGTGGCTGCGGCGTGGTTCCCCGACGCCGAGATCATCGAGCTGCACCATCCTTCGAAACGCGACGCGCCCTCGGGAACCTCCCTCGCCACGCTCGAGCAGATCCGCGAGGGCAGGGCGAATGAGCCGGCGGACGAGAAGGGAACCGAGGTCCTGCCGGGCGCGCGGGGGGCAGAGCGAAGCGGCGTGCACGTCCACAGCGTGCGGCTTCCCGGCATGGTCGCGCATCAGGAGGTGATCTTCGGGAGCCCCGGGCAGACCCTGACGATCCGCCACGACTCGACCGACCGCACCTCCTTCATGTACGGCGTGCTCCTGGCGGTGAAGGAGGTCGCGTCGCACCGGGGGCTCACCGTCGGGCTCGAACGGCTCCTGCGCTGGTAGCGGCATTCTGACGAAACCCGGAACTCCCGCCTCGCGACCTTGCCGCCCGCCAGGCTGTCGCTGGCCTGACGCTGAGCAGGCGAAACGGGCCGATCGGGAACCTGATTTCGCACGGGGAAACGGGGGCGGGTGGTATGAGCTTGCGAAACCTCGCGTCCGGCATCGTCGATCTGCCGCGTCCACCGCTCGGGCACGCCCACTTCGGGGAGCGAGCCGCGGGGGTGATCTCCCGGCGCCAGCCGATCCGGTCCGCGGCGGGCGTTGCCGCGTTCGGCATTGCGAGCCGCGGCCTCGGCTCCTCGGCCTTCGCTGCGGACGAGAACCGGGCCCCCGGCCCATCCCGGGCGGTCCGACCTCGGCGGCCTGCGATTTCACCTCGTCCTGCCCGTGCCCGGAGAGGTCACGGAGCCGTCGACCGTCACGGACTTCGAGGGTCAGGTCGGCATGGCGGTGATCGACGGCACCGGCGAAGCCGGCGACGGAAGCCGGTTGCACTGCGAGGTCGACCTGCGGTTCATGCGGGGCGACTTCGTCTCGCTCGACGGGCAGCGGCGCCATCGAGCCCTCGGGTTCTTCTGACTCGATCTGTTCGAGGGCCCCGGTCGAGCCCGACTTGTCCAACCAGATCCACAACTTCAACCCGGGCATCGCCCCCTCCGGCTTGTTCTGGACGGCCCGGTGTCCGCGGACACGCTCGAGGTCGAACCGAGCACGGGCGAGCCCGATGGAAGGTGGATCGCTACCGTCTGGAGGATTCCTTCCACCGTCTTCAACGCGCTCTCGCCGAATCCCAAGACCGTCCCGGCCCACGTGTGGTTCCGCCTGCGATGGCACGGCGGCGGCGGCATCGTAAGGGTCGGGGACGCCGACGTCGACTTCGCCGGCCGCTTCGTGACTGGTCCGGCGTCGATCGAGTGGTCGGCCCGGGGGGCCGAGGGATTCTCGTTCCACTCGGACCCGGCGCGAACCGGGACGACGCTGACTGCCTTTGCGGGCTACGAGCGCAACGGACGCTTCTTCGGATAGGGACCACGCCCGTGACCCGGATGGGTCCGGGAAGCAGTGGGACTCCAATCGGGCCGGCCGTGTCGACGGGGTCGCGCCGGAGGTCGTACACGAGCTTGGTCCGCCCGATCACCCCCGCCGCGACGGGAGCCGGTGTCGACAACGACTCGCAGGTCGGGATTCGCAGACGCGGGAGAAGCGGTAGCGCTCGGTCATCGGGAGGTTGAGACGGGCACGACCTGAGGAGCCGGTGAACGAGGACCGACGGGGCCCCCGGCCTGCGAGCGCGTCACGACCCGCCTCGACTCCAGTTGTGCCGGCTGGGGGCCGATCCCCGATCCTCCGAGGGGGCCTGTCACCTGCGCACGACCTCCGGGAGAATGGAAGCCAAGCGGCAGAAATCGCTCGGAAATGGGGATCTGTGACGTGTGTTTAAAGCCGAGAAGCAAAGTCAAGCACTGTTAAAATCGGGCTTCTGGGTGTTCCCCGGAGCCCCAGGCAGAAGGAGGGCGGCGTGAGGGGACGATTTGGTGACCTGATCACGGCGATGGTGACCCCGTTCGACGAGGGCGGCGCCGTCGACCTCGAAGGCGCGCGCCGGCTGGCCGGATGGCTGGTCGACAACGGCTCCGAGGGCCTGGTGGTCACGGGGTCGACCGGCGAGGCGCCGACGCTCACCGACGACGAGCGGGTATCGCTCTGGCGCACGGTGGCCGACGCGGTGGGCGATCGTGCCAGCGTCATCGCTGGCAGCGGAACGAACGACACGGCGCACTCGATCGACCTCACCCAGGCTGCCCAGGAGGCCGGAGTCCACGCCTCGCTCCTCGTCACCCCCTACTACAACAAACCTCCGCAGCGCGGGTTGCTGGAGCACTTTCAGGCGATCGCCGATGCCACGATGCTGCCGCTGTTCGTCTACGACATCCCGGGCCGGACCGCGCTGAAGATCGAGCACCGCACCCTGATCGAGATCGCGGCGATCGACAACGTCGTGGCCGTGAAGGACTCGGCCGGCGACGTGCAGGGAGCCTCGCGGCTCGTGAGCCAGGCTCCTCCGGACTTCCAGGTCTACTGCGGGAACGACGGCGAGACGCTCCCGTGGCTTGCCGTCGGCGCGGTGGGCGTCGTCTCGGTTGCCTCCCACGTCGTGGGGCCCCAGATGGCGGAGATGATCGGCCGCTTCAAGGGCGGCGACGCCGACGGGGCACGGAAGATCCACCTCGACCTCATGCCGGTGTTCGACGCGATGGCCATCACCACCAACCCAATACCCGTCAAGGCGGCCGTGGGACTACTCGGCTTGCCCGCCGGGTCGCCGCGTCTTCCGCTCCCCGCCGCGACCCCCGAGGAGATCGAGCGCATCCGCGAGGTCCTCGCCCGGGCCGGGGCGATCTGAGGAAGGGGGACGATCAGGTGCCGGCGAGCCGCACGCCTCCTCGGGGTGGTCGCCCGCAGGCACCCCACCGCTCGACCGCGACCCGCTCCGGTCCGCGCCGGACGCAGGGCACGGCAGGCCGAGGAAGGCAGGGGGCGAGCAGGCGAGCCCGCAAGCCGCCGCCCGTCGCCCGGGCCATCCGGACGCTCGGCCGCCAACTCGAGGCGCAGCGCCACGACGCCTCCGGCCTCCTGCTGCTCTTCGCCGCGTCGCTCTGCGCGCTCGGGCTGTACGGCGACTGGGCCGGGCCCGCGGGGCGGGGCGCGGCAGTCGTCTTGCGGGTCCTCTTCGGTGCCCTCTCGCTGGCGGTGCCCCCGGTGCTCGCCTGGCTCGGGGTGCTCGTGCTGCGCCGGCGTCCCGGGGACCAGCCCGGGCGGATCGCCATCGGGGCGCTGCTGGCGCTGATGGGAGTGGGCGGCCTCGCCCATCTCATCCGGGCGACGAATCAGACTGGTCTCGAGCTCGAGGAGATCCAGCGGCTCGGCGGAGCATTCGGCGCCGGGCTGGCCTGGCCGCTCGGGCGGCTGCTCTCGAGCTGGGGCGCGGGGATCTTCCTCGCGCTGCTCACGGGTCTCGGCCTCCTCGTGCTGACGCGCACCCCGGTCTCGCAGGTTGTTTCGGCCGTCGTGAAGGCGCTCGCGGTTGGCGGTGCCCTCATCCGCACCGGGGCGCCGGTGGCCGGCCGGATGGCCGTGCGCGGTCTGCAACGGCTCCGCTCGATTCGCATGCCGTCGCTGGCGTTTCTCCGGCGCGAGGACGTGGATGACGAGGACGGCGACGAGCCGGTTGAGTATGCCGACGACGAGCCGGGCGGCTACTCGACGGAGCCGATCGCCGAGGGCGAGGCGCCCGATGCATCCGAGTACACGATCGCGGAGCCAACTTCTCTCGCCGAGAGAGCCGAGCTGCCCGCGCCAGCGCCGGCGACATCGACCGGCTACCAGCTCCCGCCGCTCGAGTTGGTCCCGCAGAGCGAGCCGGGCAGCCTCTCGCGGCGCGAGGTCGACGAGACCATGCAGGTCCTGGAGCGCACCCTTCAGCAGTTTCTCGTCGACGCCAAGGTCACCGGCTTCACGCCCGGTCCGACCGTGACCCGTTACGAGATCGAGCTGGGCCAGGCGGTGAAGGTCAACCGCGTGGTCGGGCTGCAGAACGAGATTCGCTACGCGCTCGCGTCGGGTGAGCTGCGCATCCTGGCGCCGATTCCGGGCCGCTCCGCGATCGGGATCGAGGTCCCCAACCGCGACCGGCACCTCGTCACGCTCGGCGACGTCCTGCGGAGCGCCGAGGCGCGCCAGGCGGCGCACCCGCTCGTGGTCGGGCTCGGCAAGGACATCTCGGGGGCCTCGGTGGTCGTCAACCTCGCCGAGATGCCGCACCTGCTCATCGCCGGCGCCACCGGCAGCGGCAAGTCGTCCTGCATCAACGCCATGCTGATGTCGATCCTGGTCCGGGCGCGCCCGGAGGATGTCCGACTGCTGCTCATCGATCCCAAGCGGGTCGAGCTCTCGCACTACAACGGCGTGCCGCACCTGCTGACGCCCGTCGTCACCTCGCCGAAGAAGGCCTCGGAGGCGCTTGCCTGGGTCGTGCGCGAGATGGAGGCGCGCTACGAGGTGCTCGCCGCGGCCGGGCAGCGCAACGCCGACATGTACAACGAGGCCGTGCGATCGGGTGCGCTCCCCGCCTACTTCGACGACGGGATGCCGCGCAGCCCCTATCCCTGCTACCTGGTGGTCGTCGACGAGCTGGCCGACCTGATGATGATCGCTCCCCGGGAGGTCGAGGAGTCGATCTGCCGGCTCGCCCAGATGGCGCGCGCCGTCGGGATCCACATGGTGGTCGCCACGCAGCGTCCGTCGGTCGACGTGGTCACCGGTGTCATCAAGGCGAACATTCCCTCCCGGCTGGCCTTCGCCACTGCCAGCGCCGCCGACTCCCGCGTCATCCTCGACGAGGGCGGCGCCGACCGGCTGATCGGGATGGGCGACTTGCTCTACAAGCACGCCTCGGCACCGCGGCCGCGTCGAATCCAGGGAGCCTGGGTGGGCGAGCAGGAGATCGAGCGCGTGACCGCGTGGTGCCGGCGCCAGAAGCAGGCGGAGTATCTCGCCGGGATCGTCTCCGAGACCCAATCGGCAGCGAGCGTGGACGGCGACGGCGACGACGAGGATCTGCTCGGGCGCGCGATGGGGCTCGTGGTCCGCTCACAGCTCGGCTCGACCTCGATGCTGCAGCGCAAGCTGAAGGTCGGCTTCGCCCGTGCCGGCCGGCTCATGGACCTGCTCGAGCAGCGTGGCATCGTGGGCCCATCACTCGGGTCGAAGCCGCGCAACGTGCTCATGACCGTGGAGGAGCTCGACGAGCTGATCATCCGAGACCGCGAGCTCTCTTCGTCCTCCTCGCAGGGCGGGGAGTAGCTGCAGGCGCATCGAGCGGCGCCCCGGATGCGCCGAGGTACCCGCCGGCTCCGGCATGGTTGGGTACGGTGACCGTCGTGAGCGACACCGTCAGAGCCCACGTCCACGTCATCGGACGCGTGCAGGGAGTCTTCTTCCGACACGAGACCGCCCAGCGCGCCCGCACGAAGCGAGTCCACGGCTGGGTGCGCAATCGCCCGGACGGCAGGGTCGAGGCCGTCTTCGAAGGACCCAGGGAGGCCGTCGAGTCGATGCTGCGGTTCTGTCGCGAGGGCCCGAGGGCTGCCTCGGTGAGCGACGTCGAGGTCCACTGGGAGGACCCCCGGGGCGAGTCAGGATTTGCGGTCCGCTGACCTTCCGGTAACGTTGCGATAACCTTTCAAAGCGGTCGGGGGGGCTCGCCCGGGGGAGTGGGGGGCCACCTCTCCCCGGGCTTGTGCCGAATCCCCTGACGGCGAGGACCGGCACACTCCGCACGACTCGGCCTGACCTCGACCCACTTCCCGACCGCCTGGTTTGGAGTCTGGCCGAGCCGCCTCAGAACCGAAAGGGTGCTAGCACACGTCTTTGGGTGGGGGTGCTGGCACCACCATGCGTGATCGTCGACCCTCATCGCGGCGTCCCTCGTTTGGCCGAGGCCGCCTCCCCAATCTGGGCAAGTGGAAGAAGTCAATGGGAAGCCGCAAGATAGCTCGGGCCCGAGAGGAGATGCGGTGTTGGTCAGGGAGGCTGCGCCCGATTTCAACCGGATGGCGGAGACGGCCGAGCGCGTGGTCGCCAACGTCGAGAAGGTCATCGAGGGGAAGCGCGAGGTCGTACGGCAGGCGGTGATCGCATTGCTCGCCGAGGGCCACCTCCTCATCGAGGACGTGCCCGGCGTCGGCAAGACGATGCTCGCCAAGGCACTCGCCCGCAGCCTCTCGTGCGAGTGGCGGCGCATCCAGTTCACGCCGGACCTGTTGCCCTCCGACGTGACCGGCGTGAGCATCTACGACGCCGAGGCCGGGGAGTTCGTCTTCAAGCCGGGGGCGGTGTTCGCGAACATCGTCCTCGGCGACGAGATCAACCGCGCCTCGCCGAAGACGCAGTCGGCGCTGCTCGAGTGCATGGAGGAGCGCCAGGTGAGCGCGGACGGCGTCACGCACGCGCTCCCGCCGCCGTTCATGGTCATCGCCACGCAGAACCCCCTCGAACACGAGGGAACCTACACGCTGCCAGAGTCGCAGCTCGACCGGTTCATGATGCGACTCGCCATCGGCTACCCGGATCGCTCCAGCGCGCTGGACATCCTCGAGCGGCATACCGCGTCCGAGCCCATCGATTACCTCGAGCCCGTGCTCGACCGGCCCGGCGTTCTCGAGCTCGTCGAGGCGACGAGGCGGGTCCATGCAGCCGAGAGCGTCAAGGCGTACGTGATCGACCTGGTCGAGGCGACACGGGCGGATACGTCGATCTTCCTAGGCGCCAGCCCCCGGGCCTCGCTCTTCCTCCTTCGCGCGGCGAAGGCGAGGGCGCTGACCGAGGGACGCGACTACGTGCTCCCCGACGATGTCAAGGCGCTCGCATCGCAGGTGTTCTCACATCGGCTGCTGCCGTCCGCCGATTCGCAGATGCACGGCGTCGCGGCGGGAGAGATCCTCGCCGCGATCGTCGGGAGGGTGCCGGTTCCTTCGAGGGCGGCGAGGGCAAGGGAGCGGTAGCCGGTGCCCACCGGTCGCGGGTGGGCGGTCGCGGCATCGGTCCCTGTGCTGGTTGCGGCCGGGCGTCTGATTGCGGTTCGAGAGCTGTTCGAGACGGCGGTTGCGCTGGCGATCCTGTTCCTGGCGGCGTTGTGGCAGGTGCGCGCGCACCCCCAGCCAGGGCTCGAGCGCACCGTCTCGCATTCCAGGTGCCATGCGGGGACCGCGGTCACGATCACCCTCCGCTTCACCTCCGAGGGGCGCAGCACACCGTCCGGCCGGTACGTCGAGGTGCTTCCACCCGAGCTTGGGGGGGCGCGCATCTTCTCGCTCCCCCCGATCCCGAGGCACGCCGCCGCCACGATCCAGTACCACCTGGTGCCGGCGCGGCGGGGCAGCCTCCACCTGGGGCCGGGGCGGTTCGAGATTCCCGATCCGTTCTGCCTCGCGCAGGCCGTGGTGCACGTATCCGGGGAGGCCTCGCTCCTCGTCCTTCCCGCCGTCGAGGTCCTCGGCCGGGCGAGCGAGGCCGGGTCGGGGGCCGGGCATGGGCTCACGGCATCCCGCGCGCCCCATGCGGCGGGGGAGGAGTTCTTCGCGATCCGCGAGTACGTGCCGGGCGACGACCTTCGGCGGGTCCACTGGCGATCGAGCGCGCGCCGGGGGACGCTCATGATCCGCCAGCCCGAGCAGCGGAGCCGCCGCGACACGACGCTGGTGGTCGACGACCGCCGCACCGTTCATGCGTTCCACGGCGTATTGGACTCCTTCGAGCGGACGATCTCCAGTGCCGCGTCGCTGCTGCGGCATTTCGTCGGGCGGGGCGACGCGGTGGCAATGGTCCTCTCCTCGGAGGGTATGGCCACTGGTGGCCGGAACGCCGGCGGCCTCGACGCGGCAATGGATCGTCTCGCCATCGTCCGTCCCGCGTCCCGGGGCGACCTCGCCGCCTGCCTCGCGGCGCTGCAGGGATCCGCCGGGCGAGCCGTCGTCGTGACCACGGATGTGGAGACGGAGGCGCTGGTGTCGGTGGCCGCCCGGTCGATCGCCCAGGGAGGCGTCGTCGTCCGGCACCTGCGCCACTCGTTCCTGCGTCTCCCCGGGGATCGCCAGCGCACCGAGACGCTGCGCGCTGCCGAAACCGCCAGGCTCCTTCGCCAGGTGGGCTGGCACGTGGTCGACGTCCCGGCCGGCGTGCCGCTGGCCCGCTGTTGGGACGAGGCGCTTCCGGTGGGGATGGTCCCGGCGAGGGGTCGATGAGACGCCTTCTCGGGCCCTCGGCCGCGCTTGCGGGCTTGGCCGTGGCCGCCATCGCCGGCTACGGCAGGGTGTTCAGCGGAGGGGGGTGGTTCGTCCCGACTGTCGCGGCCGGGGTCCTGCCCCTGCTCCTCGCGATGCTGCTGCGCCGCTCAGGGATCTGGCGCACGGCCACGGCCATGGTCTGCGTGATCGCGGGCGTCTGGTTCCTCGTGCTCGTCCTCGTCCCCCACGCGGCGCGCTGGACCTTCCCGACCCGCGAGGCGATCGCCGTCCTGTGGACGATGGCGGCACGCGGACTCGCGCGGGCCAGGGTGCTCCCCGCACCGGTCTCGCCCGACGCCGACCTCCTCCTGCTGCTGCTCGCCGGCGCCTGGTTGGTCGGAACGGGATCGGGGCTCCTCGGCACCGGGACGGCGTCGCTCTGCGCGGCGGTGCCCTGGCTGGCGATGTTTGGCTTTGCCGGGGCGGTTGGGAGGGGGCCGAGTCGCGGGCCCGGGCTCGCGCTGTTCCTCGTCGCCCTGCTCGTCTTCATGTACGTCGACGCGAGGACGGCGGGAGGGCCATCCCCGCCCCAAGCCGGCCCGGTCACCCGGCCTCCCCCCGCCCTCAGCCTGGAATCGGGCGCGGGAACCCCCCCGCCGCGCCGCGCCGCCCTCGCTCTCGGCGCCGTCACGGTGGCCGGCGCACTCGTGATCCCCGGCCTCCTTCCCGGGGGCCTGGCGCAGCCCGGTCTGCCGACCGGCGGGTCTGGCTCGTCCGATCGCGTCGCGCTGAGCCCGTACGTCCAGATCCGCCCCCGCCTTCGGGCCACGCCGGCGAGGGCCCTGTTCAGCGTCGAGGCCGACGCGCCCGCGTACTGGCGCCTGACCGCGTTCGAGCAGTTCGACGGAGCGGTCTGGAAGGGGCGCGCCGGCCGGCCTCGCGTCGTCCTGCCTCCGTCGCCGGGCACGCCCGGCGTCGCCATGCGGACCCTTCGCCAGCGGTACCGGATCCAGGGGCTCGTCGGACCCTGGCTCCCGGCAGCATTCGAGCTCGTAAGGGCGTCGGGCATCGGCAGCTCCTACGACCGCGGCAGCGCCACCCTCTCCTCGAGCGGCCTCCCTCGCGGCGTCGAGTACGTGGCGGTGTCCCGGGTCACCACGCCCACCGCCGAGGTGCTGCGTGACGCCCCTGCGGCGCGCGTGTCACCGGACTATCTTCGCCTGCCCCTTGCCACCGCGTCCCGGATCGCGCCGATCGCCCGGGCGGTTGCCGGCTCGGCGCCCACGGCCTTCGACCAGGCCGTTGCCCTCCAGAGCTATCTCCGGAGCTTCACCTACGACGAGGACGTGGCTTCCCCGCGCTCGCAGAACGCACTGGTCGAGTTCCTCACGATCACGCGGGCGGGCTACTGCGAGCAGTTCGCCGCCGGCATGGCGGTGATGCTGCGGACGCTGGGCATCCCGTCCCGAGTCGCGGTGGGATTCCTGCCCGGCGAGCGACGCGGTCGCACCTACACGGTGTCGACCCGCGAGGCCCACGCCTGGCCGGAGGCGTTCTTCGAAGGGGTGGGGTGGGTCGCATTCGAGCCGACGCCCCGGCCCCGGGTCGCGCCGCCCTCCTACGCCCTTCCCGTCGCCGGACCGGCCGCAGCGGGGACGGGGGGAGTGGACACCCCCGCGGCATCTCCGGCCGCCGCCGCGACCCCGACAGTCGGGGACGAGGCGGCGGCCGGCGATTCCACCTCTCGAGCGGGCCGAGGCAGGGCCCGGACGGGCGGTCCACCGCTCGCCCTGGTCGGGACGATCGGCCTCCTGGCGGCGCTGATCGCCGTTCGCGAGACCCGGGTGCGGAAGGGGCTGCTTCGCCGAACCGCCTCCGGCCGGGTCCGCGGCGCGTTCGAGGAGTTCGAGCTACGGGCGGCCGACGCAGTGGGCCCGCGGCGTCGGGCCCAGACCGAGTCCGAGTACGCCGGCGTGGTCGCGGCCCGGCTCCAGCTGGACCCGGGGCAGGTCCGCCCCCTGCTTGCCGCCTACCTGGCGGCCGCCTACTCGCGCCGCGACGTGGGACCGGCCGATGTCGCGGTCTCGTTCCGCAGCCTGCGGACGCTGCGCTGGCAGCTGCTGCGCCGCGCCGGCTGGTGGGGCCGGTTGAAGATGCTGCTCAGCCCCCGCCCCCTGTTGCCTGCTCGCCGGCTGACCGGGCCCTCGATGCCTGCTAGGGTGAGCGGCGAGCAGTCGACAAGTCGTCGTTGACCATCGCAGCGGTGCCAATTCTATAATCCGCCCCCGGGCACTCCCCGGCCGTCCCCGACTGCTCTCGATGCCACATGAACCAGCCAAGCCTTGGGGAACGTCTGCGGCAGGCAAGGGAGGCCATCCCGGCCTCTCTCCATCAGGCCGCACGGGAAACCAGGATCCGCGTCGACCATCTCGAGGCTATGGAGCGCGGGTCGTTCCGTTTCGTCTCCGGCCGGGTCTACCTCCGGGGGATGCTCCGGGCCTATGCGCGCTGGCTCGGGCTCGATCCGGACGAGATCGGGGAGGAGCTCGACCGGGGCCTCGCCGCGCGCGAGGAGCCCCCACTGGCGGAGGCGTTCCGCACTCCCAGCTGGCGGCTCGACCGGCGCCGCAGGTCGCCGTGGATGCTGGGGGCGGGCAGCGCCGCCCTGATCCTCGTATCGCTCTGGCTGGTGGGGCTGATCAAGCCGACGCGCGTCGCCCGGCCCCCCGCCCCGCCGTCTCCGACGACGGTGGCCTCGGCCGAGCCGGCGAAGCCGCCGTCGCAGCCGACCGAGATCGCACAGGCCTCGCCGTCGGCACCCGAGGGGGTGCGGCTCGTGGTGTCGGTCATCGACGCCCGGTGCTGGATCCTCGTGACGGCCGACGGCCAGCGCGTCTTCGAGCGCACCCTCAGCGCGGGCGAGTCGCGGACCTTCGAGGGAAGCCGGCAGATCAAGGCCGTCTTCGGCAACCTTGGGGCGGTGCGCCTCGAGCTGAATGGGCGGGACCTCGGAACTCCGGGCGCGCCAGGCCAGTCGGGCAGCTACACCTTCGACCCGACCACCACGACGCTGCAGGGCTGATCCGCCCGCTGGCCCGCGCACTGGGGCACGAGGATGCACGCCGAGATCGTGACCGTCGGGACCGAGCTGCTGCTCGGGCAGATCCCGGACACCAACGGCCCGACGATCGCCCGTGCCCTCGCCGCCGCCGGCGTCGACGTGCTCTTCGAGACCACCGTCGGCGACAACGAGACCCGCATTGCGGAGGCGATCGCGAGGGCGCTGGAGCGTGCCGATCTGGTCGTGGTCACCGGTGGCCTCGGGGCGACCCACGACGACCTGACCCGCGAGGCGATCGCCCGCGCAACCGGGCGTCCTCTCGAGCGCCGCTCCGACCTGGAGGAAGGGCTCCGCGAGCGCTTCCGCCGCTTCGGCCGGCCGATGAGCGATGCGAACCTGCGGCAGGCCGAGCAGCCGGCCGGTGCCGAGCCGATTCAGAATCCGCTGGGGACCGCGCCGGGCATCTCCCTCGAGCTCGACGGCAGGGTGCTGTTCGCCCTGCCCGGCGTTCCCGCCGAGCTGCAGGTGATGCTCGATGCGACGGTGCTTCCGGCCCTTCGCGAGCGGGCCGGCGGGGTCGTGATCCTCTCCCGGTGGGTGCGCTGCATCGGTCTCGCAGAGTCCGAGCTTTCCGCGCGCCTCGGCGGCTTGGTCGGGCGGCTCGACCGTGAGCGCTCTGCGACCCTGGCGCTGCTGGCGTCGCGGGGCGAGGTGGCGATTCGCATCACCGCCAAGGCTGGGACCCGGGCGGCCGC
Source organism: Actinomycetota bacterium (assembly GCA_050693875.1). GTDB lineage: Bacteria > Actinomycetota > CADDZG01 > JAHWKV01 > JBOGWP01 > JBOGWP01. The sequence goes on from JBOGWP010000213.1 coordinate 17,214, forward strand.
CGAGGAGCGCATCGAGCCCGTGGTGCGGGAGCTGCGCGCGGCGCTGGGGCCGGTGGTCTTCGGCATCGACGACGAGTCGCTCGAAAGCGTGGTGGGCGGGATGCTTCGCGGGCGGCGGCTGACCCTGGGGGTGGCGGAGTCGGTCACCGGGGGGCTGGTGTGCTCACGGCTCGTCTCGGTTCCCGGCGCGTCCGAGCTGCTGCGGGCCGGGTACGTGACCTACTCCCTCGAGGCGAAGGTGCGAGACCTCGGACTCGACCCGGAGATGCTGCGCCGCCACGGAGCGGTGTCGCGGGAGACCGCGCTGGAGATGGCGGAGGGCGCTCGCGAGCGGGCCGGGGCAGAGCTCGGGCTCTCGACGACGGGCGAGGCAGGGCCGGAGCCGTCGGAGACCCACGTCGGCCGGTGCTTCGTCGGCCTGGCACACGCAAACGGCTCCCTTGCCCGCGAGCTGATGCTGCCGGGAGATCGGGGGCGGGTGCGGACGCTGGCATCGCAGGCGGCCCTCGACCTGCTCCGCCGCTGGCTCCTCGGCGGCGACGAGCTCGCCCTCGGCTAGGAAGGGCTGGGCTCGACGGTGCGGCTGTTCATCGCCTTCGACATCCCCGACGGACATCGCCGGGGGCTCGACCGGGCCATCGATCCAGTCCGGCTCCGCCTGCGGGGCGCGAGGTTCATCCCCCCTGCCTCGTGGCACGTGACGCTGAAGTTCCTCGGCGAGGTGCCTGAGGAGCGCTTCGGCGAGGTGCGCGACGTCACAGCGCAGAGCGTGGAGCCCTTCCCCCGCACCCGGTCGAGGTTGACGGGTCTCGGCGCCTTCCCCTCTGCCCGGCGGGCACGAGTGGTCTGGGTGGGTCTGGAGGATGCCGACGGCGTGCTCGCGGCGCTCGCCGAGGGGATGGAGCGCGACTTCGCCGCCGCGGGATTCCGGCGGGAGGAACGGGTCTGGCGGCCCCATCTCACGCTCGCCCGGTTCCGGACCCCCGGTCCGATCGGGGAGGCGCTCGCCGAGGCACGAGTCGAGGACCTGCCCTCCGAGCCGTTCGACGTCGGCGAGGTGGTGCTGTTTCGCTCGCACCTCTCGCCGCGGGGGGCGTCGTACGTGCCGCTGGACCGGTTCCCGCTGGGGCCGGCCCAGAGGTAGTGAAGGGGCCCGCGGCTCGTTCCCGCCTGACGTGGCGGTCGGCGCAACGCTGGGAGCGAACGATCGGCGGACCGGCGGCGCCGCGGGGCCGCCGTATAATCACAGGGCTGTAACTTTTTCCCTCGAGAATGCTTGTGCCGAACATACGTTCGTCGTAGCGTTTCCCCCGGATTCTGTCACCCCCGGTCTCTAGCCTCTCGAACGTAGGCAGGAACCGCCCGGCGGAGTCGGAATCCGCAGCCGACGAGAGGTGCAAGGAGGAAGGCATGTCGCTCAACCGGGGAGTTGGGAGGGAGACGGGGCCCACGGGAAAGGACAAGGCGCTCGAGCTCGCGGTCCTCCAGATCGAGAAGCAGTTCGGCAAGGGGTCGATCATGAAGCTGGGGGAGGCGGCGGCGGTCGCGGTCGACGTCATCCCCACCGGGTCGCTGGGGCTCGACGTGGCACTCGGCATCGGGGGGTTGCCGCGGGGCCGCATCGTGGAGATCTACGGGCCCGAGTCGAGTGGGAAGACCTCCCTCTGCCTGCACGTCATCGCCGAGGCGCAGCGGCTCGGGGGGATTGCAGCATTCATCGACGCCGAGCACGCGCTCGACGTGACCTACGCCCGGAACCTCGGCGTGAACGTCGACGAGCTGCTGGTCTCGCAGCCCGACACGGGCGAGCAGGCGCTCGAGATCGCCGACATGCTGGTTCGCTCGAGTGCGGTCGACCTGATCGTGGTCGACTCCGTGGCGGCGCTCGTGCCCAGGGCCGAGATCGAGGGGGAGATGGGCGACGCCCACATGGGGCTCCAGGCCCGGCTGATGAGTCAGGCGCTGAGGAAGCTCGCCGGGAGCGTCAACCGCTCGAACACGATGATCGTCTTCATCAACCAGCTGCGGGAGAAGATCGGGGTCATCTTCGGGTGCTTCTCCTACGAGACCCCAGTCACACTGGCGGACGGCTCGCAGATGATGATCGGGAAGCTCGTCAACCAGAAGATGCCGGTGGAGGTGCTCTCGTACGACCCGGAGCTCGGCAAGGTCGTGCCAGGGAAGGTCGTCAACTGGTTCGACAACGGGCCGACCGACGAGTTTCTCCACATCACCGTGGCCCGACCCAGCCGCCACGGCAGCTCGCGGTTTGCCTGCACGCCCAACCATCAGGTCCGGACGCCCGGTGGATGGCGGGAGGCGGGGGAGCTGCGGGTGGACGATCGGGTGATGACCGCGCTGCCTCATTGCCTGTCCGAGTTTCAGTGGGAGGTGATTCTGGGCTCCCTCCTGGGCGACGGAGCCCTGTCGCCGACGCAGAACGGACTGGCGGCGCGCGTTCGATTCGGGCACGGCAAGAATCAAGTTGCCTATTGCGACTGGAAAGCATCGCTATTCTCCAACATCCGCTCCAGCCGCTCCACGAACGGCCGGGGCGCGGTCTTCTACGACTTCAAGCCGCTCCCGGAGCTCGCAGAGCTTCGGCAGGCGGTGTACCGGGAGGGCAGGAAGGTCCTCAGTCACGACTACCTGAAGCGGCTGACCCCCCTGTCGCTGGCGATCTGGTACATGGACGACGCGTCGTTCTCGCTTCGCGCCATGGGGCTCCAGGAGCCGACCCGGCACGGCAGCGACAGGTGCGAGATCTTCATCGAGGCCATCGAGGAAGCCAGCAGGCTACGCCTGGCGGCCTGCCTCGAGGACACCTGGGGCATCCGGCCGCAGCTGACTCAGCCCGCCGGAAATGCCTGCCTCGTCTTCCCGAAGGACGAGACGGCCAAGCTGCAGGAGCTGATCGCGCCCTACGTCCATCCCTCGATGGAGTACAAGCTACTTCCGCGCCTCCGCGGTCGGTTCGACGTCCAGCCGGTGTTCGAGCCTGTGCGCCACGAGTTGATGCCGATGCCGATCCTCGGCATCGAGCGGAAGCCTTCGGGCACCCGCAGACACCGGTTCGACATCGAGGTGGAGGGGAGTCACAACTACCTGGCCGACGGGGTGGTGGTGCACAACTCTCCCGAGACCACGCCCGGGGGCCGGGCGCTCAAGTTCTACGCCTCGGTGCGGCTCGACATCCGCAAGATTGAGAACCTGAAGGACGGGAACGAGGTCGTGGGATCCCGCGTCCGGGTGAAGGTCGTGAAATCGAAGGTCAGCGCCCCCTTCCGCCAGGCGGAGTTCGACATCCAGTACGGCCACGGGATCTCCAAAGAGGGGTCGCTGCTCGACACCGCCGTGGAGAGGGGGATCGTCGCGAAGTCCGGGTCCTGGTACCTGTTCGAGGGTGACCAGATCGGGCAGGGGCGGGAGAACGCCAAGGCGTTCCTCGCCGAGCACCCGGACGTCTTCACCGAGATCGAGGGGCGCGTGAAACGGGCGCTGGGGATCGGGGTCGAGGCCGAGGTCGAGGTCGAGGCCGAGGTCGAGGCCGAGGTCGAGGCACGACCGTGACCGAGCACGACGGGGGCCGCGAGCAGGCGATGGAGGATGCCCTCCGCCTCCTCGCCGCCAGGTCGAGATCGCAGGAGGAGATCCGCATTGCCCTCGTCGCTCGGGGGCATCCGGAGGCGGTTGCCAACGCGGTCGTGGCCCGCCTGGCCGAGGTCGGTCTCGCCGATGACGAGGCCCTCGCGAAGGATCTCGCGGAGCGCCTGATGGAGGAGCGAGGGTTCAGCCGGAGCCATGTTCGGGCCGAACTCGAAGGGCGGGGGATTGCCCCCGCCCTCGTCGACGCGGCATTAGCCGCGTCCGAAGGCGCAGAGCTCGAGAACGCGGTGCGTCTCGGCGAGGCTCGCCTGCCCGCCCTGCGAAGCCTGCCTCCCGAGGCGGCGTTCCGGCGGCTGAGTGGGTTTCTCGCCCGGCGCGGCTACGGGGCCGAGGTGGTCGAGGAGGCGTGCCGGCGGCTCCTCGGGAATTCGCTCGCTTTGATTGATTGACCGCGCAGGGTGGCGAGTCTAAGATGAAGCCCGGTCCGAAGAAGTGCATGCGCCGAACACGGCGAAACGGAGCAAGTCCGAAGCTGACGAAAACCGATGAACTACTGCAGCGGAAACCACAGTTGAAGGCGAGTTCCAGGAGGTTATTGCGCTCGGGCTGATGAGGCCTGAGACGGTTGAAACCGCATACGCTTCTTCCGGCCGAGCGGAGCTCGGCTTTTTTGCATTTACAGGGAGGTCCACGTGGAGGCAATCTTTGCTGTGGCGGGCCTTCTTGCCGGAATTGGGGTCGGATTCCTGATCAGGAAGATGGTCTCCGAGGCGCGCACGGGCAGCGCCGAGAAACTTGCCCATGACCTACTGACCAACGCGGAGCGTGAGGCCGAAGCAGCCAAACGCGAAGCCCTGGCAGAGGCCCGCGACGAGGCGCTGCGCATCCGGCAGGAAGCCGAAGCAGATATCAGGAACCGCAATGGGGAGATCCAGCGCAGGGAGTCTCACCTCCTCCAGCGCGAGGACACGCTGGATCGCACCGCGAAGCGGCTCGAGGCGAAGGATCAGTCCCTCGCCGATCGAGCTGCGGACGTCGAGCGTATGAAGCAGGAGCTGGACGTCGTGCTGGCCCGGCAGAAGACGCAGCTCGAGCGCGTCGCCGGCATGACCTCAGCCGAGGCGAAGGAGGTACTGATCCGCGAGATCGAAACCGAGGCAAAGCGGGACGCGATGATCCTGGTCCGCGACATCGAGGGCCAGGCCCGCGAGGAGGCCGAGCGCCGGGCCAGGAAGATCGTGGCAATTGCGATTCAGCGCGTGGCGTCCGAGGAGACCTCCGAGAACGCCGTGTCGGTTGTGACCCTTCCCAACGACGACATGAAGGGCCGCATCATCGGCCGGGAGGGGCGCAACATCCGGGCGTTCGAGGCAACCACCGGGACGAACCTCATCATCGACGACACACCGGAGTCGGTTGTGCTCTCCTGCTTCGACCCGATCCGCCGGGAGATCGCCCGGCTCACCCTTGAGAAGCTGATCGGCGACGGCCGCATCCAGCCGGCCCGGATCGAGGAGACCCACGAGAAGTCGAAGGCCGAGATCGAGCGTGCCATCCGGGAGGCGGGGGAGTGGGCCCTGCTGGAGGTCGGAGTCACCGACATGCATCCGGAGATGGTGAAAGTCCTCGGACGGCTCAACTACCGCACCTCCTACGGCCAGAACGTGCTCAAGCACCTGGTCGAGGCCGCCCACGTCGCCGGGGTGATCGCGGCCGAGCTGGGCACGGACATCCCGCTCGCCAAGCGGTGCACGCTGCTCCACGACATCGGCAAGGCGATCAGCCACGAGGTGGAGGGATCGCACGCGCTGATCGGGGCAGAGCTGGCTCGGCGCCTGCGCGAACCTCCGGCCGTCATCCATGCCATCGAGGCGCACCATAACGAGGTCGAGCCACGCACCGTCGAAGCGGTGATCACCCAGATCGCCGACACGATCTCCGGGTCACGGCCGGGAGCCCGCCGCGAGACCCTGGAGACCTATGTGAAGCGGCTCCAGCGGCTCGAAGGTCTGGCCGAGTCGTTCCCAGGCGTCGAACGGTGCTACGCGATGCAAGCGGGGCGCGAGGTCCGCGTGATGGTCCGGCCCGATCAGGTCGACGACGTCGGGGCCGAGATCCTGGCGCGCGACATCGCCAAGAAGATCGAAGAAGAGCTGCAGTACCCGGGGCAGATCAAGGTGACGGTCATCCGGGAGCACCGGGCGGTCGAGTACGCCAAGTAGCAGGGTGGGCGACGGGCCGGGGATGATCCGGACCAGGTTGTACCGCAGTGGGCGGCTCGACCAGCGCGACTTCGACCCGGCCCTCGTCTCGGACTTCCTCGAGGAGCCCGACACGCTGGTCTGGCTGGACTTCCCGGAGCCCGGGCCGGGGGATCTCAAGCTGCTCGAGGAGGAGTTTCCCGTCCACCCGCTGGCGGTCGAGGATGCCTCGAAGCTGCATCAGCGGCCCAAGGTCGACCGCTACCAGCACCACCTGTACGTGGTGGCCTACGCGGTCTGGCTCGACGGGGGCGAGCTGCAGACGGCCGAGGTCGACGCGTTCGTCGGGGACCGCTACCTGATCACCGTCCGCAAGCATCCCCCCACGCCGCTCGACGCCGTCCTGGAGCGTTGGGATGCCACCGGGGACCTGCTCAAGCACGGGGTCGGCAGCCTTCTCCACGGTCTCCTGGACGTGATCGTCGACGGCTATGCGGTCGTCGCCGACGCACTCGAGGACACCATCGAGGGGCTCGAGTCGCGCGTGCTGGCGCCCGAGGCCGATCCGCAGATCCAGGAGGATCTCTTCGGCCTGCGCCGCCGGCTGGTGACTCTCAGGCGCGTCGCGCTGCCGCTCCAGGATGTGGTCAGTGTGCTCGTCCGCGGTGACGTCTTGGAGATCCCCGAGGAGCTCGTCCCCTACTTCCACGACATCCAGGACCATCTCCTGCGGGTCGGAATGTCGGTGGACGCCATGAACGAGCTGCTCACCGGGGCGATCCAGGTCCACCTCTCGGCGGTCTCGAACCGCCTCAACACGACGATGAAGAAGGTCACGAGCTGGGCAGCGATCATCGCCGTGGCCACCTTGATCGCCGGCGTGTACGGGATGAACTTTCGCCTCATCCCACCCGACCAGACCCTGGGGGGCTTCTGGGCCGCGCTCGGCATTATGGCCGCGGCGTCCGCGGCGCTCTACGCCTACTTCCGCCGGAAGGACTGGCTGTAGCCTTTTCGCTCGACAGCCTCCCCCCGCGCCCGGGGTCCCCGGCACCCGGCAGGGGCCCTGGGCGTACAGTGATTCCGCCATGCCGACGATGCCCTCGTCCCGCCTAGCGCGAAGCGGCACCGCCGCGCCCGGGGGGCTGCGGCTTGGCGACGTCGCCCCGGTTCTGCTGATCGTCGCCGGCTTCGCGCTGATCGGGCTCGCCTGGAACGGCGCGGCCAGCCTCGACTACACCCAGGGGCAGCTTCCCTACCTCATCTCGGGTGGGCTGGGGGGCTTGGCCGCGGTCCTCTACGGCTCGGCTGCGATGGTCGTGCGGCAGATGAAGCGGGCGCATGCCGCGCAGCGGGTCGCCCTGGAGGAGCTCGCTGAGAGCATGCGGAACCTGCAGGCGGCGCTGTCGGCTCGGAGTCGTGCGCCCGATCCGGCGTCGTGGCCCGAGATGCGACCCGAGGCCCCCGCCGTCCCGAGGTGGGGCGGCGAGGCACCTCAGGTCCTGGGCGAGCCGCCGGGCTCGGACGGCGCCGCCGAGGACGTGGTGCTCGCCGGGACCACGAGCTACCACCTCCCGAGCTGCCGTGTTGCCGCGGGACGCGCGTCGATGGCTCGCATCTCATCGGGCGAGGCAGTCGCTCGGCGGCTCGCGCCCTGCCGCATCTGACGGACAGATGTCAATGGCCAAGTTCGGGTCCCCACTGGTGGCCAACTAAAAGTCCCCACCTCTCGAGCTTCTGAGGGCTGATTTCCTAGCTTGCGATCACCTCCTTCAGAGTGGCTGGACTCTTGTCCCGCCTG